>CAJTYS010000008.1 GCA_910583765.1 uncultured Eubacteriales bacterium | reverse complement strand
CTGTATAAATTTTTCAAAGTTCACAAATTTCTGCTTGACTTTTTATTTGCAGACTACTAATGCTTTTTCCATAAATTCCTCCTTCCTTTTCTTCGTCTAAGTCAATCCCTCTGCGACCTTTTGAATAAGTACAGTATATTTCCACCATTACTCCCTTGGGAATATCGAAAATCCGATAATAATTATCAGTTTTTCCATGATTTCCTGAAACTCCTTGCAATTTGGCGCTCTATGCGTCCCATGTTGAACAACGATGGTTCCCATGAAAAATAAGTATTGGCCCTATATCGAGGCACCCTGATAGGATGAAAGCATCCAATGACTACTTTTCACTTAGATGGAGGAACATGATGAAAAAAAGAATTTCTATGACACCGCTGAACATCGGCGGCATCACCATTAAAAACCGTTATCAGGCAGGCGCTGTGACCGGCAGGTTTTTGCTGTATGATCAGATGGGAGGCTACACGCCCAATGGCGTTGAATACCAGGTGGCCTACGCCCGGGGCGGCTTTGGCCTGATCGTCACCGGCTCTAACTACGGGGATCAAACCGTGGATCCCTTCAATGTTTTGAATGACAAGCCCAGCCCGCTATATGCGCCGAAGGTTTCTGGATACACATTCCGCACAGTAACGGAACGGGTGCACCAGTATGGCTCGAAAATTTTTCTTCAGATTGCCTTTGGTCCAGGCCGCATGCGCAATGGGAAAGCCCCTTCCGTGCTTCCGACATTGAAAGATCCCAGCAAATTCACGGAGGAATTGACAAAAGAAGAAATCGAGCGTCTCCTCAGCGAAGCCGTCCGTCTGGCAGAATACGCAAAGGCCAATGGGTTTGACGGAGCGGAGATCCATGCCCATTTCGGATATCTGCTGGATCAGTTCGAGATGAAACGCACCAATCTGCGGACAGATGAATATGGCGGCGATCTGGATGGGCGGCTGACCGTGTACCGCAAGCTGATCACAGGCATTAAAGAAGCCTGCGGCCAGGAGTTTCCTGTGGCCATCCGCATGGCGCTGAAAACTTATATGAAGAGTTTCACAGAGGCGTCCTTGGATGGGTCCGATGAATTTGGGCGAGACATCGATGAGACGATTGAAGTGGCGAAAAAATTAGAGTCTTATGGGATCGACATGTTCAATTTCAACTCCGGCACTTACGAGTCTCATTATTATTGCGTCAATCCGTATTACATGGAAAAAGGCTACAATTTGGAGCTGGCAAAGCAGGTGAAAAAAGAGGTTTCCGTGCCGATTTTCTGCACGGGCCTGATGGATGACGCAGAAATGTGCGAACAGGCTCTGGAGCGAGGCGATATCGATGGCATCACCATTTGCCGGGCAGCCATGGTGGACACCCAATATGCCCGCAAGGTTTCAGAAGAACGAGTTTCCCATATCCGGCCCTGTATCCAGTGCTGCAGCTGCGAGCATTGGAATTTGAAGACAGGCGTGCCGCTCTGCTCCGCCAATCCAGCGGCCATGCGGGAATGGAGCTATGGGATTCCCAAGGCTGCGGTTTCTAAAAAAGTCGCTGTCATCGGCGGTGGAATCGGCGGCCTGGTGGCTGCTCACACTGCGGCTCTGGCGGGCCATCAAGTGGCTGTTTATGAAAAGGGAGCGCAGGCAGGCGGCCACATGCTGGCGGCTGCGGCACAAAGCTTCAAGGCAGGTATTGAAAAACTGAATCAGTGGTATCAGCGGGAATTGAAACATCTGGGAGTTTCCATACATACAAGCTGTGACATGACCGCAGAGGCCGTGAAAAGGCTGGGTGTCGATGTGGTGATCCTGGCGACTGGTTCTGTATACGCTGTCCCACAGATTTCCGGGATCGCATCAGCCAAGGTCCACTATGCGCCGGAGATCCTAAGGAACAGCCCTTCTTTGGGTCATATGTTGGGAAACAAGGTCGCTGTCATCGGCGGCGGCTGCGTTGGCGGAGAGATCGCTTATGATCTGACGGCAAACCACGGAAAGCAAGTCACTCTCATCGAGCAAAAATCCGAAGTCGCCAAAGACGCAGTCACCACAGATGACGTGCACCAGATGCTGAACGAGCTGCTGTCCTACCACCATGTCCAGATTTTGCGGGGTACCCGGGCCGTGGCAGTAGAGGGCAAATCCGTCACCGTGGAAACTGGCGGCAAGCGAGAAGTTTTGCCAGCTGACAGCATCGTAGTGACCACTGGCGTGACTGCTGCGCCGTCTCTTTACAATGAGTTGAAAGGGTGCGGCCTAGAATTGTACGAAGTTGGTGACATCACCGGCAGCAAAAACACTATCCAGACCACCAGCGCCCAGGCCTATGAGATCGCCCGCTCGCTGTAAAATCTAGGGACACAGTGAAAAAGCAGCCTAAAAGGGCAAATATTCGCAAAACAAAGGGAGCTAACCACAGCTCCCTCATTTCGCTTGTTTCGTTTTGTGCTTTATAGCATGACAGTTTTTATCGTCTTTCCTGCTTTCGGAAATATTCCACGCAAAACTCCCGAAATCGTTTTGTGGCTTTGGATAATTCGCGGTCAGCCGGCCACAGCAGGTAAAGCGGCCGCCTGCTTTGTTGATGGTCAAGGGGCACGTAAGCAACGCGGTTTTGAGAAACATCCATTTTGGGTAAAATCGCCACGCCTGCTCCCCGCTCAACTTCAATCAGCTGTGAAGTCCAGTCCACGCACCCGTCCACATATTTAGGCACAAGCCCTTCTTTTTGAAACATACTGACGACCCAGTCATATAAATGCAGGGAACCCGCGAGCATGATCACTGGTTCACGCTCCAATTCTTTTAAGCGAAGTCTCTCCTTCTTTGCCAACCCGTGGCTGGTGGGCAGCGCCACATATAACTGCTGCTCTGTGATCTCCATAGCCTCCACATGTTTGTTTTCCGGGAAATCATAGCAGCTGAAAGCCAGATCCGCGTCGCACAGGGCCAGCGCTTCTTCTATGAACCTTCTCCCTCCGTGGTTGACTGTGGAATTAACGGAAATAGAAGCGTTGGCTGGATCCTGGTGGAACTGTTCCAGCAGGTCCGCGATCATATTGCACACATTGATATACGTATAGGCCAGATTCACGTGGCCGCTGTTTGGCGCAAGCATATGCTCCAGCGTCAGCTGCCCCTCCTCCAATTCCCGCAGCCCCCGAGTCACGAATGGCAAAAAAATCTCACCATAATTGGTCAGGCTGATTCGCTTCCCGTTTCTTCGTAAAAACAGGGGAGCTCCCAGCTCATGCTCCAGCTCCTGAATCGCATGGCTGAGGCTGGATTGGGACACAAAGAGTTTTTCTGCGGCTCTTGTGAAATGCAGTTCCCTGGCCACTTCTCGGAAATAGATTAATTGCTGTAGTTTCATATGGCTTCACTTCCGTTTCTATATGTAAAACGCACCAGCCCGCGACAACGAAATCAAAGAGTTTCGCAATTGTCATGAGCTGGCGCGTTTACAAGTCGTCATCTAAATATTGGATTTAAAAAAGGAGACCTCTGTTGTCATGTCTAGGATATCATAGAAAAATCCAGCAGGGAACATGGAAAAGCTGATACAGAATATCAGAAACCTTGGTGTTTTCAGCGCATAATCTTGATCAGCTCGATCCCTTCTTTCTTCCCTAAGTTCCGGCTGTATTTCCTGTTTACCGGGTCGTTCCAATGTTCGTGGGCGCCCAAATTTTTGACAATTTTTCCATTCCCGTCTTTGTACACATTTCCAGACGGCGCATTCTTTACCAGACTAGCCTCATGGAGATAATTTTCCACAGTGGCGTTGTCTTTCAGGCTGTCGTTATTGTTAATCACTGCTGGTTCGTTCATGAGGAAGTCAGCACCCACAGAGTCAATGGCTACCGGATCCTGAGACACGAAGACGCTGGAAGCATAATGCCCGTTGAATGGATACTACTTCCATTTGGAGTTGCTTCCCGTGATCTCATCGCCTTCCGATGGCGCACAGATGAAAGCGTCCAGCATATACAGCACGGTTTTTCCACCCAGCTGGTGGTTCGCCATCAGATCCACAAGCGGGCTGTAGATTCCCATTTCGTCCATGGTCAGGAATTGATGTAGGTTCGCGCCTTCCGGCGGGCGCATTTCGTTTCCATTGATGAAAGAACCGAAATGATTTTTCCCGCAGAGAGTGATCCCGTAGCTGTGGCCTTTCAGGTTGGCCAAATTGATCACATAATCCGCCTTCGTGACGCAGGTCGGTAGGTAGTTGACCGCGCCTTTGAATTGATAGGACCAGTTGATAGGCTGATCTTTGTCAGCCATGCCATTGTTTCGGCCAACGAATTTCACGCCCTTTAGTTTCCCCTTGGAACACATGTCGATCATATACTTTGGAAACAACCGGGAAACGTCATATACTGTGATGTCAGAGGGCCTGACTCCCGCATCTTTGACTAGAGAAATCAGGAGGCATTTCAGCAGCACCGGATTGGTGTAGCTCATCTTGGTTTTGCCGCTGTCATCATCGTCAAACACGCCGGAGCCGTTGATATTGGCTTTGATAGCGATTTTCTGGCCTTTTTTGTAGCCAGTCTTTCCACTGCCGGCTCTCTTGTTTTGGGCCAGGAACAGCTTGGACCAGCCACTCTTGGCCTTTTTCGCCCCGCCCAGGGAGGCGATGCTTTCCCGAACCATTTTGAGGATGGTTTTCTCGTCAAAATGCTTTGGCTGCCACCAATAGCCCTTGCCGTTCCAGCTGACGGATTTCGGATCATGACTCCACACCACCCGTCCTGGCTTTGCGCCAACGCCATTTCCATAGGCTGCGTGCTTTGGATACACGGGCTTGGCTTTTTTCACCGTCACTTTCGCAGTCAGTTTTTTGGTGATTTTTTTGCCGGATTTAGGGTATTTGACTTTGCAGGTGATGGTCACCCGCCCCTGCTTGATGCCTGTGACCGTGCCGCCCTTTACCGTAGCCACCTTTTTGTTGCTGCTTGTCCAGGAAACCTTTGCGCCCTTTGGCTTGTTTTTGACTTTTATGGTTTTGGGAATCCCTGCCCGCAGAGTCATTTTTTTAGCGCTGAGATTGATTTTATGTTCTTTGGAAACTCCACTGGCGGATGGAGCGCAGGAAACCATCAAGGCAGCCGCCAGCAGTAAAGCGATGATCTTTTTCATGTTAGTCCTCCATTTCCGTTGAAAAACGTTTCATCACTTGAGGGATATCGATTTTCTGCGGACAGCGCTTTACACAGGCTCCGCAGGAACGACATTCTTTGTCTCTCAAATCCCCTTTTGAAAGCATGTCACTTGGTAAATGACTGGATGCCTTCTGATTTTAGCCAAGCCTGGACATCGCTGCTCGATGCTCCGGCCGCAAAACGAGTTCCGGCTTTCCATGCGGCGCTGCTGCTAACTAGGCCGTGCAGGTTGCTGACGCTGGAGCCAAGGCCGCTGCCGCCGGACGTGCAGAAAGGCACGATGGTTTTACCGGAAAAGTCGTAGCTTTCTAAAAATGTGCTGATGATCCTTGGTGCCTGCCCATGCCAGATCGGATATCCAAGGATGACAGTGTCGTATTGTGCCATGTTCTTCACAGCACCTGAAATCGCTGGCCGCGCTGACGGATCGTTTTGCTCCCGGTTTGCCCTGCAGTCCGTCCTATAATTTAAATCTGCGTCTGAATATGGGACCTGCGGCGTGATGCTGTAAATGTCTGCGTTCAAATAGCCTGCCGCATGTTCTGCCACAGATTTTGTCGTTCCTGTGCAGGAAAAATAGGCGACTAAAATATCACTATCTGTCTGCGTGTTCTCTGATGACGGATCGTCCGGCTTCACTGCTGGAGGCTGTCCCTGCTGATCATTGCCTGGATTTTTAGGAGCGTTGTCCCCCGGCTTCTGTGGCTTGCTTTTCTCCGGTTGTTTACTTTTTGACGCAGGAGATTTTGATTTTTTCACCACCTTGATCCTTGTCCAGGTGTTGACTTTCTTTTTTCCTGCTGTGACGATAATCTTGATTTTGGTCGTACCTGTCTTTTTCGCCTTGACGATGCCTTTCTTAGTGACTGCGGCGACTTTTTTATTGGAAGATGTGAATGTAACTTTTTTCTTCCCTTTGAGGTTGACAGTACTTACTTTGATAGTGGCTTTGCTGCCCTTTTTTAAAGAGTAAGTTTTCTTTGTCACGTTCTTTTTTCCGATTTTCACAGTGGCCTTTGGCTTGCTGCTTTTTGTGCTGCTCTTGCCGCTCTTCAAGGCGATCCGATTGGCTTTCAGCCATTTTTCCAGACTGCTTCGGGTCGCGTCAGTCACGTCTTTTCCCTTGCCAAAGCTGGCTTTCGGGCAAACCCTCTTTATGCTGCTGACGCTTGCCGATATGCCGCTGCCGCCGCTGGTGCAAAAAGGAACGATCTTTTTTCCTTTAAAATCATAGCTCTCGAGAAACGTGTTGATCGCCATGGGTTGTTTCCCCCACCAGATTGGGTAACCGAGAATGATGGTATCGTACTGGCTCCAGTTCGCGATCCTGCCTGCGAGCTCTGGCCTGGCATTTTCGTTCTGTTCCCGCTGCGCGGTTTCCAGCATTGCGTCATAGTCAGACGGATACGCTTTTTTCGTTTTCAAACGCACCATGTCCGCATCAGTCAATTTTTGGATCTTCTTTGCCATTTGCTGCGTAGTGTTTGTCCTGGAATAGTAGACGATCAGCGTCTTTTTCTTCGCCGCGGCGTTCACTTCCGTAGTAAACGCACCTGCTGCGAGGGCCATCAGCAGCAAAAGAATGATACCCTGTAAAACACGGTTTGTGAAAATCTTTTTTCTTGTCCCTTTCATGAAATTGCTCCTTCCTGCTAAGACAGCCAAAACCTTGTGTGCTCTATGGGAGACAGATTCTGGCTAGTCATTTGATTTGTTAAATGCTCTTTAAGTTTATTATAAAAGATGGGAACGGAATAGCAAATACTTATCAGGAATGGGATGTTATGCTTTTGGCGTATGGGGAAGTGTCAAAGAGTTCGACACATATGTGAACGCACTCTGAAACAGGAAAAAGGCTCCTGAAAATTTAACTGTCTCCAGGAACCCTTTATTATCAATGTCCGAAGCAAAAAAGCCTTTCGTCAAATGTGATTTGCGACTTCATATGCGTCCCAAATAGCATACATGATATTGGCAACTTTTTTAGCGTCTCCAATGAGATAAATCTCGGGCACTTCAAATTCCAATTCATGATACAAATCAGCGTTTTCCGCATATCCTACAGAAAGGATTAGAGAATCACAGGTGATCGCCTTTTTCCCCTCTGGTGTATCTAAGGAAAGAACGCCTCCTGAATAATCAGATGCCGTGGCATTGAGCTCCGTTTGGATGCCATGAAACGGTATCAGGCGTTCCAGCATCTCCTTGTTCGCGTCACAGATCGGCCCATTGAGCGCCAGCAACTGATCCTGTGCTTCGACAATGGTCACGTTTTTGCCTAGCTGAGATAGCCAGAGCGCTGTTTCGCATCCAACGAGGCCGCCCCCTATGATCACGATTTTCTGGCCTGGATCCACCTGTTTTAACAGAACTTGCTGCGCCGTATATACTGAGGAATCGTCTGCGAAACGGAAAACCTTTGGCACAGAACCTGTAGCGATAATAACTGCGTCCACATCACGGCCCAACACATCCCCTTTCGTTAGTTCTGCATTGAAATGTACAGGGACTCGCAGTCTGTCCAGCGTATGCTCGTACCAGTCAGCTAAGGCAATATCATCGTTTTTAAAATCCGGCGCTCCCCCAGGGATTAGGTTTCCTCCAAGGCGGCCGCCTTTTTCAAACAGCACCGGTTTATGACCTCGCAACGCCAATACTCTGGCAGCTTCGCATCCAGACACGCCACCGCCTACAATGAGAACCCTCTTAGGCTCAAGGATTGGAGTTAGCGCCATTGCCCGTTCTCTTCCGGCCTGCGGATTGACAGCGCAATTTACCAGCATATACTTTTGCATCCTTCCCATACAACCCTCGTGACAGGATATGCAGGGACGGATCGATTTCATCCTGCCACTGCGCAGTTTGTTCACATATTCAGGATCCGCCAGCAGCGGCCTCCCTAAACCGATCATATCCGTCTCACCCTTTTCAATGGCTTCCGCTGCCATGTCAGGGTCATCCATTCTTCCTGCGCAAATAACGGGAACGTCCACTACATCCCTGACCATTTTCGCATATGGTCTATATAGCCCTTTTTCTTGATACATAGGAGGATGGCTCCACCACCAGGAATCATAAGAGCCAACATCCACATCCAGTGCGTCATATCCATATTCGACCAAAAGCTTGGCCGCTTGCATCCCTTCTTCCAAATCACGCCCTTTTTCTTCAAAATCCTCTCCTGGAAGCGCACCGTCTCGCAAGCCTTTGATAAAGCTCTTTGGGCTAAAGCGCAAGGTTACCGGATAGTCGCTTCCACACTGTGCCTTAATCTCCTGGACGATTTCCTTTGCCAGGCGCAAACGATTTTCTAGGTTCCCGCCATATTCATCTGTCCTTTGGTTAAATAGAGAAATGGCGAACTGGTCGATCAGATAGCCTTCATGCACAGCATGGATCTGGATACCATCAAACCCTGCATTTTTGCAAATCACAGCTGCTTTTCCAAAGCTTTTGACCAAATTTTTGATTTCTTCTAACGTCAGTTCTCTACAGAGCACATCCTCCCAACGATTCTGCACCGCAGACGGTGCGACGGTAATCCCATTTCGCATAGCCGATGGTGGTATGACCCTGCCAAAACCGCCAGTAAGCTGGATAAATATTTTTGAATCATACGCATGTACGCGCTCTGTCATTTCACGAGCAGTACGCACAAACTGCATGGGATTGTAATTGACATTAGGGCAGCTTGGCATTCCCATCTTTTCAAAAGAATGATCCACGAAACAGACTCCAGTGGTCAGCAAGCCCGTTCCACCTTTCGCCCTAACGGTATAATAGTCAATCCCTCTTTGGTTAAAACCGCCCTCATAATCCCCCAGGCCCATGGGTCCCATTGGGGCCATGACAAATCTATTTTTGATCCTGCAATTTCCAATGGAGATCGGTTGAAAAAGCACTTTATATTTTGAATCCATTGTTCTCCCTTCTAGCATGACACCTTATATTTCTTTGTTTCATTGATCAAAATCTTGCATGTCGTCTGCGCCTTCGCGAAATAAGACATCGCTTCGCCAAGCAGCTTCAGAGAATCCGCTTCGTCAGCATTCCCCTCATGACAAAGCATGAATGCGTGCGCGCGCCGATCCTGCCCGCTTTCATATGCTAAGTAAGCCTCATCCAGCAATTGTTCATATGCGGTGCGTACCAAGTAATTTTTTTGTATTTCCTTGCTGCCGTTGATGATCTTTCTCAACTCTTTTCTCGCATCCGCAAACAGACTGAAAGTCCGTTCCTGCATGACCGCTGCCATTTCCAGCGAATCATCCATCAGCTGGATTTCTACAAACTGACCAGTAGAGCCTGCGGGCATGCCTGTTCCGCTGCCTGTGCCCTGCATGAAGTAAGCTGTCATTGTTGCTGGCTCGAACGCAGCCTGCAAAGTGTAATCGTATCCATCAAATCCATTGTTGGAACCATATGGGTCGCTTCCAGGATCATTGTGATGCCACCTCTTCGCATCAGGATCAAACCAGTCATCAGAAGCAAACATTTCACGCACCTTTTCCATGTCCATTTCACCTTTGACCGCATAATCCGAAAGGTACTGGCTGGCTGTGGCGAATCGGGTAATGGAGGCGTAGTTCCATTCTTTCCAATCGATTCCATCAAGATCAACGTTAAAGGCTTGTGTCTCTGGAGACGCAAAGTGATTCGTGTTGACCACATATTCGGCAGGTTCGTTCAAATGGCCTGGTTCGCGCATAAAGAAATGCTCTGCGTTCGATTCAATGGCAGTGACATCGCCTTGGGCCGTACCGATGACAAAATTCGCGAATGCGCCGCACCTTGGCATGTTCTCTATGAAATTTCCCACTTCATCTGCATTTGCGCAATATTGAGTGATGTGGTAAAACGGCGGTTCCGGCATCATTGCCCAATCGCTGGGACCGCTGTAATTTCCGGAAAACACCCATGCCATTCCACTGGTGTTCATTCCCACCTGATCGTGAAATTTACCAATGGTCGCGCAAGTTATGAAACTATATCCTTCGGTTGGAAACGCAATCAGGATCACTCTGTCTATGCTTTCAAAGGCACTGCCTCCGATACCAGCAATGATGGAGTTGCCGCTCTTTGTGCATTTGCCTGTCACGCCGAATGTCGTGCAAAAATTCCGTTCATGTTCTTTTTCATTTTTCAGTGTTTGATCCGCGCTTCCGACTCCAGCCTCTGCGGGATATTCGCCTGTCGGCCGTTCATACATTTCAGAGGTGAATACGGCAATCAGCATAATGTCTTCCATGGACACTTCATAGCCCATTGCCGCACAGCCATCACACATGCCTTTCTGCCACTCCCTAAATCCAGGAGTATACTTGTCCGCGAAATATTGCTGCACCTTCATGTCGTTGACAACGACCTCTTCACGGTACATGGGGAATAGACTGGTTTTCAGTTTTGCCAGCACAGTCCATATTTGAGGAGCCAGCTGCTCCGCATACTGATATCCCATTTCATAATTTGTGCCTTTTACCATCACTACAGGCGGAACGCCTTCCGCATGGAATATTTGCGGGATACTGTTTTTATCGTTTTCCATTTTGCCCTCCTTCTTCTATGTTTATTTGATTTAACGTATCCAGAATATCCAGGAAAATCTTCTGATCCGCATCCAAAGTTTCCACTAGGATCTGCTGCTGTTCTTTGCGGATCTCTATTAAAGTCTTGATTTCATTGGCGAACGCCTTCTCTCCAGCAGCGTTTTTTTCAGCAATGTTCATAATAACTTCATACAGATCAGGAAATGGCATGTTTTCACCTTTACCCCAGCTATCGGGATTGGAATCAGCGAAAGCATTGAGCGCGACTTCCTGGTATACTTTCTGGTCAAAGGCCAGGATCAAGAACTGATTGTCCATAGCCATAATAGTTTCAAAAGCCTCACCCACTGCGCCATGTTTTAACTCTCTGATCAGTTTGTTGATCACCTTTACATAGCTATATGGCTGCGTGTATCCATCGATCATCGCACAGAACGGATCAAATTTCCGAATTTTGTTTTGTATCAGCCAATTGGCCTTCAATAGCGATCGATTGTGTTCCCATGCCCTTTGATATTTGCTCCTGATGATTTCATCAGCGTTGCCGCAATGTTTGAGCGCGATGAATTTTCTATTCTCCAAGTCCATCTGACTGTAAATTTCTTTTGCCTTTTTGCTCACCTTATCCAGGGTTAGGCATAAATTTTCACAATCAGAGTAGAACCCGCTTAATTCATCGGCAGAAATCCCCTCTCTATAATGGTCGATCTCAGCGCTCAAGTCATATGGCAAGAACAAACATTGATCAAAGGCCATATTGATCAATCCGTGGATTTTATTGTTAAAATCAAAGATCTCCGCATTATAGCGTTCCTGGTTATCATACTGTGTGTGATCATAATTTTCCATGGCTTCCGGATCATTGTATGATTCCATGTTTTGGTCGTCTGAAAAATGCGTACAAACATTCATATAAGAGGGGACTCCCTTTTTGTGATATACGCCGTCATCCGCGCCTACTCCACTGGTCGCCGCATATGTGAATCCATCCGCGAGCCCGATTCTAGACATCACGCTTTCAAAAGCTTTTTGGTAGCCTGCCGCTCCCAAAAGCTCTAGATTTTCTGTTTGGCTGATGGCTGTAAGCTCAAAATTATTATATATGACGGTGTTTTCGACCCACTCAGGATGATCTTTGATAATTTGTGCCGCACCTGTGCAAAAATCATATTTCGTGTCCGCAAGGCCGTATTCTTCTGCGCCATTTGAAATGAATATGAAAGTGCTTTCCGGCTCGTATCCTGAATCAATCATGGCTTTTGCCATTGTCAATGTGGAACCTAATGATGTAGCGTTGTCTAAAAAACCATCCCAATACGCATCGTAGTGTCCGCCCACGATGATATATCTGTTAGGATTTTTGCCGCTTATCTTGCCATAAACGTAATGCGCCTTGGCTCCTTTGGTCACTGCTGCCTTTACCTTTAATTTCGCTGTGACCCGGACTCCATTTTTCAGCATGTTCCTCAGCTTGTCTCCATCTCCCTTGTTGAGCATGACGGCTGGGATCTTGATCCGCGTCATCGTATCCTGGATCGTGATCAAATCATTCCTGTAAGTTCCAGGGCCTTGATCTGTCACCGTAGCGATGATCGCCTTTGCTCCGCGAAGTTCCGCCTGTAAAAAGAGAGAGTTATACCAATAGCTATGGTATCCATCTGTATCAATGAGTACGATTTTTCCTGTCATATCAACATTATCATAATTGGCAGCGCTTCCATCTCCCGCATATACCACTCTTCCCTCCACGCCTTCATCCGAAGTTCCTGCTATGCAGGGAAAGGACCCAGCCTCCATTATGAGCGGAGCGTGGGCAGTGGGCATCACGGTCAGAGATGCCCCTCTGAAATCCCAGGAATCTACAGTCACATCCTCTTTTTTCACATCTGCCAAGCCGATTTTTTTCATTTCTTCTGCGATCCATTCCGCTGCGGCGTTTTCCACATCAGTGCCAGCTAGTCTGAAGCCTGATGGAGTCGCCTTGAACTCTGTGAGTTTGACTGCGATATGGTAGCCGTAATTAGAATCCACAGCTTCCAGATAACGCTGCTCGCTGACAGATAACTGTTCTTTTTTTAATGGGGTGAGATAATACTTCTTTGCCATAATCCCTTTCCTAAAACTTTCTATTTTTCATTTATAACAACTTCATCCCGACTTCCTTGTTTCTGATTGGGCACACCAGCAGGAACAATACTGCTCCCACCACCAAGCCAACCGCTCCTACGACAAAGAAATTTCTGACATTCGTGGCAACCGCAAGCTGTGGCCCTACGAAGGCGGATAGCAGCATAGCGCACTGAATCAGTCCAAAATTAATGCCAAAATATTTATTTCCATACATGTTCATTAATATGACCGCCAGCAATGTAGTCCCCGTGCCAACTGCGAATCCAATGATGACCACTAACAACATGTACAGCGTAAAGCTATCGCTTCCGATCAGAACAAACACGACTAAAGCAATTGCGGCCACAATAGCCGTGATCGCAGTAATTTTAACAGGTCCCAAAATTTTATCGGAAATAAATCCTGCCACAATGCCGCTGCATCCCATTAAGACGGCAAACACTGAGTATGCCCACGCCGCTTTTGCCTCCGTGCAGCGCAGCAGGTTCGCGGTCATCATGACAAAGCTGCTCTGGATGCCTGAAACAAACAAGGCCATTGCGATTTGTCCTAGGAAAAGCACCCAGAACGATTTTAGCTTGAGCAGTTTCTGCCATGTGACCTCTAAAGAACCCGTGCTCTGATTGGGCTCACCTTCCCCTATGATCTCATATTCTTTCGGTTCCCAGCCGCTTGGTTTGTATCCTTCGGGAGCTTCCACCATAAGGAAGCCAACGAGGATCGTCAGGCCGCCTATGATCACGCCTAAAATGGCGATTCCATGCATAACATCCATTGCCGCTGTCATGCGTGCCGCTACAGGCACCAGCCCTGCGCCGATCACGTAGATTCCCACCATGAGCGCTCCTGTGGCAAATCCTGTTTTATCAGGAAACAAAGCGCCCAGATTGGCGATCTGCCCCACATAAATGCAGTAAACAAACAGCGGCGCGAATCCACCGATCAAAATAACGTACATCCACGGATTGACAGAGAATGACGCTGCCACCACTGAAATCAGAAATCCCAATCCGCACACCTTTAATACTGTTTTGTTGCCAAACTTCGCTTGAATTTTTCCACCAATCAAACTGCCCGGCACTGACATGAACATCATCAGCGTATATGCAGTGACAATGACTGCCGGATTCCATCCTTTTTCCGCCAATGGAGTTAAATATACAGATAAGCAATTCAAAAATGCCGAAGTCGCTCCCACAAAGAAAACTAGGATCAATGTTACCCACCGCATTTTATCAATATATTCACCCGATTTTTTTATTGAATTTTGTTCCATTCCTGCATCCTCCTAACGATTTGCAACTGATTTAACCAATAATATTTAAAACAAATAAATGAGGCCTCTGATTTATCTGTTTTAATCGTTTATGATCCATATCCCAATTTGTCCCAAACTCTAATAATCAGCTCCGCATACGTCTCCGCAGCTGGTACCAACCCATCTCCATACACTTTGTCGATGGTGTCACTCCTATGGGAAAGATACATTGGCGCAGAAAGAAGGCTGATGACTGGAATGCCTCTTTCATGAAACGCATAGGCATCTGTGCAAACAAATTCCGGGTCAAATGCCGCATCTCCCAAAGGCGCTGCCCGAAAGAGCATGGTGTGCGTTAGCCCATGCCTGCAGAAAGCATCAAAGGCCATGTCAGCCAAACCCTGTTCATCGGTGGCATATAGGATCCTTGTCTCTGGCCTGTTATAGATGATCATTTCGTTATTCGCGTCCAGATCCACCTCTTTGGCGATATGTTCTACGCAAAAGTCCATGACTATGTTGCTGCCCTCGGCCTTTCTTTTATCTAAAAATTTATCATGCCCTTCATAATCTGTATAATGGCTATCCGTGGAAAGAAACAGCATGTTCGTTTTTATTTCTTCTTTTGGCAGTTTTGAAAAATATTGGGCCAAGGCAAACACAACGGACATCCCACTAGCGTCTTGAACAGCGCCTTCCCCTGTCGCATCGTGATGGGAATGCACTACGACCACATCTTCTGAACAGCCTTCGACTATGCCCATTACATTGACCGCTTCTCTGTATTCTGAAATCGTTTCAACGATCAAGTCGCCTGTCGCATTGGGATTTTCCTGTACCTTTGTCACCAGCTCTTTTCCCTGTTCCGCAGAGACCCACATGGTCGGGATTTCCATGAAACCATCATGCTCTATGACATAGGTATAATCTTCATTGTAATAATACTGGTCCATGAAATCCTTGAGAATTCCTATAAACCCTACTGCGCCTTTTTCCATTGCCGCAAAATAATTCGGTATATAGTTTTCTGGCATATATACATTGTAAATCTTCCGTTTTCTATCAAATTCGCCGTTCGGACCATAAAAGTCCGATGCAGGTGTGTTTTTCCATATATGCGGCGCAAATCTAACGCCAGATATGACGATTTTGCCTGCCAGATCCTGCTGGTACAAAGAAGCGAAATCGGATTCTTCCAAGTAGACTAGCTTTGCTCCTTTCACGTTTGTCAATGATTTGCCCAAGCGCTTTTTTCGGTTTGTGCCATTGGACAGGAAAGCTTTGATCTCTTTACCGTCAATTTTAAGGCTCGACTTTGACACCTCTGTGCAAAGGGAATCCACTGATTCCAACTTTACATCCTTTAATCCACATTTTCTAAAGACATTTGCCACATATTCAGCAGACTCTTTTCCTTCTGACGTGCCGGTCATTCTGTGGGGCCATTTGGTAAAGCCTTTTACCCACTCCATCATTTGTTCTTTTGAAAAATTAGATGTGTTGTTTGCTTTCATTTTCATGATTTCTATATGCTCCTTCCAGCAAGATTTCCCGCTCTGACAGCTTCCAAAATATTAGCGGGTTTGTGGCAATCTCCAATATAGATCGCATCACAATGTTTAAATTCTTTTTGTGCGTAATGATCTTTTCGCAGATTATTTAATATGACTACTGAATCATAAAACATTTTTTCTTTACTGCCAGAGATTGTAGTAAAGTTGATCATATCTGGCGAAATTTCCAGCCCGCTGATTCCTCCATACAGTCTCGTTCCTTTTGCGCGCATCCACTCTGTAAGAACGGCCCGCGGCCACGAGGCCTGCTCGCTCCCTATGTTTTCTTCAAGTCTTTCACTAATTAGCGCGACTTTTTTTCCTTTTGCGGTCAAATGCACCGCATAATCATATGCGATAATGTTTCCGCCTACTACGCATACCTTTTCTCCTAATTTTTTCGGGTCAAGGATTATATGATCATGCACGCATTTTAAGTTGCGCGCTGGAATCATGGTTTCCGCTTTTATACCGCCTGTGGCTACGACAATCTTGTCCGGGGCAATCAGATCGACAGTCTGCTTATCTGCTTTGACTCCCAGCTTGACCTCTACTTCCAGTTTGTCGAGGCGATTTTCCATGAAGGCGATATATTCCGCTATGCGTTCATGCCTGCCTTTTACAGCCGCAGCTAAGCGCATCCGCCCTCCTAAATGCTGTTCTCGCTCGTAAAGTGACACGCTATGCCCTCGCTGTGCCGCGATCGCCGCTGCTTCCATGCCTGCTGGACCTCCGCCAATGATCAATACTTTCTGAGGACGTTCTGCCAGGGCCGGTTCTGCGCCTTCCGGCATTTCTTCAGTTCCACCTCTTATATATGCCGGATTCACCCGGCAATATCCGGTGCCCCACATATCTACGACTGCTTTAAAACAATTGACGCATCGGTTGCACGGTTTAATTTCATCTTTTCTGCCTTCTCTCAGCTTGTTGGGAAGCTCCGGATCCGCCAGCAACGGCCTATTGATTAGGATAAAATCAATCTTGTCCTCTTTTATGTATCTATTGATCAGTTCTTCTGAAACCGCAGGATCCATGCTGCCTACAACGCCGACCGGTATTTTCACGGTCTCTTTTATTTTGGCGGCCACATCCAAAAAAGCCGCTGCGCCATCCCTGCTCCCATCTACCATACCGCCGAAATGCCGATTATAATTTACCACCGTTCCCAAACCTGTGTTTCCCTTTTCACCAAAATGCATGATGTCAGGCATGAATCCCGCACAGTGGTTGCCAAACGCAGATGAGCGTATATGCAGAGAGTCCGCCCCTGCTGCTTCAAATAATTTTGCGAATCCCTGCGCCTCTTCCAAAGTAACGCACAGATCGTTGTCCCCTAATATCTGAAGGTTTTCCTCAATTCCATTGAACAAGATCTGTATCGGAAAATCAGTTCCGCATTCATCCTTTATTTTGGTAATCAGTTCTGTAACCACTCTTGCCCTGTTTTCAAGAGATTTTCCGCTATATGCGTCCGATCTGGTCACATTCCAGAATCTAGACAAAAATGTGTCAAACATATGGTCGCTGGAACAGTTCAGTTCCAGCGCATCGAACCCGCAGTCTTTTGCGTATCTTGCCGCAGATACGATTGTGTTTTGAACCTCATGCACCTCTTTGGTAGTCAGTTCCTTATGGCGATACTCTTCCAGGTCCATTTCCAAGGGGCTGCTCATATGTTTTGAGGAAGAGGCGAATTGCCACGATCCATAAGTCTGCAAACCAATTTTTGTCCCATGATCGTGTACCTTGTCAACTACTTTTCTAACATCTTCCACTGGATATCCATACCACTGCAAATCTTCAAACCATATCATTCCAACGCCGCCTTTTGCTATATTTTCATAAAACATCATCGCTTGATCATTGATGCCATGATCTATCGAATAAGAGCCTGCCGCTGATTTGAATATTCTGTTAGAAATTTCTATTGTTCCAATGGAAATAGGCGTAAATAAGTTTTTCATGGTTTCTCCTGCTGATCTCATCCATCATTGTAAATTGAATTTTTTGATTTTTTCCATTATAATAAATGGGCACGAAAAATAATATCCTCAATTTATCGAAGATCTGTAGGATATCATACATATTTCTAAAGATTTGTAGCATTTTAACGAAGGGAGCCCATTCATGAAGAAAGACGACAAGCGTATTCAAAAGACACAGAAAATGTTAAAGTGCGCACTTTGCGAACTACTGATGGAAAAAGAGATCCATAATATAACAATCAGTGAGTTATCTAACAAAATAAACATTTCACGAAGCACATTTTATTTTCATTATGATGATATTTACGATCTTTATTCTAAACTGGAATCTGAGCTGTTCGGAAATCTTGATGAGCTTTTAGCGAATGATCCCATGCATAACTATATGCGTTCTGTGGATGTGATGCTTGATTATATTCAGTCCAATGCGCCTATTTTTCGATATTTTTTATGTTACACGGATAATTCCACGTTTCGCAGCAAACTGTCCGCCTATCTGGAAGAAAAGTTCATGGAAATCACGTTATATGAAATGAACACCTCCAAATCGAATGAAGATTGGAACTATTTGGTTAGATATCATACTGGCGGTATCGTAGCGGCTCTTACACTGTGGATTGAGACCGGTTTTCTTTATCCGAAAAAAAGACTTTTGCGCATGATCAATCGCATTGACGAGCAGTGCGATTGCTTGTACGAATGACTGTAGCAACGCTGCTGCCTTTTGATTTGTTGGAACCTCCTTGGCGGCCAATGATTAACAAGTATTTAATCATCATATGGTGTTTCTCCTTAACTATGCGCTTTAAATCTCACAGCTAGAAAACATATTTGCCAAAAGCGCTTTCGCTCATTTTAAAATGTGACTCTGCGCCTTACCACTTTATTAGCACGAATACCATTATGTTACGCTACCCTTATCCTCCGGTTTCTTTTACCATGGAATAAAACACAAGGAGGACACCACTATGGATTTATCCAACAATTTTTCCAAAAACGTTTCGTTGTTGCGCGAAATTCACCAGTTGACCCTGGGCGAATTCGCAGAGGAGGCTAATGTCTCTCGTGCCCACTTGCAAAGTATCCTAAAAGGAAATTGCAATCCCACTCTCGGCACGGTAGAGCAGGTTGCCGAAGGGCTCCAAGTTGATCCGGCTTCCCTTTTGTCAGACCCAAAGGAGACCATACGCTCCTGCGATTCTCCTCTGCAGGTCAAGACCATGCGTGAACTGCGATCCCACCTTAAGGCCGCGTCCGAACTTTTAGACGCGATCCTGCCGGAAGATTGCGACGGGTCGGAAAACACATAATCGATCTGACCTAAGCCCGGCATCTTTTCGTGGGCGTCGGGCTTTTGGCTTTGCTTTTCACTTTAACAGTTTTGCACTTGGATCCAGCTTTCATAAGATGTTCTCACTTGATGTAGAAATAAGATTAGGTTCATGCTGCTGGAGCCATGTTGCCGCCTCCTCATATAGGTATCAGACAGTTGTTCCTTTCGTGTTAGCATATCATCATATCTTCCTCACTTATATTCTAAAATAGTACCTGTTCTATAACTATATATCCATTTTAAACAGTTGATCCGCAGGAGGTTCAACCGGTTCAAATTCACATATTTTCTCAAACCCGTACTTTTCATATAAACCTCGATGTTCACTCTTAAGATACACTATTTTATAATTAAGTTTCTTTGCATACTTCAAAGTATTTTCTATTAATTGTTCGGATAGTCTTTTGCCTCTATATGCCTCATCAACAAACACAAGGCTAATAAATGGTGTGTGTTCATAATTCTGAGGTAATCCATCTTTTTCAGAGAAAACAGAAAACCCTGCGATATGATCATGATCAACTGCGACAATAACTCTTTCCCAATCTTTAAATTCATTGCTTCTCATGCGTTCTGCCAGGAATCGTCCTGCTGTCCATGAACAGTTTGACGCAAAAGCAATTGTTTTTTCCCAAAGAGCGTGCCCTTTCGTTATCATATGAAATTTCATAACCGTTCCTCCCTACAAATGATGATTTGCTATTTTATCATACCATAATCCAATAAAGGAGTCATCTGCCGCCCCGCACTCCCGTTTTGGCTTGGGCCACTCGCTACCAGACAGTCCGCCGGACTTCCCGCCTTCACGCTCGTGCCTTTTCGCCTTTTTACCCAAAGAGCACAGCGATTTGTTGGTAAAAAGGACAGCGTAACGAACTCCGTGAGTGAAGGAGTGAGGTTTACCAAACGTTGGGTTCGAGTCCCTTCGCATTTTTATTCCATCAAACGAAAAAACACGCCCTCACAGACGTGTTTTTCATTTGGCGGAGGACATGGGACTCGAACCCACGAGGCTGTTACACCCTACTCGCTTTCCAGGCGAGCTCCTTAGCCACTCGGTCAATCCTCCATAGCTGCGCCAAATACTTTGTCGAAAGCTTGGCGCATTTAATAATTTACCATATAACCGGATGATTTGCAAGCATAAAGTGCTTTTTTCTCCAAAATTCTTTTTAAGCTTTTTTAACTAAACGAATATTTAAATTCCACAAGGAAAAGAGCGAAGCCGAGGTCAGTCTCACACCTGTCCCACCGCACTAAGTTTATGTACTAGTTCCCATTGACGCTACGGCTGCTCCGGGTTTCCCTTGGTGCTGAACACAACAACGCTCACAATAATGATCACGCCACCCACAAACGTCCCCATGTCCGGCATTTCCCGAAGCATCAGAAATCCGATCACCGCGGCGATCAGCGGATTGATGAACAGGTAATTTGTCACCTCACTGGTCCGCTCGGCCAACGCCAGGGCTTTGCTCCATAGATAATAAGCGATTGCCCCTGCAGCCACCCCAAGATAAACTGCGGACAAATTGCTGGCCATATCCGCGCGCAGCATGTCCTGAATGGTTTGAGGCAAAAATACCAGAGTCTGGATTGCCCCAAAAATCGCGCTGTAAGTCGCCACTTCAATGTCCGTATATCCCATGTTCGCGAACTTTCGATTCAAAAGATTGTATCCCGCGAAGGCAATGGCGGACAGCAGCATCCATACAGCGCCCGTGCTGATGGAAATGACTCCGTTCCAAAGCAGCAGTGCCACCACGCCGCCAAAAGCGCAGAAAATAGAAACCCATCCAATCCAATTGATTCGCTCCCCATACAGCTTCGTGGCTGCTATTGCCACAAAGATCGGTGTCATGGCGGTGATAATGCTTCCCATCGCAGAGCTAAGGGTTTCAAGCCCAATGCTGAATAGCGTAAAGTATAGGGAAAACCCCAGCGCACCGGAGAGGAAAAACCATAAGAGATCTTTTTTATGAAACGGTTTTCTGATCTGAATGATTTTCCCGATTATCAGCAGTACCACTGCTGAACAAAAGCATCGAATGAATCCTAAGGAATACGATGAAATCTGATCACCGATCATCCTGGTAAACGGGAATCCCGATCCCCAGATCAATACTGTCAGAAAGGCATACAGATTCATTTTTATTTTGCTATTCATAGTCAAACTCCTCCCTTTCACGATCCATCCACTTTTCCGTTATGCTCCCTAGCCCTTTATTCGGGCAGTACCCTCATTTCTACTTCTTGTGCGCCTTCCCACAACACTTTGCGCCCAAATTCGTACAGAGAGTCCAGGCCCTCCACGATGGTCATGAAATGATTGCCCGAAAGCTGTCCATGCTGGCTGGCAAAGCAGCACCTGCCATAAGCCATGATGAATTCCATTTCGCTGATTCCGCCAGGATAAAGGAGCATTTCTCCCTTTGCCGGATGAGACGTGTGGTTTTCGTAATCCAATCCCGTCCTCGTGTCGCCGTAAGGAATCCAGATCCCCTCGCCGCTCCAGCGGACATGGATGAACTTGGTTTTCAGCGGCAGCATGCTCTCAAACACTTTGCAGGTTTCCGGCGCTTCCTCCTCCAGCAGCTGCCCCACCAGCCTGATGTCTTTTCCTTTGATTTCTACTCTTTTCATGATATTCTCCTTCCTATGAGTTTCCATTGCTTGGTGTTCCCTGGATCCAGGATATAGTATTATCATATACGATTTTTGCTCTTTCTTCCAGCGCTTCTTGTAAAAGAAAGTCCATAGTTTTGTAAACATCAATGTCTGCATCTGCGCAAAATGTCCGAACCCCTGTACCCTTTACAGTGATCCGGACATTGATATCCATAAAATATAACTACACACGTTTGCTTTGGATCAAGACTCTGGGCCCCGCTATTTCAGCTTCGCGTTGATTGCCCTGATATGCTGCCTGTTGACCAAATACTGGCTAAGCCACATTAAAATGAAAATCCCCACGAACACAGCAAAGTACGCAGAGAATCCTATGAGGCTGCGCTCCATCCAATATAGGAAATAAGCAGTCGGCATCATCGCCGCCCATATGATGGCAAAATACAGCCCCGTCTGCTTGACAATGCTCCAGGTTTCCACTTCCCAAATCACCGAGCCGCCAGCGCAGACGATCCCCAGCACCGCACACAAACCAGTCTGCAGCAGTACCGCCTGGATTTCGCCTCCCATCATGTCAACTAGCTCCGGCGCACATGGCGCATAATAACCCTGCCCCCATTTCAGAGAACTGATGATGGTGATCAAATACCCGATGGTGATCCCAAAAGGGATGCCCAAAGCTCCCCGAGCCACGATTTTCTTTTTCATGTTTCCACCTCACACTCCTAATATCTTTTTGATCCTGGGAACGTACCGCCTGGAAACGTAAGTACGCATGCCATTTGAAAATTTGACGCAAATGGTCCCTGTCAAACTCAGGTCAAAACTTTCCGCCTTCTTCAAATTAATGATCTCTGAATTGGAAATGCGGACAAATCGACTTTTATCCAGCCGCTCTTCCAATTCATACAGCCGCAGCCGGAGCGCGTATTCACCGTGGACGGTTATGGCCAACACCTTTCCCGAACTGGCATATACTCGAATCAAATCCTTTTGCTCCAAAATCTCCAGCTTTCCATCCTTGCTGCCCGAAATGACTTGCGGGCCAGACTCTGACAGCAGTTTCACCATGCGGTCGATTTCTTCTGTCATGGCATCTGTCATAATTACGACTTTCGGCTCTATGCACGACGCATCGATTTTGATTTCCACTTGCACACCCTCTTC
The DNA here is from genome assembly GCA_910583765.1 of uncultured Eubacteriales bacterium. GTDB lineage: Bacteria > Bacillota > Clostridia > Peptostreptococcales > Anaerovoracaceae > Hominibacterium. Next base: position 92,988 of record CAJTYS010000008.1, on the reverse strand, counting down.
ACCTCCTTGGAATTGCCGTCAACGCTCTGTGATGTTGGGTATATTATATGGAAGGTTCGGCGGTTTTGCAATGGGAGCGGGATACTCGGTCGGTTTTAGATCATAGGTGGCATTTCCCCTAGCAAAAAAAGCCTGAATCAGGCTTTTTTCGTCTCGTTCCTATAGGAGCCAGCGCGTGAAACATTTTTCTCAGTGTTCTACACTCCGTGCTATTTCAAACATTCATAAACAGCGCCTGGCATTTCTTCCACATCCAGCACGCCTTTGTGTCGGATCTCCTTGCTTTCCAGATCTTTCAGACCCGCAGGGACCCGCACCTTTGTTTCTTCGTGGAGCTTTTTCACGGACTCGAACCCGTTCGCGCCTTTTTCCAGGCCAATGGATTCCGTCACGCTGTCCGCGAACTTATAGGCGCTGGCAGTGGAAGCCAGCAGAGTCGGCGTTTTGTCGCCAGTGTAAGCCACATAATCTTCATAGACCCGATAAGCCACTGCCGTGTGGGTGTCCATGAGGTAGCCGTGTTTTTTGTACATGCGGCCAATGGTCTCGTTGGTCCGTGCCACATCCGCGTGCCCGCCGTAAAAATCATCCAGCGCGTAATTGATCTTCGGGCTGACCGTGTACTTTTTGTTTTTCTCCAGGCTTTCCATCAGTTCCTGGATTTCCTCGCCGTTCTGACCGCTGAGGTGGTACAGCAGACGTTCCAGGTTGCTGGAAATGAGGATGTCCATGGACGGAGAATTTGTCAGGTAAAATTCCCGATTCGTGTTGTAAGTCCCTGTGTTGATAAAGTCTGTCAGCACTTTGTTTTCGTTGGAAGCGCAGATGAATTTCTTCACTGGGATGCCCATCTGCCCCGCATAGTAAGCGGCCAGGATGTTTCCAAAGTTTCCGGTCGGCACCACGATATTGATCTTGTCACCGTTTTTGATTTCTCCCCGTTCCACCAGTTTTATGTAACCGTAAACATAGTAAGCCACCTGCGGCACCAGTCTGCCGATGTTAATGGAATTGGCAGAAGAAAGCTTGCAGTTGATTTCCGCCAGTTTGTCCGCATATGCGCTGTCGTTGAAAATCTTTTTCACGCCGGTCTGCGCATCGTCAAAGTTGCCGTTGATGGCAAAAACGTGGGTGTTTTCCCCTTCCTGGGTGATCATCTGACGCTCCTGCACCTGACTGACCCCCTTGTTTGGATAAAAGACGATGATCTCCGTTCCCGGAACGTCCGCGAAACCTTCCAGGGCCGCTTTCCCCGTGTCTCCTGACGTGGCTGTGAGGATGCAGATCTTGCGGTCTTCCTTTTCCTTTTTCATAGCCGTGGTCAAAAGGTAGGGCAGGATGGAAAGGGCCATGTCTTTAAAGGCCGCTGTTTTCCCGTGGTAAAGCTCCAGGAAAAAGGCGTCTCCCGCCTTGACCACTGGCACGATCTCTGTTTCCTCGAATTTCGCGTCATACGCGCCGTCCACGCAGGCCTGCATCTCCTCGTCCGTGTAATCCTCGAAAAAGGCCCGAATCACCCGAAAGGCGATTTCCTGATAAGATTTTCCCACCATGTCTTCGATGGAAAATGGCAGGGCCGGTATCTCGTTGGGAACGTAAAGGCCTTTGTCCTCCGCGATTCCCTGGATAATGGCCTGCGCCGATGTTTTTATATATTTACTTCCTCTTGTGCTTTGGTAATGTATCATTTGTCTCCTCCGTTCATAATCGTTTTATTTTATCAAAGATCCTGATCTATTTCAATGCTTTCGTCACAACGTCCACGATTTCATCCACATCCGCCAGCGCGCCTTTTCCCAAATCTCCGCATGCCAAAAGACTGGCCTTTGGGTCAATGAAGTGGTAGCCCCCGGCCTTCAGATTTTCAATGTTCTCCTGGACAATGGGATTCTCGTACATGTTGGTGTTCATGGCTGGCGCGATGTAAACCGGCGTATGATTGGCCGCTGCCATGACCACAGTAGACAGGAAATCGTCTGCGATGCCTCCTGCGATCTTACCAATGATATTGGCCGTAGCCGGTGCGATCAGCACCAGATCCGCCTTTTTCGCCAGAGAAATGTGCTTCACCTCGCTGGGAACGATCTCTTCAAACATGTCCATGTACACTTTATTTTTGCTGAGAGTCTGCAAAGTCAGCGGAGTGATGAATTTGCTGCCGCTTTCTGTAAGGATCACATCCACATTGTGCCCCTGCTTTGTCAGCCTGCTGGTGATTTCCGCCGCTTTGTAGGCCGCAATGCTGCCGGTTACGCCTAATAATATGTTCATTTGCGGTCCTCCATCAGTTTTTCTCCTACTCGCCTGGCGATCATGGCCGCGATTTCCTCGTTGGTTTCCATAGTGTCATAAACGCCATCCTCGTGGATCAGATAGCCTCTATGCTTTCCGCCGCCGATTTCCGCCAGATCATTGGCCAGGACAAAACTGCAGCCGTTCTTTTTCAGCAGGGCCGTTCCCACTTGAATCAGTTCCTGGTGAGGAACGTGGCTGAGCAGCTTGAAACCCACCAGCATTGTTTTGGGGCTCCAAGTTTTGATACTGCTGATGACCTTTGGGGAACGCTCCATGATGATGGTCAGGTCATCGATATTGGAACTGATCTTGTTGCCTTCTAGCTTGCTGCTGTCACCGGCTTTGATTTTTTCCAGGGTAGTCACTTCTTTTACCATGTAATCGCTGACCGCCATAGCATGAACCACCGCATCGATTTTTTCCGTGGTCAGAAGTTTTTTCAGCTGCGCCTGCAGATCCCGCACCCCTTCCAGGGGAATGGCCGTTACATTCGCGCCTTCTACTGGAATCGCCCGCAGGCCGTGCAAATAGTAAAGCTGGTCGGTCTTCTCTTCATATTTCTCAAGAAACGCCTGACCGATGGCGTGTCCCAGCCGTCCTGTGGAAGTGTTGGTGATGGACCGCACGTCATCAATGCGCTCGCTGGTCCCTCCTGCTGTAATGATGATTTTCATGGATGCTCCTTATTTCTGCTCTATGATTTCCAGGTTCACACCGTCTGGGTCATGGATAAAGAAAAAGCGGGTGTTCGGGTTGGGTTGAATCGGACCTGCCGCAATCTCCACGCCTTTTGCTTTCACATGTTCCATGGCCTTGTCCAGGTCGTCCACTGATAATCCCAGTGACGGATACTGGCCGTAAACCGGAACTTCTGCGCCGCTGTCGCAGATGAGCTCGATCTCCGCCGGGCCGTCTGCCATGAACGCGATTTCCATGTTTGGTCCCGCAGGAAACCGCCGGGCCATTTTCATGCCCGCTACTTCCTCGTAAAATTTGATGGATGCGTCTAAATCTTTCACCTGTATGGTCGCAAATGTAAATTTCATGATCATTCTCCTTGTTTGGCTTCTTTTTGGTTATTATTTTACCATAAATCAGGTGGACAATGCTACTGACATGGAGAAAAAACGCAGCAGTGACGCTTAAACTTTATCGGACTTGTTTGATTGATGGAATCATAAACCGCGCCGCCCATGCCAGCTCTCTTTCCAATCGTCTGAATGCCGGACGCAATAGGCTTGACCATATTGACGTCAGAAGGCCCCAGACCGCTGGTGCAGGGGATACAGCAGCAACTGAATGTCTTTCAAAAGCCTACCATGATAAAAAGACGAAATAGATTGCAATTTTTCAGGCCATCTAGTATATTTATAATTAGGTGTTGCACACTCAATCAATTATTACATAACAGGAGTAAGAAATATGGACAAGAACAGAATTCCCCCAAAGAGAAAACGTACCGCAGGTGGCAAGCGGGTTCGCATCGGCCAGAAGGTCGGCAGAATGACGATCATCATGCAGACGGTATCCGTCATATTCGCAGTGGCCATGTGCGTGATCATGTTTCATTCCCTGGCTACGGGAATGCTGGAACAGCGCTGTACCAACGGAACGAACATGCTGGCTTTCGCGCTGGAGCACACTAGTAAGGATCAGGATCCCAATGCCCTGCTGGATGAGCTGAAAACGCGCATGGGCTGTGAATTCACCATTTTTGAGGGAGACACTCGGGCCTATACCACGGTAATTCAGGACGGACAGCGGATTACCGGAACCCCGCTGTCCTCTGAGCTCAGCGAGATCGTACTCCAAGAGGGACAGGACTATATTGGCAAAACAATGATATTGGATGAGAGCTACCTGTGTTCTTACGTTCCCACAAGAGATGCGTCCGGCACAGTAAATGGCTTGCTCTTTGCAGGCATTTCCAGTGCTGATGCCAACCGGCAGATTCTGATCACGGTACTGCTCTCCGTTCTGGTAAGCATTCTCGTCATCATTGTCTGCGTAATGATCATGGTTCGCTACCTGAAAAAGACAGTTTCCCATCCCCTGGCCGAGATCACTTCCGTGGCAGGGCGGCTGGAGCAAGGCGATCTGGGACTTGCCTCTGGCCAGAAGATTCAGATCACTACCAATTCCAATGATGAGGTAGGCGAGTTAGCCCTTATTTTTCAGGAAACGATTCACCGGCTTCGTTCTTATATCGGTGAAATTTCCCAGGTTCTAGGCTGTATTGCCAATGGCGATCTCACCACTTCTCTCCAGCAGGACTATGTGGGGGATTTCATATCCATCAAGCAATCTCTGGGAGAAATCGGCACCAAGCTTAACGACACCATGAGCCAAATCCAGCAGAGCGCCAACCAGGTTTCCGTTGGTTCTGATCAGGTGTCCAACAGTGCCCAGGCTTTGGCTCAAGGCGCTACACAGCAGGCCAGCTCCGTGCAGGAACTCTCTGCCACGATTGGTGACATTTCTGAAAACTCCAAGGTCACGGCCCAAGCCACCCGTGAGGCCGGCCAGTTTGTGGATCAGGCGGGAAGTCAGTTGAATACCAGCGTGGAATGTGTCCAGCAGCTGAATGTCGCTATGGAAAAAATTTCTAAATCATCAGAAGAGATTTCCAAGATCATCACTGCTATTGAGAATATCGCTTTCCAGACCAACATTCTTGCCCTGAACGCTGCTGTGGAAGCGGCTCGGGCAGGTAATGCCGGAAAGGGTTTTGCCGTTGTCGCTGATGAAGTGCGTAACTTAGCCAACAAGTCTGATGAGGCTGCAAAGGCCACCAAGGAACTGATTGAAAGTTCCATCAGCGCAGTAACCGAAGGCAACAACGTGGTAGAGCAGGTCACGACAGCTCTGGGCCGCACTAGCGAGAGCGCCGGCGGTGTAACTACCAAGATGGCCATTGTAGTGGATGCAATAGAAAAGCAGACCGCTGCCCTTGACCAGGTTACCGATGGTATTGATCAGATTTCCAACGTGGTGCAGACCAACTCGGCCACCAGCGAACAGTCTGCTGCTGCCAGTCAGGAATTGAGCAGCCAAGCTGCGCTGATGAAGAAACTGGTAGCTACCTTTCATCTGAAATAGGCCTTGATCCGTTTTCTCATTCTGCATTAAGAAATGCAAAGACACCTGTTTGCCGCAGATGTCTATCAAATAAAAAGATGCTACTGATAAACGGCTAGCCCGAAAAAAATATTTAGCTGAAATAGCCGCAACGTTTTCCATGATATGCCCCTTGTCAAGTAGACAGGAGAAATATCTAAAATTTAGTGCGGATGATGCCTGCGTTTCATTTAGGAGCGCAGGCATTTTTCTATGCACGCCATTTCTCTTTATATTTCTTGATTCGTTTATTTTCAGGAATAGGATATTCCACTGGCGTATCACTTGCCAACGCTTCCTGGCGTACTTCTGCGGGCGTTTTACAGTGGTATCTATCCTGCGGACGTTCCTCACTGTAAAAACGCAGATAATCTTTGATGGCATATCTTAATGAGGACTCGTCTGTGATTTCATGCATCTGATACATTTCTGCCTTTATGATCCCCCAGAATCCCTCTGTCGGTCCATTGTCTATGCAACGCCCAACATGGGACATGGACTGTTCCATTTCCTGTTTTTCAAGTTTTCTCTGAAACATCCTGCTGGTATACTGGAATCCTCGGTCTGAATGGAATATCGGCTTGGCATCAGGGAAGGCGGCGACCGCTTTATCAAATGTCCGAAATACCAGCCTGTTATCATTTCTTGAGCTGATAACGTAAGCTACCGGATACCTGTCATACAGGTCTAAGATCGCGCTCAGATACAGCTTCTTTTTTTCGCCCGGCACTTTAAATTCCGTCACGTCCGTGGCCCATTCCTGCTCCTGTACAAAAGCGACATGCCGGTACTGGATGTTCCCGCATCGGCATGCCGCAGATTTTATCATAAACAGCCCCTTGCTCTAACCTTCTATTTTTTCCTGATCTTCATACTTGATATCATTCATGAACGTAACCGGAAATTTCTTCAGCACCCAGCACTTCATGAGCACGACGTAAACGATTCCCGTAAGGAAGAACGTCGGGATTCCCGCAGAAATATATGGGAACAATCCGTTCATGGATGTGTAAGACAGTGGATTCAGCGTTGTCAGGTAAAAGATCAAGCCAGCGACAATGGCAATCAGCGCCGCTGGGTTGTACCCTTTCCAGTAAGAATACCCCTTGCTGTAGTTGAACATCTCTCTGATGCTGAAACGCCCCTTGCAGACAAACAGCAGGTCGAAAATGACGATGGAACCATAAATGCTGGAAAGACAGGCGATGAACGAATAGACCTTGTTGATCGCATTGTACACATCATCGTTCAGCAGCACAATGATGGGAACGATACAGATCATCAGCGCCGGAACCCACTTGAGTTTTGGGAACCTGCTTCTCAAAGAAATGGTGGCAGGATACGTGGCTGTCGCGAAAGATGACACGTTAGCGACCGCCATCAGCAACAAGCCTAGGATGGACAGGAACGGGATTCCTGTTTCTTCGCTCATGTTAACGATCCAGATCGTTGGATCATAAATGCCTGTAGCAAGGGCAGTGAAGGCGGCGAACACGCCGGCGATAGCCGCCAGAAGGCCCCAACCCCACATGGTGCCGTGGAAGGCCGTGGATTCGCTGTCCGCCAGCCTTGTCCACTGACCGAAGAAGAAGGCCCAGGAAAGCCCGATGCCTACGTTCGTTTCCAGCGCGGCGGCTCTCGACCAGGCCACGCTTGGCTCTCCATCAATCATGAATGGTTCTCTTGGTTCCGCATTAAAGATGTACTCGATCCCATACACATTGAGCACGTAAACGATCAGCCCAATCAAAATCGCGAACATGGAAACCGCGGAGATCCTGGTGAACCACTTCAGCGCGTTAGGTCCAAGCCAGGCGATGAATCCACCGATTACCAGAGCCAGCAATCCGAAGAACGTCACCCCAAAACCTGTTGAACTGAACATGCTCTCTCCAAACAGAGAGCCAACGAACTTGGTGGCGCTCTGCCCGAAGAGCAGACACAAAGTCGCCTGGCTTGGATACAGACAGAACATGTACAGCCACAATACCAGTGTCGTACCCTTGTTGCCGAAAATTCCTCTTGTTGAAGTCAGTTGTTCCACGCCAAACCTGGAAGCCACAAGACCGCAGCCCACGATCATGAACAGCGGAACGCAGTTACCTGCCAAAATCGTTGGCACCGCTTCTTTTGCGGGAAGATACAACCCTGTCTGCGCACCTGATAGGAAAAACCACGCAGCAATGCCATAACAGATCTGCACAGCCAGCAGGTCAGCGAATTTATAAGTCCTTTCCCTGCCAGCGGTTGGCAGCAGTGTATAATATACTTCTGAATTTGTGTTTTTGCTACTCATTATCTTCTCTCTTTCTCTGAAACCTAGTTGTTATGAAACTTAGAGCGCTAGTGCTATGACACGAGTGCTCCGATATAATAAATGAGGATGATACCATTGACGATCGACGCTATCGCAATGTCCTTTTTCTTCAATCTGGGCACGAATCCATCCCCGCCATTGATCGCGTTGTCCAGATGGTTTTCCTCAAATTCCGTGATCTTCGCCTCCAGAGCGTCACACATATCAGGTGACAGTCCCGGAACGCTCACGGGAAGTTTCCGGTAGTTCGCATATTCTTTATAAGTCTTCATGATCTCTCCCTTTCCAAAATAGTGAAATACATACGAAATTTTTATCCTTAAATTTCTGCGCATATGTCTGTGTTTGATACGAATTAAATGGGAACAGCGTTTTTATTCGATATACCGCACCTGCGCCATACGAAGGCCTCATCTATTCTTTATTATTGCGCTTCCCTGCTTTCTATATTGTTCAGGAAAGTCACAGGATACTTCCTCAGAATCCAGCACTTCATGAGGACAAAGTAAACAATGCCTGTTATAAAATAAGTAGGCAGAGCCGCACAAGTATACGGGAACAACCCTGTCAAGCTCGTGTAAGTGAGCGGGTTGAGGATCAGCATGTAAACCACGAGCCCGCAGCCCATGGCGATGAAACCCGCCGGGTTGATACCTTTGTAGTACCTGAACCCGTTCTCCCGGTCATAAAATTCACGGATGCTGATTCTCCCTTTGCTGATAAACAGTGTCTCCGTAGTCATGATACCGGCGAAGACCGAGGTCAGTAGACCAACGATAGCGTAAATATTGCTGATGCGATAATATACTTCTGGGTTCAGCAAGATCACCGTAGGGATCCCGACCATGCAGATGGCCCAGCCCCATTTGATCCTCGGCCACCTAGAGGTAATCGCGATCGCTCCTGGATAGGTATTAATGGCGATTGATGAAATGTTCGCCACTGCCATGAAGATCAGGCCCATGATAGCCAGACCAAACATTCCGCTCTCTTCACTCGCTTCTAAAATCCATTCCGATGGGTCGTACGCGCCTGTGGCAAGGGCAACGATAGCGCCAAACATGATCGCACAGCAGGAAATGATTCCCCATCCCCAGATACATCCATGGTAGGCCTGCCCTTCGGATTTTCCCATCCTTGTGAACATGCCGAACATGAACGCCCAGGAAAAGCCCAGGCCAAAGTTGGTTTCCAGAGCGGCGGCGTGGTTCCATCTGTCGGTCAGCGCTTTGTTCCCCTCTATGATGATCCGTCCCCGCGGCTTCGCCTCAGCAATGTAATCGAATCCATATTGGCTGATGATGTAGTAGCTGAGCCAAATGATGATACCCACCATCAATACTGCGGATATCCGAGAAAACCACATCATCGTATCAGGACCGCTGTAAGCGATATAGATCCCCAATACTAGCGCCAAAAGCGACCAAATGGCGATGCCCGGCGTTTCTGAGCATAAAAATTCGGGAAAGCCCAGCCTGACACTGAACTTGATCGCCAGCTGCCCGAACAAAAGCATGGGCATGGCCGCGCTGACTGCCAATTGGGTAACGAACATCACCACGATCACAATCGGGCCCTTGGCACCGAACGCACCCTGCGACGCAGTGAGGGAATCCATACCGAACCTGGCCGAATAAAAGCCCACAAAAGCGATCAGAAACAGTGGGACGCAATTGCCCACAAGGATCGTCGGGATCGCTTCTGAAAGAGACACGTAATACCCTGTCTGCGCACCTGCCAAAAAGTACCATGCAGCAATACCAAAGCACACCTGTACTGCGACCTGATCTATGAATCCATAAGATCTCTCATCATGCTTAGCCGGAAGCAAGGTAAAATTCGCTTCCGTCTTCGCTTTGTCTTTACCTGTTTTTTTCATTTGCTGTTCCTCTCAATCAAATGGTTACATGATAGCCATCAGCCACCAGATCACAAAAATAACATCTAATCCGATCATGACCCAAATATCCCATGAGGCAATCCTCTTGACCCATCCGTTGCCGCCATGAAGCGCGTCCCATTCATGCTCTGCTTCAAATTCCTGGATCCTGTCTTCCAGTTCTTTCTTCAATTCAGGCGTGATGCCCCGGATGTTTACTTGATACCGCTCATGAGCGGCATCGATTTGTTCTTTCGTCACGCTCATCTTGTCTTTATAAATTTCCAACATAAAGGCCTCCTTTCTGTTCTCATTCATAGGGCCGTCGATCCATTGTCGCCAGTTAGCTACAAATGAGCATTGTTTCTACAAGTTTTATGTCGAATTTTATTGAGTCTTATCAATTTTTTATGTACAAGGATCTGACAAGACCGTTAAAATTTCAACAATCTCTTTGATTTGTGAAACATAGTGATGGTTTATGTAAGTGATATATCACACTAATAAAGAATGCAAGTGCTATGCCACTTTCCCAATCACTCGAACTCTTACGAAAACCAAACGAAAGATTCAAACAAGTGCGGCCTTTTAAAACAGAAACCTTTGCGCTTCCAAGACTTCTGCTGTCAAGGCTTTTTTGGATGAAATTTCAAATGCGCCTTGTCTTGCGGCCCTCTTCTCTTTCTCGATGTTTTATGGTATAATAATGGCTCATCGAGAATCCGTTTTAATCAATCCTGAAGACAGGAGGATAGCCAAATGGCAAACATCAATGATACTCTCACTGTTGAAGATTGTGTATATTTAAACGACATCACTGCGACCCTCTATTCTGAGGCGATCAACAGCGACACGAGTGAACAAGCCCTAAAAAATTTTCTTGAGTCATTAAAAAAACTAATCCCCTTTGAAAAAGGCGAGATCTATTTCTGCAATTTTCATCAGGATTCAATTTCCTATGAGGATTTCATATTCTGCGGATGGACAAAAGAAGAGCTGGATCATTATCATAATGAAGACGTTTATAAAATGGATGAAGTGCTGCCAATGGTGTCGAGCAGCAGTCCGATCATCTTCCGTTCTTCGGATGTTTTCATACAGAGCGAACGAGAAAAAACGCAATATTATAACGATGTAGTGCGTCCGCTAGGCATGGACTATTCCATAGAAGGAAACATTTCTTATGAGGAGGGGCAGTTAAGCGCAATCAGCATCCACCGTTCGGAACGAAATAACGACTTCACGCCAAAGGCACTGAATGTTATCAAATATATCCGGCCACATTTGATCAACATATCAAAAATATACAACGCACAAAAGAAAAAAGGCAGCATAATAGGCTACAACCAGATTCCTTTTGACTGCACGAACAGCAGTATCAGTTACTGCGTGTTTGATAAATCATTCAACCTTCTCCGCTCCAATATTGAACATTTGGCAAGCACAAGCGGCTTTGAAAAAACGGAAGTCCTTGACTCGATCAGCAGAACATTGCTTCTTGCCGTTGCCAAGCTTAAGGAGCAAACGCACCATATTCAGGAACTCCGACTGGGTGAACACAAATTTATGGTTGACATTAAGAAAAGCGATGACGAATATCATGTCCTCATCTACGATTTTTCTATCACCATATCCAATCTTTTGGAAGAAGTAAAGAACAAGTATAATTTGTCACCGAGAGAATACGAAGTATTCTTATGCATCACAGAAGGCCTGGATACCGCTGAAATAGCGGAAAAGCTTTTTATCAGCGCTACAACCGCAAAAAAGCATCTGATCAATCTTTACAAAAAACTCAATATCAAAGGCCGCCGTCAGGTCCTCAGCATCATACTCAACAAAGACTGACCATAGGGAGGGAACACTATGTACAAAAGTGATTTTGAAGAGATGCTGCGCAATCAGGACAGTTTTGACGCAAACACCTTGTCAGACTATATCTTTCACTCTCATGACGGCATTTTTATCGTAGATCAAGAGGGAACACTGATTGTAGCCAACCCCGCGGTGGCCAATATGATCGGCATCCCCTTTGGTGACTTGATGGGAAATCGGATAACGGATATCGTTGACAGCGGCGCCTATACAGGCTCTCCCAGCATCGAAGCCGCAAAAACAAAAAAAACATATACTGGGCTGGTCAAAACCCGTACTGGTGTTGAGATCATGTCCACCAGCAAGCCAATCTATGACGATCAGGGGCAGCTTCGATATGTGATCACCAATTGCAGGCCCCTTTCTGTCATCAAAGGCTTTTTTGACAAATTCATGAAGCATGAAAAAGGGTTTTCCGATACTTATTATGATTTTGAAAACACGCCCACCAAATATGTGTATTCCAGCGACGCTATGAAAGATGTCTTGAAACGCTGCTATTATGTGGCACAAACCGACTGCTCTGTCATGCTTCTAGGCGAAACTGGAAGCGGTAAAGGCGTGATGTCCCAATACATCCATGAAAACAGCACACGAGCCAAAGAAAAATTTCTTGAACTCAACTGTGCCGCCTTGCCTGAAAATCTCCTTGAGTCCGAATTGTTCGGCTACGAAAAAGGGGCTTTCACTGGGGCCAGCGCCGAAGGAAAGCAAGGACTTCTGGAAATCGCTCATAATGGCACCGTGTTTCTCGATGAAATCGGTGAAATGCCGCTCCAGCTCCAGGCAAAGCTGCTGAAAGTATTGGACTCCGGTTATCTCTTGCGGGTAGGCGGCACGATTTATCGTAAGATCAATGTCAGAATTATTTCTGCGACCCATCGGAACCTCCATGAAATGATAAAAAACGGGCAGTTTAGAGAAGACTTGTATTATCGTTTGAACGTGGTTTCTATCAAGATCCCTCCACTGAGAGAACGAGGCGATGGCATCAAGGATATCGTCAATCACCTTTTGGAAAAGACCAACAAGCTTTATTCCTGCCATAAAACCATTGACGAAAACGCCATGCAGGTATTATTATCATACAACTGGCCGGGCAATATCAGACAGATGGATAACTTCATGCAAAAGGCATCCATCCTTTCTATGGGAAGTGATGCTCTGGACGCAGACTTTCTCTCTTCCCTGCTGGAAGAAGAATTCCCGATCTATGCGAATCAGGAAACGGCGGCGCCAAAGGACGAAGGAAAACCGACAATAGCCAAACCTGAATCTGCTGAGCCGAGAGCTGGAAAAGAATATGAACCCTTGAAAGATTATATGGCTCGGATCGAAGCGGACTATATCAAAAAATGCATTGACGACTGCGGAGGATCCATCAGCAAAGCCGCTGATAAATTGGGGATTCATCGAACCGCGATTTATAAAAAGATGAAAGAGTAAATGAGAGCGGACATTTTGGAAAAGCTTAAATCCAAAATGTCCGCTTCCCTATATCTTGATCGCAGCAGCTTGCCATTCGGCCCGCAAACCTTAATCCTGCTGCTGTTCGCCATGGGCTTTCCATTGGCATTCAGTAAGTCGCATATCGGTGAACACCGCCTTGAAAGACGAGTCTTGCGGCGAACAGGCATATATGCCGAACTGAATCTTCCCACCGCCTTCGCACATATGGCATATCCGCATTTGGCTGAAATTTATACCATCTTCGGAACATTCAAGGCAATAATCATCTTCACGGCGGCTAAAGCGATACCACATGGATTTTACGCTGACGGGAATGGCGGTCGTCGCCCAATCAGAATACCCGTTGTTTGTAACCACGCTCCCCAAATGCTGAAACTCTCCATTTTCGTACTCAATGGAACCTTTGAGCCAATTTTCACTATCAAGATACATAACGACACCGCACTGGTCAAAGCGCTGATGGCTTTGGGCAAAATCGGTTTTTACCACGAAGCTAAAAAATTTTTCTTCTGTTTCCATTTGCAAAACCGGTGCGTTATCATTTTGGAAATGATAATAAGTTTTCTGCCACAAGTCCGTATAAGGTTCGGTGACAATCTCCACCTTGTCATTTTCAATGCGATAGCTCTTTGGTTCCCTTGTCCACTTAAAGTTTGCTGTGTTCATGATATTTCCTCCAGAAATTTCAATTTGTTAGTTTTGAATCAGTTCAAAGGCGGTTCCGTCAAAGTCTTTGAGATGCGCCCAGTACAAGGTTCCATCCCTGAGCGGTTTATAAAACGGCTCGCAACCACCCGCAACCAATGCGTCATGTGCTGATATCATGTCTCCGACCTCAAAGGCGATATGATGTTTTCCAACCGTGTTCAAAAGAGTTGGCGGAGCCTTTACCACCTTTTTCGGTGCGATATACTCCAGAAGCTCGTGCAATTGTCCTGCTTTTGTCTTCAGGAAAATGACCTTCCAAGTGATGTCATCGAACTCAGGATAACCAAGACCCTGCTGTTCAGCCGCATCCGTCAAGGTTTCAAGCTCTGTCGCAGGTTCCATTCCCAGCGCGTTTTCAAAGAAATCCAATGCCTTGTCCATATCGGTGACAGTGTATCCAATATGGTGGAGCTTTATAGATTCCTCTCCCAACACAGCCGCTCCTTCCTGGATCAATTCCAAGATCATTCCATCCTCATCATAAAAGTAGCACCATAACCCTTTATCATAGGGCAAGATTTTGTAAACGAGCTGATACCCCGCAGCAGTGATTTTTCTGACCCATGCGTCTATATCATTGACTTCATATGCGATGTGATATTTGTTCTGGCTGATGATACCTTCAACTCTATTGCTGATTCCCTTCGGATTTACAAACTCTACTAGCTGAATCAGATTACCATCGCCGATTTTCAAGGAGCAGTGCTTATACGAAAACCCTTTTACATCGGAAAACCCATGTCCTCTCCCTTCTTCATCGTCAGTAATGCGATTAATGCCGTCAACGATTTCAAATCCCAAAACATCTTTGTATAATTTCAAAGACTTTTCTATGCTGCTTACGCAAATTCCTATATGCGCTACGCCTTTTACATTTATACTCATGGTTTTTTCTCCATTCTATTCCCCCATACAGAGCATATCAAGGCAGTCTTGCTAAAAGAAGAACAAAGCAAGACTGCCTCTGCCACTATTTTTTGAAAGCAGGCAGTATCAGATGTTCTGCCTGTCTGTTTGCCAAGGGAGCAAATTAGCAGTGTATGGCTTTGCTTTCCGCCGCATGAGCCGCTTCGTGAATCACTTCGGACACGGTCGGATGCGGATGAATCATCTTTACCAGTTCGTCTGCCGTGCATTCCAAATTCATGGCCACGCTCATTTCAGCGACCATGTCAGTAGCATGGACGCAGTAAAGATGCGCACCCACGATTTCCAAATGTTTTTCATCGACAATGATTTTCACGATGCCCCGGGTTTCCCCTTCAATCAGCGCTTTGCCGTTTGCCATCATCGGGAATTTTCCGACTTTGATATTCCCGTATTTTTCTCTGGCTTGTTCTTCTGTCAGCCCAATGGACGCGACTTCCGGCTTGATGTAAATCGCGCTTGGAATCTTGCTGTAATCCATCTTCGCCGCGTGTCCGCAGATGTTTTCCACTGCTACGATTCCTTCCATGGAAGCAGTGTGCGCCAACATGGATTTTCCATTGATGTCGCCAATGGCATAAATGTGAGGAATGTTTGTTGCCATGGTGGCATCAGTGGCCACAGCGCCTCTGTCAACTCGCACTCCTGCCTTTTCCAGCTGCAGTCCGTCCGCATACGGCCTTCTGCCCACTGCCATAAGAACTGCGTCGCACGCAGCCTTCTGGAGTTTCCCGTCTTTTTCAAAGGCAACGCCATCTTTTTCAATGGCTGTGACTTTCGCGGAAGTATGGATTTCAATGCCCATATCCGCGAACTGCTTTTCTACCATATCCGTGATTTCTTTATCCACCATTGGCAACAACCGGTCAAGAAATTCCACAATCGTCACCTTGACACCGATGCTCGCCAGGAAATACGCTAACTCCACACCAATCACGCCGCCGCCGATCACCGTCATCTTTTCAGGGGCGTTTGTCATGTCAAGGACTTCCGTGCTGGTATATACAGGCATTTTATCGCTCATCTCCACTGGCAGCATCTTTGGTGCTGAACCGGAGGCGATAATGATGTTGGCTGCCGTGATGGTTTCATTGCCCACCTTGATCGTGTTTGCGTCCAAAAATTCAGCCGCGCCCTTCTTCACCGTTACGCCGTTCTTTCTCAGCAGCCCTTCCACGCCGTTTACCAGCGTGCTTACCACCTGAGCTTTTCTCTTCTGCACGTCTTTCAGGTCGATTCTCAGATCAGTGCTCTTGATGCCAGTCACGCCATACGCGGCGGCTTCCTTCACTTCTCCAAGCAGCTCCGCGCTTTTTAGAAGGGCTTTTGTAGGGATGCAGCCAACATTCAGGCAAGTCCCGCCAAAATGTTCTTTTTCCGCAATGCATACTTTCTTGCCCAGCTGCGCCGCTTTAATCGCCGCCACGTACCCGCCAGGACCTGCGCCAATCACTGCGATATCATAATCCGTATCAGCCCCCGCAGCCACAGGCTCTGTCGCCGCTGCCGTTTCTGCCGCTGTCTCTGGCGCTTTTCCCGCTACCAGATCGTCTATGGATTCACCCGGCTTACCGATAATCGCAATTGGCTCGTAAATATCCAGCGTATCTGTTTCCGCTGCCAAAAGCTTTAAAATCGTTCCTGATTCAGGAGATTCAAAAGGGACCACAGATTTATCCGATTCGATTTCCGCAATGACTTCCCCTTTTTCCACATAATCTCCTTCGCCCTTTGCCCAGCTTGCGATGACACCTTCTGTCATGGTCAGCCCCAATCTAGGCATATTGATATAATTCGCCATTCTTCTGCTCCTTTTATTTACAAATCAAATCATGATCCTGTATGGATCTTCCATGATTTCCTTCAATGTCTTGAGGAAAATCGCAGACATGGATCCATCCATCGCTCTGTGGTCATAAGAAACTGTCAAAGTCATCATTGGCCGAATCACCAATTCATCATCGATGACCACAGGCCGCTTTTGCAATCCGCCAACCGAAAGGATTGCGCTCTCTGGCTGGTTGATGATGGAGGTAAAGCTTGTGATCCCATACATGCCCATGTTTGACACGGTGAAAGTTCCTCCTGACATGTCATCCGGCGCCAAACCCGTATCCTTTACTTTGTTTGTCAACCGCTTGCTTTCGCTTGCCAGCTGGCCCAGGGACAGTTTGTCTGCGCCTTTGATGACCGGAACTACCAGTCCTTCGCCATTGGCCACCGCCATGCCCAGGTTGATTTTCTTTTTCACGATGATTTCTTTGGCTGTGAATTCACAGTTCACCCTAGGATATTCCGCGATTGCCGCAGCCACGCACTTGAGGATGATATCGTTGTATGAAATCTTCACGCCGTAACGATCGAGAATTTTATCCATGACAGATTTCCTCAGCTCAATGATCTTCGTCATGTCTACATCGATCACAGTCGTCAAGTGGGCGGCGATATCCAGACTTTCTTTCATTCTGGTAGCGATCACCTTTCTCATGCCCTTTACCGGAATCAGGGTGTCTTCATCATCAACCGCCTGTACAGAATCCACGGTCTGTGCCGTAACCTGCGTAGCGGCCTGAAGATCTGTGCTGTAGATTCTTTCACCTGCCGCCTTGCCTGCGCTCTTAAGGTCGATATTGTTTTCCGCAGCGATCTTCTTCGCCAGTGGAGTAGCTTTTACGCGGCTTTCCTGCAAGTAGTCAAGAACATCCTGTTTTGTGATCCTTGGTTTTTCCTGTGCCATGGGGACATCCCCGATATTGATCCCGTTTTCCTTGGCCACGCGCCTTGCTGACGGGGAAGCGAAGATTCGGCCGCTGGCAGATCTGGTCGCCGGAGCCTTTTCCGCTCCCCCAGGCCGCACCTGACCTACAGACTCTTTTTCTTCCTGTGCTCCGGGCTCTGTTCCCGCAGATGCCGCCCCCACTTCTAAATCATCGATATTTTCACCTTTTTCTCCGATAATCGCAATGGGCTCGTAAATGTCCCGCGTGTCCATTTCAGCTGCCAGCAGCTTTAGGATCGTGCCTGATTCAGGAGAATCAAAAGGCACAACCGATTTATCCGATTCTATTTCTGCGAGCGTCTCACCTTTTTCCACATACTCGCCTTCTCCCTTGACCCATTTGGAAATGACACCTTCTGTCATTGTCAGCCCGAGTCTTGGCATATTGATATAATTCGCCATTTTGCACCTTACCTTCCACTAAAACATTGATTTAACGCCATTGTAGATATCATCGGTATTTGGAATAATGAAATCCTCTAATGCCGGCGCAAACGCTACCGGTGTGTTTTTGGCAGCGATTCTCTTGATTGGCGCATCTAAATAATCGAACGCTTCCTCCATGGCGAATGTCGCGAGCTCCGCCGCAAATCCACATCTTTCGACCGCCTCCTGAGCAATGGCCAGTCTTTCTGTTTTCTTCAGGGATTTGATGATGGTTTCCTTATCTAGCGGAACAATAGTCCTCAGGTCGATCACTTCCGCAGAGATCCCATCCGCTTCCAGCCTCTTCGCCGCGTCCAGAGCCATTTGAACCATTCTCGAATAAGCGAGGATCGTCACATCCGTGCCTTCCTTCACTATTTTTGCCTGACCTAAAGGGATCGTATATTCTTCCTCAGGGACTTCGCCTTTGATTCCGTAGAGCATTTTGTGTTCAATGAACATGACAGGGTCATTGTCTCTGATGGATGTTTTCAGCAGGCCTTTCACATCATAAGGCGTTGATGGAATCACGATTTTCAATCCAGGAATGTGTGCGTAAATCGCTTCCCAGCTCTGCGCGTGCTGCGCCGCAGAGGACCTTCCCGCACCCTGCTGAGTCCTGAAGGTAATCGGTGCCTGGACCTGTCCGCCTGACATATACCTGATCTTGGCCGCCTGGTTCACAATCGCGTCAAAGCAGCATCCGGTGAAATCCATGTACATGATTTCCGGAACCGGCCGATATCCCGCAATTGCCGCGCCTACCGCTGCGCCGGCGATTACGGCCTCTGAAATCGGCGTGTTTCTCACTCTATCGGTGCCGAATTCCGTGGAAAGTCCCTTCGTTACTTTGAAGGAACCGCCAAAAGGGTCGGCGACATCTTCTCCAAAGACGATTACTTTTTCATCTGCTCTCATTTCTTCCTGCATCGCTTCTCTAATCGCGTCACGATATGTAATTTTTTTCATTGGTAAAAGCCTCCTTATCTTCTCTATGCTTTTATGCTCATTAAATCAATTCTTCTTCGTATACATTTTGCAGAGCGTATTCCGCAGGCAGCGGGTCGCTTGCTCTGCCAAAGGCGACCGCTTCATCAACCCGTTTTGTCACGTCATCTCTGATAGCATCTAATTCTTCTTCTGTAAACACACCAGATTCAACTGCTTTTTTTCTGAATTTGGCAAACGCTTCTTTTTCAGGTGATTTCCACATCTCCAGTTCGCCTTCGGGCCGATACACGGCAGGGTCTCCCACATAGTGCCCAAACCATCTGTATGTCTTTAATTCCATCAGAACAGGGCCATCACCCTTTCTGCAGATTTCCACCGCTTCTGTAGCCTTCTTGTACACGTCAAAGAGATCGTTTCCATCGCAGACAAAGGCCTTCACATCGTAACCATCCGCTCTCTTTGCCACATCGTCCGGCCGCATGTGGTAAGTCTGAGGCGTGGATTCTGCGTACTGGTTGTTTTCTACGACAAAGATAACCGGCAGGTTCCAAATGGATGCCATGTTCATGCTCTCGTGGAAAAACCCTTCGTTCTGCGCGCCATCGCCGATAAAGCACACAGCAACCTGGCCTTGGCCGTTCAGCTGGCATGCGAGGCCCGCGCCTGTAGCCAGTGTGGTGCCCTGACCAACGATCCCATTTGCGCCAATGATGCTCAGGGATCTGTCCATCATATGCATGGAACCGCCGTTACCTCCGCAGATACCGTCTTTTTTGGCGAAAAGCTCTGCCATCATGTTTTTGAGGCTTGCGCCTTTGGCAATAATGTGTCCATGACCTCTGTGCGTGGTTGAGATAAAATCGTCTTGATGCAGTGCCGAAATCACACCCACCTCAGCTGCCTCCTGCCCTACGCATGGATGTAAAAAACCAGGAAGCTCGCCAGCCTGATATAGTTCAGCTGACTTCAGCTCGAACTGCCTGATTTCTTCCATTTGGCAATACATTTTTCCTAAAAGTTCTTTGCCGATTCCGTCAATTTTCTTCATGATTCTTCGTGCTCCTTTACTGTTGTGTTTTTTCATCGAGATGTAGAAAAATTTCTACATAGTTTAATCAACCGCATTTTCTTATAGGATTTATAAAACCTTTCATTTCAACGTTTCTCCCCTAGATACCGCTAGTTTTCGAGGTTTATAAATTCTATTGATTTAACTTTTACCTATATATAACGCAATTACTGTGCCAAATCCAACGACCGCCATCAAACACACCTGTTTTTTATGCGTTCATATTTATTTTTCCTCCATGGTCTTTTCCACGTCCTTCATCCTGCCTTCCACCAGTTCCTGCGGAAGATAAACCTGTCCGCACAGTGGACATCTCAGCACCTTGTGCCTGAAAAATTTATCAAGGTACGCGAATTGCGCTTCCATTTCTTCCATTTCGATCTGACATGCGTCACAGATCAGTCTTGGCTTTTTTCCCATTCCACACGTCCTCCAATTTGATATCCATTCTATGGATATATACATTTGTCAAATGATAGGCATTCTGCTCCATCGTATAGCTCACCCAGCAGGTGATGTAATTAAGCTTGGCGTAACAAGTGTACGTGCCTGAAGCTTCATCATAAACCCTTCTGTTCAAGCGGCGGGCTCTGGCGATCACTTCCTTGATATCGTCCTCCACAAGCCGAAGCCGCCTCATTTTCTTACGTGCGTCTTCGCTTACCGTGAGGATAAATCCATACTTGTTTTCTTCCGTAGGCATTTCTTCATTCCAGTATGCGGATAGCAGTTTTTTCTTTAACAGCTCTCTATTCTTTCTTCTCTCGGAAAAATCCGGCGTTTCTCGTCTGCTTTCTATGTCAAACAAAATGTCGAGCATATGGACCGCGGCCTTGTTTTTATCCACAAAAACATCCCGACAATTTATGCAGTATGTCAGATAAGGCGCTTGGCTCATGGCCACCCTTTTTTGAGCCACATAATCCGCAAAATCCGGGCTGGCCACCGCCACATCTCCACCAAACCCGCAGCATCCATAGCTTCCCTCCTGCTCCAGCTCCATGGCCTCTACAGCAGATAGTCTCAGAAGTTTTCTCACCGCATCCCGCATCCCATGGTTTTCTCTCGCTGCGCATGGATCAAAAACAGCAAGGATGTCTCCCTTGATATTATTTTTGACAATACCTTCAGGCAGCTTGCCTTGCTGACAAATGAATTCGTACAATGACACGCATTCTATCTCTGACAGAGCCTCTTTCAGAAATCTGAGACACGATGGGCAGGCGGCGATGAGCACAGGTCTTCCCAGCCGCTCCCAATCGCCTTGAAAATCCCGCAGCAACCGCTTTCGCAGCTGTTCGTCTCCTGCCCACTGGGCATGGATGCCGCAGCATCTGATGAGCAAGCCCATATTATCAAAGTTTTCGTTGAGCCAGCCGTATGCTTTCTCCACGTACTCTGGCTGGGAAGCGCCCATGTTGCATCCTGGGAAAAAGGCGTATTTAGACCATTCGGAGCCCGGTGCGTTCCTACAGACCGCAGAGGACGCACCATTGGCGTGCTCCATATCATCCAGCCAGAACCCATGAAAAGCCGGCGGCATCTGCTGCTGCTTGTGCAGGATTCTTCTTGTTTCCAGCATCATGCCCTTCATGTCTATATTAGCCGGACAGTCGTGTTCAAACAGCCCGCACTGAGTACAGGTGTTGGCAAGGTACACGGCAGGTGATTTCCGCAGCATGGAGCCTGATTCCATCACGGTTTCCACCACCTCTTCCCGCATCTTGGAGGGCCATTTATTGTAATAGGACACCAAGTCGCAATGGGACCAGCAGACATCACACTGGCACTTGACGCACCGGCCCGCTTCCTCGGCCGCCTCTTCATCGGAAAACACGCCATGATCAGTAGGTGAAACCGGCCCATGCTCCTTGATCTTGTCGAGATTTGGCACCATCCTGGCGACTCTCTGTTCCTCGGTGATGTCGCCTTTTCCTGTTTTTAGATACAACTCGATGGCAGCGGCGGCGTTTGTTCCGTCAACAATGGCCGTGACCACGTCTTTGCCTTTCAGCGCCCCGCCCCGCCACAAGGCGAAGCCCCTTCTTTCATCGTATTCATAGCCCGAATTCTCTGTAGCGCCAAAGTTCCTTCCATTTTTGCCTGTGGCAATATAAACGGCCTGAAAGCTTTGTCCCACAAGTTGGTCCAAGGTAGTGATTTCCATTCCAGTGATCAGTTGATATTCTTCTTTTGACATTTGCAGTTGGATAGCTGCTAGATACTCCTTCTCGGACATAAAATCTTTCAGCTGGCCTCCAAGAATCCGCTCCCTCTCGAATACGACCACCTCATATTTTTTTGATGCCAGCCTGAGGGCGCACGCTAGGCCGCTGAGTCCAGCTCCGATTACCGCGATTTTCTGCTGCTTTTTCGGCAAATTGTATCTCGCGGGTTCTTTTTTCTTGGCCTTCGCTACGCAGGTCCGCTCCAAGAGTTTTAGCTGAACAGGACCATCGTAGCCCTTTCTCGGGCACGCTTCCTGGCACGGGGCCTGGCAAAGCCGCGAGACGATTTCTGGAAAAACCACAGCGTCTCTGTATCGCTTGTACGCCCTATCATATTTATTTCTGCCCACCTTGTCCTGAAAATCCCGCACGTCCAAATGAAACGGGCAGGCGTTCACACACGCCGGTTCTTCTTTCTGTCTGCAATCTTCAAATTGATTCAAATACTTTTCCATCACATCACCTGTATGTTATTTGTTGATAAAATAAATCCCTGCCAGACAAATCAGCACGCCGAGAATTTTATTCACTGTAATGGCTTCCTTATAAATCAAATATCCCACCACCAGCAAAGCTACTGCAAAAATCGCGCTATGGAGCAGGTATCCGGTATTGATATTCCACCCTACCCGGTACATAAAAATATTTCCAGCTTCCAGGCCGACTATGGCCAGGCCCATGACGATCACGGTCCAATTGGTATAGGAAAATTCCCGCACAAGGTTTTCCCCGGGATTGGTCACGAAATAAAGGACCGTGGAAATAACCGCGCATAATATGTAAGCCAGGGCCAGCAGAGCAAAAGGATCCATCTTTGCCGGCGATGATTTGGCGCACACGTGATAAAAGATATTGGAAACAACGATCAATCCGATCGGAAAATATATGTTCATAATCCTATAAAATCTCCTTATCTCGGTATTTGTTCAAATATGGCCTCATATCTGATGGAAAACAAATGATAGGCAGGTAATCGCGACATCACCCGCCTATCACGGAGGCTTAAATTATCTATGTTATTCCCAACTTACAGGGTTTTCTTTGATAAACTCCACTTCATCCATGAAGTCTGACCCCAGATAGTACTTGTCAGGAGGTATCAGCGTTTCGCCCGCTGCCAGCTTGTCAATGCCCGCTTTGACTTTGTCAGGGGATGCTGGAAGTTCGTAAATCCTCACGCCAGTTGCGTTATTGATGGCGTTCAGAACCGCTACGTGGTCACCTGACTGGAAGGCTTCGGAAGCTCCGGAGGAACCGAACGGCCCTCTCTCATCGTGTCCGTTCATATGAACCACAGTCATGTCGTCCGGGATGTCCTTGATATAAGGAACGCCCGCTGCGTACATATTGGTGTGTTTCTTCACATCTTCGTAATCCTCGCTGAGGGCGAAACCGATGGAGTGTGAGATTCCACCATAAGCCTGACCGTCCAGGGACTGGATGTTTCCTACCTTACCAACTTCGTCTACGCATCTGAAGCCAACGACCGTTGTTTTGCCTGTGTTCATGTCCACGTCCACCTCTGCCAGGAACAAGGCGTAAATATAAGCGTATGCAGGGTTTCCTTTGCCAGTGTTCGGATCCAAATCATAAAGGTCATCCCACTCGCTGGCAGAAGTCCAGTCGCCGTTATACCTTGTTGGGATTCCTTCGGCGACCATTTCCTCGTATGTCCGGTAAGTCCCATCTTCTTTTCTCATGGCATTGGCCAGGTTCTTGGCTGCCAGGATGCTAGCCTTACCATTGGCGAAGTGCGACCGGGAACCAGCGGATTCTCCGGTGTTCGGGCAAAGTTTCGTATCTGCCTGAACCAATCTGATATCATCAGGCGTGACTTCAGGGAAGTACTCTCTCAAAGCCTGGAGCATGCAGATCAAAGATCCTGCGTCGCCTCCCTGACCTTGATCCTGCCAAGTGTCATATTTGGTGAATTTGCCGTCGGGCCTCAGCTCGATAGCCACGCTAGCCTCGTCAACTGCGCCAAGGCCTACTGTGTATCCGCCCCAAGCCAGGCCCACGCCCCGTTTCACAGAGCCATCGGACGCGGCGTTGAACGCGTCCGCTTTTTTGACCGCTTCTTCATACATTGGCTTCATGGTATCCATGATGGCTTCCATCGGATACTGGAGGAACGGCACTTGATTGAGGTTATCCTGTCCAGGTCTGGCGATGTTCTTGTATCTGAATTCAAAAGGATCCATCCCCACTTTTTCCGCCAGCATGTCGATCAGAGCTTCGCCGCAAGTGAAGGCCTGCGGAGCGCCGTACCCTCTGTACGCTGTGCCAAAGGCATGGTTCGTGACAGCGACTCTGGAAATTCCCAATGCGTTTGGAATGTAGTATGGGAAGAACATGAATCTGCTGATCCGCATCAATTTGTCATCGCCTAATTCGTGGTAAGCGCCGTGGTCCAGACCAACATCGAATTGACCGGCGGTGATCATGCCGTTTTCATCGCAGGACAGACTTCCATTCATGTAAGCCGGCGATCTCTTTCCTGAGAAAGCCATGAACTGAGAGTAGTCAATATGCAAAGCAATCGGCATCTGTGTCACCTTGGCGGCCATAGCTCCCAGTGCGTAGGAGCCTGCGTTCATGGCCCACCCGAAAGAACCTCCTGTAGGATTTTCCACGATTCTGACCTTTTCCGGATCTTCCCCTACTGCTTCGGCGACATCGTCTCTGTCAAAGTAATTGGTCATGCTCTTGCAGTGGATAGTCAGCATGCCGTCTTCGTCATAATAAGCCTGTACTGTGTCTCCTTCTATGGACATGTGCGGCTCTCGTGAAGCATAGAAACTGCCTTCAACTGAATATGGAGCGTCCTCTATGATTTCAGGGACATCGTCCGCCGCACCTTTTCTTACAGGGAATTTAGAGTATATGTTCGGCAGTCCCGGGTGGATTTCGATCGCATCCGGCATGACTGCTTCCAGATAGCTCATGTATTCCGGCAGCTGTTCATAATCCATTTTGACCAAATCCGCTGCCTGCTGTGCATGCGCTTTCGTGTCAGCGACCGCTATAGCGATCACATTGCCCCAGTTGATGATCTTTTTGTCCTGTATCAAAGTATGCACGTGCTCAAACACCACTGTCCTAGGTTGGCAAGTAAATGGCGTAAGCGAATTTTTGCATCCAGCGGCCTTTACATCCTGCGCAGTTATGATCTTCACAACACCCGGGACCTTTTCCGCTTCTGTAGTGTCTATGTTCAAAATATTTGCGTGGTTCGTGACTCTAGGCATCACGAGGACGGCCTGGAGCGTTCCCTCAGGCATTTTCAGCGCCAGATCATCACCGAAATCGCATACACCGCACGCCTTAGCCAGCGCATTTGGCCTTGCCAGCGGTTTGCCGTAAAGGTCCTTCACGCCTTCCCATTGATATCTGATATCTTCTACCGTCTTTTCGCCCCGCATGATCGCCGCTGCTTCCATGACCGCATCTACGATCTGCTTGTAGCCTGTGCACCTACAAACGTTTCTGTGTTTCTGGAACCAATCTCTGACTTCTTCCCTTGTCGGATCGGGATTTTCCTTCAGCAGCTGATATGCGGACACAATGAATCCTGGCGAGCAGAATCCGCACTGCACTGCCGCCATATGCACCCATGCGGCCTGCAGCGGATGTGGATTCATCGGTGTGCCGATGCCTTCGATGGTGATGACTTCACTAAAGTCTTCCACAGACTTAATTTTTCTGGTACAAGATCTGATTACTTTTCCGTCTAGTATCACCGAACAGGCACCGCAGACACCTGTGCCGCATCCAACTTTCGTGCCTGTCATGCCCAGTCTTCTCAAGACTGATGCCAGCGTATCTTTCTCAGGGTCACATACGAATGTGCGCACTGCGCCATTGATGTGAAGTGATTTTTTTGAAAGTCTCATAACTTTTCTCCTTCATCATTGCCGTTTCATTTATAACTGATTGCTTGCCATTTGAGTTACCATGCGGTATTTTCTGTCCGATTGATGATCGCGTCCTGCGCTTCTGGGGCCAGTTCAACGAAAAAGGCGCTGTATCCGGCTACTCTCACCAGCAGATCCGAATAATCCTGGGGTGCTGCTTTGGCTTTTCTCAAAGTGTCTGAACTTACCACATTAAACTGGATATGATATCCACCCAATTCGTTCTCCGCTTTTAAAAGCGAAATGAAGTTCTGCTTATCCTGTTTTGTTTTCAGCAGATTTGGGTTCAGCTTCATATTGAGAAGCGTACCCACGCCGTTTTTGGTATGATCGACCTTGCATACTGATTTGATCACCGAAGTCGGGCCTTCTTTATCGTATCCAGGGAACGGGGACAATCCGTCTGAAAGGGATTCCGTAGCCTTTCTGCCTGAAGGGAGGGCCCAGATCGCTTTGCCGTGAGGCAGGTTAGAAGATACTGGCACCAGCCCACTGAGGAACGTGGAGCCATGCATGCTCTTGTACTTCATGGCTTCATCGCAGGAATAGCCAACAGCTTCCACTGCGAACCGGTCAGCTTCATTAACATCATTGCCATACTTAGGCGCATCATTGATCAGCATCTGTCTGAGATCTTCATATCCTTCAAAATTCTGATCCAGCGCAGTCAACAACTGATCCATGGTGATCTTCTTTTCATCGTAAACCAGTTTTTTCACTGCTTCCAGAGAATCGGCGATATCAGCCACACCTGTCGGTTCCAGGCCAGGCCCGTTGTTGTACTTCGCACCGCCTGCGGAACAATCAATTCCGTTTTCAATACATCCTTCCATGGTCATGGATCTGACAGGTTTCGGTGCTCTCTTCATATGGGCTTTTTCGGAAAGCTGTGTGAATCTCACGCAAAGTTTGATGAGGTAGGACAGCTGCGCCTTGACTGCGTTATAAAACTCTTCAAATGTTTGAAAGTCTCTTGGGTCGCCTGTTTTCAGGCCCATCTGTTTGTCCCATACTTTGCAGTATCCGTTAAACAATGCCCATTCAATGGCTGTGGCATAACTGTAGCGGCAGCCTTCTCCCCACATGTTGGTAATGCCTGGGATATTTGGCTCCACGCATCCGCCAACACACCAGTTTCTTGCCAGTGATTCAGGCAACCCTCTCTTTTTGAACAATTCGATAGCTGTCCTGTCGAAGAAAATAGCCGGCTGGCCTGTGCCCAGCTTCACTAAGTCACAAACTTTCTCCAAATATTCGTCTGGTGTTTCGTCACACATTCTCACATTAATGGTAGGTGAATGCATTCTAAGATCCATAGTGGCCTGGAGCATCATATAGGACAGCGGATTTACCGCATCATGACCGTCCTGATCACAGCCACCCAATGTCAGCCCTGTAAAGGACATGTATCCCGCATAGAATTCCGCACCATCCTTGGAAATGGTAAAGATGAATTCTGCGATCTTGATCCAGAAGCATTCGATCAGCTCGAGCGCTTCCTGCTCTGTGATCCTGCCTGCTTCCAAGTCTTTTTTGTACAGCGGATACAGATACTGGTCAGGTCTGTCGATACAATAGGAGTTAGAGTTTTCCTCAGCCCACATGAACATCTGCGTGAACCATACGAACTGCAGCCCTTCCTGGAAGGTTTCAGGCGGCTCGTAAGGAACCTTTTCGCAGATATCTGCGATATTTAAGAGCTCGGCTTTTCTCCTTTCATTGGCCGTTCCCGCCAACTCTCTCGCATAGTCCGCATAACGCTTGCTCATCATCTTTACCGCATCGCAGCAGATGATGGTGGCTTCATAATATTTCTTCTTGTCAAAGCTGTCAGGGTCAAAAGGATCCAGGGCTTCCATCTTTTCCACCGCTTCCTGACGGATGCCGCCAAAGCCTTTTTTGAACAGGATATTGCCGTATCCTACCGCGTATTCTCCTGCCCCACCCTGGGATTTCAGATCTCCGAACACTACGTTGGTGCCGATCCCCACATGAGCCAGGTCATCTTCCAGATTGGCCTGGAACCAGTCTTCCATGGATTTGCCTCTCCAGAAAGGAAAGATCTCTTCTCTGAGGTATTTCTTGTCTTCCTCAGTGACAAAATAAGGATCCTGCGGTCTTGTGGCCATGGTGTCCAGCTCGTCTTCATACCAGCTGTAACACATATCCGGATTCATGACAACGGATCGCTGCTTTTTGCCGTCAGTGCCGATGATCAGTTCATCTTCATCAATGGTAAGGGTTTTTGTTTCCAGATAGTGATAAAGGGCCTTGGCTCTCTTGATGATCACTTCATCCCCTTCACATTCCCTGTAAATCTTCGTGTATGCCCTCGCTCTTTCTGTGTCGATCTCAGGCATATTGCCAAAGTATTTATTTCTCAGCCGGTTGATTCGCTCCGTACATCCATCTTTCCAATCGCTGTGTTTGATTTTGTTGATATCTGCTCCGCATGTCGCTGCCATATGATTTTCTCCTTTCCTATCAATTTATATGGGTGCTTAAAGAAGCGCCCCGTTCTTTACAACGCTGCAGCCTTTACTTTTGAAAATATCATTGTATCTTGCCACCTGTTCTTCTGGCGGCGCTTGCGTCCCGCTCAATTCGTAAACTCTATCCAGCCATTCAAATTTCATTTCCCCCAGCCTGTGGTACGGCAAAATTTCAATGAAAACATGGTCGTTTGTGATGCTCCTTACGAACTCTGCGGTCGCGATCACGTTCTCTTCTTCATCGTTACAATCTGGAACAAGAGGCAGTCTAAATGTGATTTTCTTGCCTAACGCAGCGGCTTTGCGCGCGTTGTCCAGAATCAGTTCGTTGGTGACACCGGTAAGCGCCTTGTGTTTTTCAGGATTCATGTGCTTTAGGTCAAAGAAAATTTCATCAATATGCGTCAGCACTTGATCCATATGTTCCCAGGTATTGTACCCGCATGTTTCGATCGCCGTGTGGATATCCAAATATCCGCACCTCTTCGCGGCAGCTGACACAAATTCGTGCTGCAAGGTAGGTTCCCCGCCGCTGAAGGTAACGCCGCCTTCTGAATTATCATAAAAGACCCTGTCTTTTTCTGCCTCCCGAATGACTTCTTCCACGGTGATATACCTGCCGGAAAGCCTTTTGGCGTTGGCCGGACACACGCTTGCGCAGGCTCCGCATTTTTTGCACTTTTCCCGGTCAATCTCCATAGCGTCGTATGGGCATGATTTGATGCAATTAAAACATCCGATGCATTTATCCCGTAAAAACAAAACTTCCTGTTCGATACTTTGAGATTCGGGATTACAGCACCAGACGCATTTCAATGGGCAGCCCTTCATAAAGAAAATCGTTCTAATACCGTTCCCATCATGAATCGAAAAGCGCTGAATGTTGTAAATGATTCCTTTATCTTTTCCTAATGATTCACTCATCTCAAAATTCCTTTCTTACTGTAATATAAGAGTGAGGGAGTGTTTGTGCTCCCTCACTCCATCTTATAACCGACTATTAAGCAGTGTGTATGGTCCTCGCGATTACGTCATCTTGAACAGCCTTGTTGAGTTCACCAAAGTACGCGCTGTACCCTGCGACTCTTACGATCAGTCCGCGGTAATTTTCAGGTTTCTTCTGTGCCGCAAGCAGGGTTTCAGTAGTTACCACGTTGAACTGAATGTGCCACAGGTTCAAATCCGCAGCAGCTCTTACGATCTGTGTGATTCGCTTGAGACCCAGTTCACCTTCTACGCTGACAGGATCCAGTCTCATATTGAGCAGGGTTCCTGACGTATGGTTCTCGTGGTTCACGTGGGACACGGATTTCAGCACTGCCGTAGGGCCTTCATGGTCCGTGCCGCCCTTCGGGGAAATACCGTCTGATAACGGTGTCCCCGCCAGCCTTCCGTAAGGAAGCGCGCTGACTACCAGGCCGTGAGGCACGTGCGCTGTTACAGGATACAGTCCGTTGCAGAATGGCTCTCCATTAAATGACTTGTACTTCAAAATCTGATCTTTCGCATAATCAGAGAATTCTTCCGCCCAGTCATCCACTTCCGGAATATCGTTGCCATAGCAAGGAGTCTTTGTCTGTACCAGCTTCAGCAGCTCTTCCTGACCTTCAAAGTTATTCTTGCACGCTCTAACCACCTCTTCCATGGTCACGACCTTTTCATCGAACACGAACTTTTTAATGGCTGACAGGGAGTTGCACAGGTCAACCAGTCCGGTTCCGATGAACGCAGGTCCGCAGTGATATTTCGCACCGCCGTGAGTGATGTCCTTGCCGCTGTCATAGCAGCCGGTGATCAGCGCAGAGAGGAATGGCTGCGGCGCCAGCTGTGAATGAAGTCTTTCACAAATGGTAGCGCCCACGCTCATGTGATATACAAAGTAATCCAACTGCCGCTTCACAGCTTCTTTGATTTCGTCAAATGTCATCTTGCAAGGATCGCCTGTCTGGATGCTCACCTGCCGGTTATCGTTCATGACGCTCACGCCATTGGTAAGCACGAATTCCAGAGCGGAACCAAAGTTATAGTGGCCGCCATCGGACCATTTGGTCATAACGCCTGGCACGAACGGCTCTACGCAGCCTACTAGCTGGTAATTGTAGGCTTCTTCCATAGTCGCGCCCAGTGACAGCATGGCTCTGATGCCCACGTCATCTGTGTGCAGCGCTGGATATCCCATTCCGTACTTGATCAGCTTCGCATAATGGAGCATCAGGTCCTGCGGTGTCCCCTTGTGCACGCGCGCCGAGATATTAGGCGAATGGAGTCTGCAGTGCATCTTCGCGGTCAGGAACAGGAAGGACAAGGAGTTTGTCGCGTCCTTACCATGTTTATCAACGCCGCCTACGCACATGTTGAGGAAGCACTGATAGCCGGTAAAGTACATAGATGTGTTCTCACTTGTCAGCCAAGTGTTTTCACCCATGAGCATATACATATTTTCGATCAGTTCCAGGGCCCTGTCATCATCGATTCTGCCTGCTTCATAGTCAGCTTTATAATATTTGTACAGGAACTGGTCTACCCTTCCTGGGGATACGCCAGGAGCGTTTCCTTCCATCTGAATGCCGATATGGATGAACCACATCAGCTGCAATGCCTGATGGAAGGTAGCAGGTTCATTCTCACTGACCCATTCCGCGTTTTCCGCCATCTGGATCAGTTCCGCTTTTCTCGCTTTGTCTGTGGTTTTTTCCGCTAACTTTCTCGCTTCTGCGGCGCATCTAAGGATATAGGTACTGAGCGCTTCCAGAGTCATAATGGAGCCTTCATAGAAGTCCATTTTCTCACAATCGTCAGGATTTGAACGATCCAGTTTGTCAAGATGCGCTTGGGCTTCTTCTTTCACGGATTTCAGCCCTCTGTTAATGATCATTTCCATGTTAGGCGCCAGTTCGCCAGGGGCGGAAACGATTTTTACTTCCGCGTCAATGATGCCAGTCTTTAGCATGAGGGTCTTTGTTTCATCAGGAATCTGCGCTACCCAGCCGTCATATATAGTCTTGTTTTCCCAGTAAGGGAACACTTCTTCTTTTAAGATTCTTTTCTTTTCTTCTGAAATCTGATAAGTGTCTCTTTCTCTTGTGGCGATTCCGTCCACTTCTTCACGGAGCCAAGTGCTCACGTATTCAGGAGAAACGGTTCCCGCTCTTGGCGCATCTGCGCATTTTCCTAAGAACAATTCGTCATCTTTGATCAGGATGGAACGGTTTTCCGCATAATGCTTGTAGGCTTTCGCCCTTCTGATCATCGCTGTCTGCCCTTCTGTCTGCTTGTATGATTCAGTCCAGAGAACAGCACGTTCAATGTCCAGTTCAGGTACATAGTCAAAATACTTATCCATCATACGCTGTGTACGAGGAAACGGGGAATCATGTGTTGGATTCAACAATGCTTCATGTACGTCTTTACCATTAATAATTGCCATTATTAAACCTCCTTTAATTTAAACCTTTTGGTTATACTTAACTATATCATTTCTGATTGTCAGCCGCCGATCACGACTTCCACGCCGTGCTTTCGCAGCTTGTTTTGGATCCGCTCCATGTGAGTGCTGTCCGGAGCCCGCAGATCCTTGAGCGGGTACGCTTTTCCAAGGCCTTGATACTTGCTCATTCCATAGTTGTGGTACGGCAGTATGTGGATCTCTTTGACCTTGCCTTTCAGCGATTCCAGAAACGTTCCTACGGCTTTGATGTTTTCGTCATCATCATTGATCGTAGGGATGATCGGCATTCTGACGATGGTTTCTACCTGCTTTGCGGTACGCCGCAAATTTTCCAGGATCCTTTCATTTGGCCTGCCAGTGTATTTTTCGTGCAGTCGGGAGTCCATCAGTTTCAAGTCAAAGAGAACCAGCTCTAAATTAGGGATGACGGCTTCAAAGTTTTCCCAGGGAACGTCCCCGCAAGTTTCCACTGCTGTGGATATTCCCAGTTCTTTATAATGTGCCGTGACTTGTGAAACGAATTCCGGATACAGCATGGCTTCGCCGCCGGAGAAGGTGACCCCGCCGCCGGACTGCTTGTAAAAGATCATGTCCTTGTCAGCTTCGGCGATCACTTCCTGAACCGTCATTTTCCTCCCGGTCAGGGTTCGGGCACCTGCGTAGCAGACTTTTGCGCAGGCACCACAATTTTTACAGTTTGACTCTTCTCGCAGTTGGTTACCACGCAGGTCGAAAGGGCTTTCGCACACTTCTGAACATTTTCCACATCCGATGCATTTGTCAGGATGTGCCATCACTTCCGGACCGCTTTGCTGTGATTCCGGATTTGCGCACCATTGGCATTTCATCGGGCACCCCTTCAGAAATATGATGGTTCTGATCCCCGGCCCGTCATGGACGCTGAACTTCTGAATGTCGAACACATATGGATGCGTCATGGCCCCTCCTTTATGCCGTTATGTCTTTTAAGGCTTTATCAAAAGCTTCCAATGTCAGTTTAATGTCCGCTTCCGTATGCTTTGTTGACAGGAAAATCCTACCTCTTCTGTATGTCAATCTAACGCCGTATTCCTTTGCTTTCACAAAGAATTGGTTATAGAAGTCAACATCGCTGTTTTCTATGTAATCTCTGATATCCTCAAAGGCATTTTCTTTGCCAAACATGATCAGGGCAATGGCTCCATGAGCTTCGGCGTATCCTTTCACGCCATATTTCTTGCACAAGGCTTTAAACCCATCGCACAACATGTCGCCCAGCTTTTGGAACTGTTCATAAACTCCAGGCTTTGACAGCTCCTCGGCTACTACCAGGCCAGCCGCAGAAGCTACTGGATTGCCGTTAAAGCATCCTGACACTTTCACGCCGCATTCCATGATTTCTTTCTTTCCTGCAATCATGGACATAGGGTACCCTCCTGCCAGTGCCTTAGCGAAAAGACCAATGTCCGGCGTTACGCCGTATTTTTCCTGAGCCCCGCCCAGAGCGAGCCGAAACCCGGTGATGATTTCATCAAAGATCAGGACGATTCCGTATTTGTCGCACAGATCTCTTACGCCTTGCAGGTATCCGTCTTTTGGGGGGATCGGGCCTTCATCACACATAAACGGCTCCATGATCATCCCTGCGATCTCGCCATCGTTTGCTTTGATGATCTCTTCCAGTGTTTCGAGATCGTTCCAAGGCGCTAGGACCACATCGTCCGCCGCAGCGCTTCTTTGACCTAGCACGTTATAGATCTTGTTGATATTGTTCTTTGGCCCCAGCTCTCCAACTGTTTCTGTCTTGAATGTGATGTTCTGCTCATCGGCCCAGCCGTGATAATGGCCTTCAAACTTGATGATCTTGGATCTCTTGGTATAGGCTCTCGCCAATCTGAAAGCGACCATGTCCGCTTCGCTGCCCGTACTCTCGAACATGAGGCTCTCTGCGCACGGGATGATCTCACACATTTTCTTTGCCAGCTCTTTTAACTGTGGCGTAGGTGCTGAGAAATGCGTTCCTCTTGAAAGCTGCTGGATGACCGCTTGATCCGTTTTTTCATCGGCATGGCCCAGGATCATCGGTCCAAGACCCAGTACATAGTCGATGTACGCATTGCCGTCAAGGTCATATACTCTAGGCCCTTTACCATACTCTACACACAAAGGCACTTCTTCAACATCAGTGATATGGAATGAACTGGCGACACCATCCACAATATAGCCTTTGATCTCGTCATAAAATACTTTTGTCTTTTCTAAATTCATCGAAGCTCCTCCTTGTAATTTGCCGACTAGATGAATTAACATTCAATTCCGTTAACTTATGCTTCTATGATAAACGATCAGCTATTTTTTACAATTCTCTGAACGGTCACTTTTGGAAGCTTGCGTTCTGAGCTCCTACTCCTTTTGGAGAATAAGGGGAGACCGTTTGGTCTCCCCTTATTCTGTAATCATTGGATGTAACATTATGATGATAAAAATTCGCTAAGTTTCTTTATTTCGCTTTCTTCTGAATCTGATCCTTTTCTTTTGCGAAAATCAATACCGATACCACATTAACGAGGAAAATCAGCACCGCGCAGAAGGCCAAACCGATCCAGTAGGAATCTGTAGCGTCCTTTACGACACCTACCACCTGCTGGAACACGAACATGCCAATCAGGAAGGACACGCCCTGAATGATGCCATTGGCTCCGCCGATCTTGTTTGATTTCACCGTATCGGAAATCAGCGCGAAACCGATTGGATAGGCGACATAAGCGCAGAAGCCTGCCAGCATGAAGGCGACAGCCACCAGCGCCACACTGGACCACATGCTGCCGAAGATCATAATCACGTACGCCAGCGTCATGCCGATACCCGCGATCAGCAGGGAAGGCTTTCTCTTGCCCATCTTGTCGGAAATCGCACCGAAGATCAATCCTGAAAAGATTCCCAGCAGTGTATACAGCGTTGAAATCAGACCTGACGTGGAATTGGAAAGACCCATTTCCTGCATCATGGTCGGTCCCCAATAATTGGCGATTCCCAGTCCGCCCAATACGCCAGTTACGATCAGCGAATGGGCGATGGTATTGGTGTTCAGCGCCTTGTCAAATTTTCCATCATCCGCTGCGTCTGCCGCCGCTTCGTTTCCTGCTTCTGCGTCGCCAGGGTCCTTTAAGAAGATGATGAGGAGGACAAGAATTACTGCGACAATTGCCACTACGGTGATATTACCGGAGGTCATTCCCATATGACTCATAACCAGCGCGAAAATATACAGCGCCAGGAACGTGCCTATGCCGTCCGCTCCGGTCATGCCCGCGGTAGCGACACCCACCTTGTTGGTCCCCTGGAACCAGTGAACAGCCAGTGTATAAGCTGCGTTATAAATGCATGCGTTGCCTGCGCCACTGATGATTCGCGCGATGATGAGGACTGGATAGCTCGGTGCGAAGAAGAAAATAATGTGGCCGACGATCATCATTGCGATACCGATCATGGTCCAAGCTTTACATCCTAGCTTTTCTACGATAGCACCTACAATAAAGAGGCCGATGCCGCAAGCGAACGAATAAGTAGAGTTGATGATTCCCCACTGTGTGTAAGAAAGGTTATATTCGTCCATAAAGTAGTCCGCCATCGTACCATGACAGTACTGGAAAAATGGTGCGATGGAACCTGCGATCACGCAGAGAACCAATGAAATCCATTGTTTTTTGGTAGGGTTTACTAATGTGTTTTCCATAACATACCTCCTGGTTGTCTATCTGTGAAATTGTTCTTTCTCAATCTCCAATCCCTTTACGCACCTTTATCTTGTCAGTTTGTCCAGCAGATCCTCTACCGTTGTGCAGGTAATGATGCCTAATTCATTGATTTCTTTGGTAACGTCCGTAGGGACTTCATCATCAGGATTCAAAAAGCTCTGCATAACACCGCCCATGAAAAATCTGTACTCCTTGCCCCGTTCCTTGGCCATTTCCACCAGCAATTTGGCGTATGGCAGTGCCTGTCCATTGTGAAGGCTGATACAGATATCCGTCACACCATGTTCATCCGCCAAATCCAACACGTCAATGGCTTCCAGCTGATTTCCACCATCAACCACATCTGCGCCGAACTCTTCGAGAACACCTACGATCACAGCAGCTCCCGCGAAATGAACGTCTCCTGAGGCCACGCATATTCTTTTGTCTTTTACTAGATTTGGATATTTTGTTGATGATAGCTCTTTGATCTGATCCGCCAGTTCGTTCTGCGTCGCGTTCCAGAGAGCAGCGGGAATCAGCGGTTCCATAGTGTCTTTGCCATCATTGACAATGGAAGGGTGGAACATCTTTTCCAAGGCGAACGGATCCATGCTCTTGAGCACAACCATCAGTTCGATTGGGTTCGTAATGTCAACGCCAGCTTCCGCCAAGCCGTCCAGCATGTTTTGGAACATGGTTTCTGAGAAGTCAATAATCTGATCTTTAAGCTTTTCGATAGGTTCCCAGTTGATGAGATCTCTCCAGTAGTAAACGGTCTCTTCCGTCCTCTGGCAAGCCGCTGTCATATCCAGCATTTCGGAAACCGTAGGTATAGCAACCTTTTCTGTGATAGGAACTGTCAGGAAGGAGGAACCAGTCTTGAATTTGTCCTCTGCCAGCACGAACATGAGAATTTCAGGAATCTGAAATCCGTAATTGGCATGAAGATGATGATCCCAATGGCTGATGGTATCTGGATACATGAATCCGATCCCAGGTTGATCATCGGTGCTGAAAATATCACTTGCCGCCAGCCACAGGGCGACCTTCTGCATGATATTCTGCGTAAAGTTGCCAAAGCTGTAACAAAATCTCGTTTTGCACAAGTCACTCACGATGTATCTGTCCATTCTTGTCATGGCAAGAGACGTGGCCAGGTCAGAGAAATACGCGCCATAACCATCGTCCGACTGATCGTTCACTACTACTTTTTCGTCATACTTGGCCGCTGTGATCCCTAACGCCTTGACGATCTGTGTCATGTTCCACACTTCATCCGGGCAGCCTGGCGCGACTTGAACATAAGTACTAAATAATCCGGTATAAGTGCTTCCTGCCTGTAAAGAATTGATGGTTGTCTCTACTGCGTTTGGCCAACCCAGGTGGTTGTCCCCGAAAATAGGCTGCACTGTGGCTGCCATAGAGATCTTTTCCCAATCCTCCGGTTCATTGAGCATGAATCCCAGCGAAATGGGGAGTCCTTTTCTCTTGTCTTTAGGCACGCCTGTTATGTTCTGAGGAAGCTGGTGCGCGTAGCTGATGCGCATACCGGTTTCTTCATTGAATTTCTCAGCGGCTTTCATGGCTTCTGCCTGTTCTTCGATGCTTGCGAGGCCTGTGTTGATTTTCCAACATAGCTTACCTGTTTCTTTTAGGCGCATCCTGTACTCTACGTCACTTTTCACACCGTATTTTTTCTTGAACGGCGTTTCTTTGATTTCCAGCGTTTCACCGATTTTATAGCCTTCTTCCCATGCTGCTTTCCAATCCGGTGTGCTTTCCGGAATCATGCTGGCAATGTACTCTCGATCCGTCCTGCTCAAAAATTTTTCCCTTTTCATGTCTCCACTCCTTTACTGTGTGATAATCTTCATTTATCATTAGGCGAACATATTTCCGCCAATCAGGACCTTTACTTTTGCTTCTACGAATTTTCCTTTCTCTGGATCATGGGAGCAATTTATTTTTCCCTCATCAGTGACTGTGACCGGCATGTGGACCAGCCTGTCACCTTTTTGATAAACGCTCTCGCATTCATATGTTTCTTCGGAAGGCTCCAGCCCTTGTTCTTCAATGGCCCGCACCGCGTAAGCTCTGCTGACGGCCAAAGCTTTGTTCAGGGCCGCAGTCATCTCGTTAAAGGCGAATCGCTCGGTGTTTCCATGAACCAAGAATCCACCTCCGTCTTCACCAGGCCGAATCACGGCTTCGCCTACCGCGCAAATGCCCGCCGTGGCTGCGCCTACGGCGTTGGCCACTTCATAATGTTCCGGGATTATCAGGTTTAGGTCATATTTCTTTCTGGTGATTTCGTACCAGGACTTGGCTGGTGCTCCGATGGCAATGACCGGAAGGCCTGTGGCTTCGTATTGCCGCAGGTGGTCATGGATTTTCTTGGCCACAGCGTCCTTTGCTCCGCAGATATACGCATCCGCCGTTAATCCGGCTGTTTCCGCCTGCTTTCTTATGGCTGTCACCGCTTTTTCCCTGTCCCACATGGCAAAGTTATTGCTGTAATGGAGCACGTCAGTGGGTGTGGCGGCGGCATCCCCGTCACCACGCCTGCACGCGGGCACGATCCGCTCTGGGCCGATTTCAAAACCGCTGTCTTTTACCTTGATGTGGCTATCTCCACCCAATCCAAAAGTATATAGCTTGGCCGATTTGATCTTGATCTTCCAGTTTCCCACTTGTGCGCCATCAGGTGACAATTCCACCCTTTTGTTTCTGACGACTCCTGTATCTGTGGTAGTGCCACCCATATCCGCCACTACCGCGTGCTCTGCCTCTGTCAGATTGATGGCTCCGATGATACTTGCCGCAGGACCGGATAATACGGTGTCTACTGGAGTGTTTTTGATCACATGGCTTTTGGTGATGGTTCCATCTCCTTTTACTACGAATACGGGTGCCTTGATCCCGTTCTGACTCAACACTTTTTTCATGGCCTGAATGAAAGAATTGATGATCGGCAGCAATCCCCCATTTATGACCGCGGTATTTGTACGTTCTAGAAAGCCCAAGTCGCTTGCCAGTTCATGCCCGCATATTACCGGAAGATCGCATATACCGCAGATGATTTCTCTTACCTTTTGTTCCAGAATCGGATTTCTCACGCTTGCCACGCAGGATACCGCGATGGAGTCCACGTCTTTTTCCAGCCATTTTACCGCTTCGCTCACTTCATATCTGTCTATGTCCAGCAGCACTCTGCCTTTGATGTTTACTTTCCCCCGAACCTGCCTCACATGCTCCGTGGCCAACTGGCCCCTCGGCAAACCGCCGATGAGAATCAGCCCCACGTCATGAATCTTTCCCTCCACAATGGCGTTTGTCGCCAGGGTTGTGGATAAAACGATTTTTTCGATAGCCGCAATTTCCTCTTCTGTTAAATCCAGTCTTTTTATGCTGTTTTCGATCCCTTCTTCCAGCCTTTCATGGGTGGTGAAGGATTTGGATTTTCTAATCACGGCATCAGCGCTTTTCCGGTCCGCGTCCAAAAGAACAGCGTCCGTATAAGTTCCGCCTGTGTCGATTCCGATCATGTATGCCATGCTTTACCTCCATCGCTGTTTTCCCTGCTAAATCAGTTCGTTTACCACAGCGACCACGTTCTTTTTGCCATTGCCGCTCTCAATGCCTTTTTTGAATAAATCAAGGATGGAATCACCGCATGGCGTTTTGACACCGCGGTCTTTGATGGATCTTAAAATCGTTTCCAAAGCGATGGTCTCCATGGTCAGCGCGCATTCGCTCGCGTCTTCAAACTGCCTGTCATAATTTTTGAGTCCGTCTTCAAAAGCCCTGTAGTTCCCTTCCAGCATCAGAGGAAGAATCGATCTCAACTGATCCATGAAGGTCTTTACTGAATAATCGTTCTTGATGCAGTATGCGGCTGATTCCGCCAGCGTAGCGATCGCACCGAAGTGGACCTCTAAAATGGCGATATCCGTAATGCTCGCGCCTTCCACCTTTTCACCTAAATACGCTGCCTGACCGATCGCGTCTAACGCCGGCTTCATTTTGCGGAACACCTCTTCACATCCCGAGTAAACCAAGTATGCGTTCTTTGTTCCGATGTCTCCCGGATAGTTTTCGATCTTAGCGTCCAAATGGAGCATCCCCAGCTGTTTCGCCAGCTCATCCATGTCTCTGACTTCCTCGGGCGTTGAAGTGGTGGTGTTGATTAGCATCTTGCCTTTTAATTTTTCAGAATCTGTTCCCAGCATGGCTTTTTTGGCGATTTCGTGTGTCGGAAGGTTGATCAGCACGCAGTCCGTATCTCCCGCTTCATTGACGCTCTTGAAGTATTTCGCCCCTCTTTCCACAAAGGGCTTTGCCGCCGCTTCATTCAGATCAATGATGGTCACATCGCACCCGCCGAGCATCAGCGCATTTATGATCCTGCTTCCCATTGTTCCGCACCCAATTACTGTAATTGATTTCATTTTGTCCTCCTTACCTTAACTCTCAAACTGATTCGGTGCCTAATCGCTATGATGTGGTCCTTTTGATTATCAACATCATGCGCTTTAGACACCTTCCTATATTCTACACGCAAAGATACCTTTTTATTGACTTCTACTATAAATCAATTTGATTTTTTCGCAATTGTCCGAAAAGTCACTTTTAAAGATGGCTTCTTTGATTTTTTACTCCTTTTGGAGAATAAGGGGACCATCTGGTCACCCCCCTGGTCTGTCAAAATCACATCGTTCATCTTAAACACACATTCAATGTTTCGATAAAAATAGTAAACACCATTGGAACATTCATTTTCCCTGAAAATCACCACTAAAAAAGCTATCGCCCGTTGAATTGCGATAGCTTTCACTCTTTCTTACATGAACTACGATTTTTCTCGATCGCTTTCACCATACCAGATCCCCTTGGTAACCATGTAACACAGGGGCATCAAATAAAGAAACACTGAGTAAGGCAGCGCTTCAATGCCCACGCCCAGCATGCCCAGAGGCACGGTGCAGGCAATGGTCCAAGGCACTAGGCCCGCCGTGACAATCGCCGAATTTTCGATGTCAATGGCAAGCTCCGTTTTGCTGGCCCCCTGCGCTTCGTAAGGCTTTCCCAAAAGATCGCTGCACATGATGGAAGCGATGGTCTGATTGCAGAAAATCCCTGTGGTGGCAAGGCCGGTGACAAACATAGCGCCAAACTTTCCAATCCGCCCTATGAGCTTTTCCAAGAGATGCTGGATGTTTCCCAACATATTGGTTCCGCTGAAGATCCCTGAATAGGAGCAGGACAAAAACACAATGCCGCAGACTTCCAGCATGGAAACAGCTCCGCCGCCGTCCAAGATCGCTCCCAGGCTGCCGCTTTGGGCAGCGTAACCCATGACCGCGAATTTACAGGTTTCCCCAAAGGACAGCCCCTGCACGGCCATGGAAACCACAGCGCCGCTGACGATGCTGGCAGCCATAGCGATCATCACGTTGACTTTCAGCAAAGGCAGGACCAGCATCAGGACAGCCGGAACCACCAGCCACCAGTTGATAGTGAAATCGCTGCGCAGCGCATGCAATATGGTGTCATCCACATGGGTGATGGGATGTCTCATGGACAGCACAAGGTAAATGATCGCAGAAAGGCCCAAAGGGATGAGGCCGGTTTTCATCATTTCTTTCACATTGTCATAAAGCCGGGTATGCGTCACCGCAGCCACTAGATTGGCGCTGGAAGAGGCCGGTGAACCCCGATCACCGAAATATACGCCGGACATGACCGCCCCTGCCGTGACGATCTCGCTGACGCCTCCACTCCTTGCCAGAGCCATGAAAATGACCCCCACCGTGCCAGCCACGCCAAAGGAAGTGCCCAGAGCATAGGACAGCAGGCAGGCCAGCACAAAGGTAATAAAAATGAACATAGGCGGAGTTATGATCTGGATGCCGTAATACACAAAAAACGTAATGGTCCCCGCCGAGCGCCACAAAGCGGTGATCAGGCCAATGAGCATCAGCACTTCGATGACCACCAGGGAGTCCTTGGCTCCCTTTCCCGCCATCTTTGCCACTTGAGAAAAGGAAAACCCTTTGCGGAGCGCCACAATGTAAAAACAGGCGAACCCCACTGCTAAAGGCAGCAGCATGGGACCGCTCATGATCAGGCACCCGGTCATGACCACAATGAACACAGCAAACGCAATCAGTACATCCAAATCTTTCATCCTTCCTTTCTAATCGACACGAACATCAGTTTAGCCGCTCACATAGCGGCTATCGACGCCTTCCCACTCCTGACTTTTCTCTCATATACCTGGTGCGCCAGAAAGCAATGACCC
Source organism: uncultured Eubacteriales bacterium (assembly GCA_910583765.1). Lineage (GTDB taxonomy): Bacteria > Bacillota > Clostridia > Peptostreptococcales > Anaerovoracaceae > Hominibacterium. Next base: position 51,073 of record CAJTYS010000008.1, on the reverse strand, counting down.
ATGCGGTGAATGCTATGCGCCCACCGTCACTTCTCCCGCATCATTGACGCCAATGACTTTTTCTCCTGCCTGACGCAGCTGGGATATATACTGAATATCTTCTCTTTCCAGCTTTTCCCCTGGACAAATGAGAGGAATCCCCGGCGGGTAAGGAATAATGGACGCAGCGCAGACCATCCCCGCCGCTTCCTCCAGCCTGACTCTCTTTTTATGTTTTGGAATCGGGAACAGCTCTGATCTTTTAGGCATTTTCCCGCCATTTTCGCCAAGGGTTTTTGATGGTGCTTTCCATGCCTCGCATGAAGCCACCTCCATCTGGATCTCTTTCAAAGCTTCCAGCAGCCGCTGAAAATCACTGCGCTGGTTTCCAATGCCAGACATGAGCATCAGAATGTTTCCCGTTGTCAGCTCGGAAAAAATCCCTCTCTCCATGAGCCGCGTTTCTAATTCAGCGGCCGTGATGCCCCAGCCGCTGGTATTGATGTTGATCTTGCTCCGATCCAGCAAACAGTCATCTTCTATCACATTCAAGCCTTGGATGTTCTTGACTGTCCCATAAAAATGATCCAGGCTCTGGTTCCAACTTTTCATCAGCTCTGCCCCATGCCGCTCCATCAAATCAGCGCTAATGTCCAAAGAAGCCATGAGCAGATAAGAAGGGCTGGTGCTTTGGATGGCTTGAAGTTTGTCCTCTAGCACATACCGGTCCACTCTCTGAGAATTCAAGTTCAACACCGCGCTCTGAGTAAAAGACGCCAATGTCTTGTGAATGCTGTTGATCACAATGTCCGCACCTGCCTCTTCTGCGCATTCAGGGCCCGCGCCGCCATGTTCTTTTTTACTGAGCCATTTCAAATGCGCGCCATGGGCCTGATCCACAATGAGGATCTTGCCATGTTCATGCACAATGCGGGCAATGGCCCTGATATCGCTGCAGATCCCATAGTAATTAGGGCTTGGCAAAATCACTGCGCTGGCCTGGGGGTTTTCTCCAATGGCTCGCTGGATCTCCTCGGCCGTCACCTGCCCCAAGATCCCATGCTCCTCCATCATCTCTGGATAAACGTAGACCGGCTGGATGCTGCCCAGGGACAATGCGTTGAACACGGATTTATGGCAGTTTCTGGCCATGATCAGCTGCCCGTCCTCCGGCACGCTGGCCAAAATCGCCGCAATGATCCCGCTGCTGGTGCCATTGATGAGCATATAAGAACGCTCCACGCCATAGAGTCTCCCGTAGCGCTGCTGCGCTTCCTGCAGAATTCCCTCTGTTTGAAACAAATTGTCCGCGCCAGGGATTTCTGTGATGTCACAATCCATGAATCTCTGGAGAAATGTCCCGTATCCGTGCTTTTGATAAAGCTCACTTCCTTTATGTCCCGGCATATGAAAAGAAACTGGCTCTTTTTCTGCGTGTTCCAGCAAAAAGTCCAGCGTGGTCTTTGATTTTTTCTCCATGAAAAAGCTCCTTTGCTCTTGAATCTTAATGACACTATTATATCCCTTTTGTGGTAAAATAGGAAGCATAGAATCGGAAGCCACACCCAGAAGTTGGAAGGCCGCCCATTGATATAAATGGTCCGAGCCACCGGAAAGGAGACACCATGATCACACTTCCCCGATCTGTTTGCCGATTGATCGATATTTTAGAAACTAATGGCCACGAAGCCTTTGTTGTCGGCGGCTGCGTCCGAGACAGCTTGATGGGCCGAGAGCCTAATGACTGGGATATCTGTACCAGTGCGCGGCCAGAGGAAATGAAGACCTGTTTTTCTGATTTTCCAGTCATTGAAACTGGCCTAAAACACGGCACTCTGACCATACTCATGGATCACCAGCCTTTTGAAATCACCACCTACCGCATTGATGGCGATTATTCCGATGGCCGCCGCCCGGATCAGGTGACGTTTACCTCCAGCCTCACAGCGGACCTGGCTCGCAGGGACTTTACCATCAATGCCATGGCTTACCACCCTGCCGCCGGATTAGTGGATCCCTTTAGCGGACAGCGCGACCTGCGGCATCGGACCATCCAATGCGTGGGTACGGCTGTAAAACGGTTTGAAGAAGACGCGCTGCGTATCATGCGGGCGATCCGCTTTGCTTCTCAATTGGAGTTTGATATCGAGGGAAAAACGGCAGCTGCCTTAGATGTCTGCCTGCCTTTGTTAGACCAGATCTCTTCAGAACGGATCCGCATAGAGTTTGACAAGCTGCTCTGCGGGCCTGGCGCAATGCGGGTCTTGGCAAAATACCGGCAAGTCATCGCCCACATCATTCCCGAGGCAAAGGCCATGTTCGATCTGGATCAGCGGAATCCTTACCATGTTTACACGGTCTGGGATCACACCCTTCATGCTGTTTCCCATGTAAAAAACACGCTGGTGCTGAAACTGGCGGCGTTTTTCCACGATATTGGAAAGCCTGGCTCCATGACCATGGGTGAAGACGGCAGAGGCCATTTCTACCGACATGAGCTTCTCAGTGAAACACTGGCGGATCACGTCATGGAGCGGCTGAAATATGACAACGCCACCCGCAAAACAGTCACAACGCTGGTCCGTGAACATGGTATCGTGTTCCGCCCTGACCCCAAACAGGCCCGCAGACTGCTGGCCAGGCTGGGCGAAGAGCAGCTGCGCCTTTTGATCGAACTGGAATACGCGGACGTGAAAAGCCAAAATCCTGTTTATACAGATGAACGGGTGGCAAACATTCAGGCTTTCAGCCAAATTGTGGATCAGGTATTGGCGGCGGAGCAGTGCTTTTCCCTGCGCCATATGGAACTAAGGGGCAAAGACCTGCTATCCATGGGCGTGCCCCAGGGCCCTGAGATTGGCAGAATCCTCAACGCCTTATTGGAACAAGTGGTGGAAGGTAAGCTGCCCAATGAAAAAAAGGCTCTGACCGATGCCGCCAAAGCCATGATCGCATCTGACAAGATATAAAATCAATTACTGAAACATCGCAAATCTGCGTTATATTTGCGACAACACGCATAAGAACCACGGATAAAAATCTGACACGCGCCTAAGTCTCCGAGCTCTCACTTGTCTTTTTTCGAGACGGGAACTCTGCGATCACAATGGCTGTCAGCATCATCGCGCATCCTATGATCATGCGGCCTCGGAACACTTCTCCAGTCAAAGTGATGGCAAAAATCGTGCCAAACACAGTCTCTGTGGAAAGGATGATGGCCGTGTGATTGGCAGGCGCGAATCGCTGACACAAGTTTTGCAGCAGAAAAGCAAAGGCGGTATTGAAAGTCATCAAATAAATCAGGCCGCATAGAGAGGAAGCCCGCATATCCATTAAGCTTTCCCCGTCTGCCAGCAACAAAGCCGTTACTGCGGAAAACACCGCCGCTGCCGCAATTTCCAGAAACGTGAAAAGCGTCGCGTCCATGTCTTTCATGAAAATGCCGATGAAGACCACCTGTAGGGAAAAGGTGATAGCGAAAATAAAGGTGAGAAAGTCTCCCAAGCCTATGGTAAAATCGTCTTTTAAGGTCAGCAGCGCGATCCCAAACAAGGCCAGGAACGCCGCTGTGATGATCTTTTTCGATGGTCTTGTCTTCAAAATGATCCAGGAAAGCAGAGGAACCAGCACTGTGTACAAGGAAATGATGAAGCTTTGCTTTCCCGGGGTCGTGTACTGCAGGCCAATGGTCTGGATGGTGTTTCCAAAAAACATGAGAAAGCCGATCATTGTGCCGCATAAAAGCATTTTTTTGTTGATGAGCTTGAATTTTTTGACACAGAAAAAAGCCATGATCAGCGCCGCGCCGATGTAGCGATAGGCCATGATGTTCAGTGGCCCCATATCCTGCAGCGCGAATTTCCCCGCTACGAAGCCCCCGCCCCAAAACAGTGCTACGAACAACAGGCCTGTGTCTGCCATGATAATGTTTCGTTTTTGGTTCGTTTCCTTGTTCAGATCCATAAAAAAACCCTCTTCCATTTTCGTGCGCTGTCTGCCTGATGCTTATGACGATCCGCGCCAGCCATGCAGTATTATTCTACACGAAGCTATGGAAAAGGGCAATTCTTTATTTGTCATATGCTGGAACGTCTCAGCATAACTTCAAATCATTTTTTACAAGGTCGCTAATGTGAATCTGTGTTTTGCGGTATGTAACAATTTCTAAGGCATCGCATAATGTCTATTAGCCTGTTTCGGGATGAAATAGCCTTTGATACAGTTAGGATTCCTGATACAAATCTGAATATGTGTTTTTTCTAAAAATCCAGAACCAGTATAAATCGGTGAGCCCTCTTGAAACAATCCTCGGACAGAGTCATAGGGTTCAACACTTTCTGCTTCCCTGATTTCATGGATCTGTTCAATGACAGCACAATCCAAATCACGCAGCAAATAATCATTATCTTTGCTTTTCCCTCTATTCTTAGGCAGCGGTATGTCGTTGATCTCTGATTTATATTTCAAAACCTCGTATGCGGATTTTAGAAGTTCCGCACTCCCAAAATCCGTTAAATTCAAACAATGTCCTAAGTCAATAATGGCTCCGACCACAAAAGGAGCTTTGATTTTAGAAGTATTTTTAGCCCAATCCAGTGCGCGTGAATAACTGTTTTCCCAGAAATAAATTCCATTTCCTAGCCAGTCGTAAGCATTCATGCTTAATTTTAATTCCTGATTTTCATGCAAAACTTTTTCAGCCACACTTTTATCGCAGCCATGAAATCCAAAAACTAAATTAGGTAATTTAGAATATAACCTTTCCATGTCATCTCTCTATAATCGCATCTTTTACAGACCCGTCTTCGTTTAAAACGCCTGATCTGATCAAGCTTTGCTTTGCGCGACTTTTTCTTTCAGCAGGCGGCATATTCTGATAACGTGCGATATGTCGTTCAAAAATTTCTAATTCCTCCTGTATTTCCTTGTCAACATACATTTCCATGTTTCACAACCCCTTTTTCCTCGAAATACGCAATATCTTATTACATTCATTATACCACAAATCTTCATTGAAAACGCAATCCCAATTTGTGATTCAATGAACGCAGCCTTCACGTTAACGCTATTTTGATTAACTGCGTTCATTATACCATTTCTGCTACCGCATTTCTAGAAAAACGCCTATCTTTCATCAAGAAGTTTTCTCCATTACAGCACCTTCACCTTAAATAATCAACTGCTGCGCAGCTGTACACATAAATATGGCTTCCCGATGGCTGTCTTTATTGCTGACAGCATTTTACCTAATTCCGCTCTCTACCTTATTTACAATATGCGATCACGTCAACTTCAACCTTTGCGCCTGCGGGCAGCTTTCCGATCTGAATACATACCCGAGCCGGATACGGTTTTGAAAAAAACTTACAATAAGCTGCGTTTATCTCATCAAAGTCATTCATGTCTGTTACATAAACCGTACATTTAATTACATGCTCCAACGTCAAACCCGCTTCCATCAAAATGGATGCCGCGTTCCTCAAACATTGTTCCATTTGGTCCGCCGGTTCTTCTGATATCAATTCACCTGTTTTCAATGTGCCGATTTGCCCTGTGAACACGAGATCACCTGCTTTGATGCCTTCAGAGTAGGGCCCTATGGCTTCCGGGCAATCTTTACTAAATAATTCTGCTTTCATCGTTTATCTCCCCTGTGTGTCATAAAGTCGCAGTCAAAAAAATCACGCTTCCATTGGCACGCCGCCGCACCCGTACATGACGGTGAACGGACAAGGATACTGGTCATTCACTTTCACGTTGATCAGCGCAGGTTTGCCTGATGCGTATGCCCTCTTTATCGCAGGAATGATTTCATTGACATCTGTAACATATTCGCCATAACATCCTAGTGGCTTGACCACGTCTTCATAGTGGCGCATTTCTTTAAAGTCCGTGGCAATATAGCCATGCCTGACTTCTTCCGGGCTCCTCATGGTCTCTGCCATCTTCACCATTCCCCACTGCGCATCGTTTGCCACAACGCATATGACCTGCATCCCATGTCTCTGCATGGTGTCAAATTCCATGGAATAGAACCCTACGCTACCATCACCTGTATAAAGCAGGACTGGTTTTTTATGCGCGCACCAGGCACCCATGGCAAACCCTTGACCTGTCCCGATCGTTCCATTTGCCGCATAGCCCACGATCTGCCCTGGCTTGCTGATAGTCACTGCCCGCATCATCCACTCGTACGCATCGCCGCCATCCACTGCCACAGACCAATCTCTGCCCTCTTCATTTAGGAATTTCCCCACCTCCGCCGCGCACCTCGCAGGATGCATCGGTTCTATATCTTGATATCCATAGCCTTTATTCCATTGTTTTCTGCATGCTTGTTGCAGCACAGCCGCCTTTTTGATCCATTCGCTTCGATCTTGTTTCTCTGTTTTGACTTTTACTGCGGCCACAAGCTGTTTTGCTGCCATCCCTGCGCCTGCGACGATTCCAATATGAGCTGGTGCGTTGAATCCAATCTTAGAACAGTCAGGGTGCACCTGAATGAATTTTGCCGATTCATTGACCATGGGAGGCTTTCCAAAATTCAATCGAAAATTCATGGTCGTTGACAGAGTAAGGATCACATCTGCCTCTGACAATGCGCCTTCTCCTATGCGAAACAGTGGATCCTCTTCACTTCCAAACACGCCTCTTGCCATGGTGGTGGCATATACAGGCATTTGCAAATGTTCTACGAGTTCTCTTACACATTCACCATGTTGACTTGTAAAGATGCTGCCATCACCTGCCACAAGGACTGGCCACTTTGCTTTCACAAGCATGTCTGCTGCTTGCTCGATCAATTCCGGATCGCCGAATGCTTGAGACATTGTACGGCTATGGCTTGGAAACAACACGTCTTTTTCTCGGATCTGCCCTTTCATGATATTTACAGGACACTCCAGATAAACTGGCCCTGGTGTTGCCCTTAATGCGTTCCGAAATGCCATTGAAACATATTCTGGAATCCTTGCTGTGTTCAAAATCCTTGCCGACCATATCACGTTGGACTTCATGACATTATATGTATCAAAATCCTGCTCTGCGCCACTGTCATCTTCATCCGTGCTGATCGCGCCAGCAATGAGTATGACTGGCGAATTCGCGCCTCTAGCTTCTGCGATCCCCTGCATGGTCTGCATGACTCCCGGTGTGACTGTGGCCAGTATGACCCCTGGTTTTCCTGTCATTCTCGCATAAGCGTCTGCCGCATATACGCCTGCGTTTTCGTGCCTTATGTCGATCACTTTGATTCCTTCTGTTCTGCATCCATAAATTAGCGGCATGATCTGTCCGCCGCATATTGTAAAAATTTGCTCAACGCCTTCCGCTTTCAGCTGTTTTGCGAAAAGCTGTCCACCATTTACCATTCGACTCTCCTTCTTTCCTTCTATTTTGCTACTTCGATCCAGATAACGACACAATCGTCATCTGATGCGTTAACGCTTTTGTGTTCTTGCCCTGCCGGAGTGCAGATCGCATCTCCGGCTTTTACCATATAAACTTCCTGCTGTTCTCCAGTCTTTGCATAACAAGTGATTTCCCCGCTGACAATGTACGAGTATTCATCTCCAGCATGAATGCCCCAACCGCTTTCTGTATGAGCCTTCATAACCGCGCTTCCCATCTCCACTTTCTTCAAACCAGAAGTTTGGGGTGTAAAAAACTCTACGACCGCCGCATCAACTGATCGATCATTTTTGAAAACCTTCATGACATCTTCTCCCTTCTCATTTTCCCAGCTTGGCAGCAAGCGCTTTCAATTCAGGATCTACCACCTGACCATCTTCTGTGATTTTTGCGCCATCGAGCCATACCGTCGTGTTCAACGACACACCGTCAGTGTGAGATGCGGCAGGCTTTCCATCTGGATATTTTGGGCAAGGACCGATGGAGCCAAATCCCCATTGAGTGCATCCCCATACTCGTTCATCTTCACCTAAAAACCCTGCCAACTTTGCTGCCGGATGAAACCCATAGCATACATGAGATACTCTGAACATCTGCGGATCATTGAAACCCTTTAAGAAGGATTCCCAGGAACGCGCTGCTGACCCACCCTCAATCTTTACAATCACGCCATCCTGCATGTGAACTTTTACTGGTTCATCACAAACACCAATTTGTGGAACCAAGGAGCCATCAAAAACGATCATGCCATTCACAGAATCAAAGTCAGGTTCCCAGCCAATCTGTCCAGCCAGCTGGTGGATCCCTGGAGTAAACGCATGTCCTGTGTCACAGCAGATGGGCCATCCTGATACATTTTTAAACGTCACATCCATGCCCAGCTTGGAAGTGAGCCGGATCTCCTTCGCCGCCTCTGTTTTTCTTGTGACAGCTTCCATGAAATCCTTTAATGCCGGGAAATCCGTCTTTGCGAACATCCTCACGAACACGTCCTCATCCATACATGGAAGCACCAGTTCACGCAGCTTTTTATTTGTTTTAAAGCTGCTGATGCAAATATCAGAATACAAGATATACTGGAAGTTATATTCGACCCATGCGTCTGCCTTTTCTAATGCCGCCTTTATCGCCGCTGACGGCAAGAAGCCATCTACCATCGGTCCTGGCCCTTCGGGTGTCGCAGTCCAAATGACCATAGGTTTTGCCCCCAACGCATGAGCTGCTGCTGCTGTCGCATTGACGATCCGCTCATTGCTCAAAGTATCTGCGGTGATTACAAAAATTTCTCCTGGTTTTAACGCTAACAGCTCTTCTGTCAGCACTTTTGCGGCCTTTGCGATTTCAAATTCATTCCTTAACATGCTCTTTCTCCTTTTTCATTTTTATACGTATTTTCTTTTCATGCTTACTCTACTATTTCACTTCTGCTGTCCTTCAAAGACTTTCTCAATATGATGATCAAAATGAAGGACACTGCTCCGCCCTGGATTGCCGGTAGTCCAATAGGCACCAACACAGCTACTGCCAAGCCTATCGCAACAGAAACAATGCCTGCCCAGTCCCAGCCTTTTTTGAACCTAAAATTCTCTGCTTTTCCTTTCTGGATGATCCAATAGTCTCCAATCATCGCACCGATGAGCGGCATGTATACATTGCCCAACCAAGAGATAAAGCCCTCCAAGTGATCCAATAGCCCTAGCACTGCGGCAATTGTGGCAACCACTCCTGCGACCAGTGTAAAGATCGCCCGCTTGTCATCCTTTGTATTGAATAGCATGACCAAGTTTATCCCTGACGCATAAGAGTTCACAGTGTTGGTCGTCCATGTAGCTAAAATCAAGATCGCCATGCCTAATACCACTAGTCCCAATTCCATAAGCACTGCTGTAATGTCATATTGCTGCGTAATGGCTGACATCACAGCACCCAATACTAGCACTAGGAAGCCTCCGCCCGCGATACCAATGGAGTTTGCGAGAGCCGTATCCTTTCTTGTCTTCTGGTATCGAGTGAAATCGCAACATGTGCATATGGCGCAGGCTGAAAAACTAATCACCATGACAACGGCTTCTAGCATGGACATAGTGCTTTCCTTTGCTGCAAACGCCATTTCAGTGCCATTTACATCTACTGCCATGTACGTGCCCACGAGCATCAGGATCAGCAGCCCAGGTATCGCTATGACATTGAGCATGTTCAAGGCTTTTACGCCAAACACTGCGGTAACCATCATGATCAGCCCCCATATAATCGATGATGCCGCTACTGGAACATGAATTCCGAAATTTGCCATAAAGTTTGTGAAGGATTCACCACAGACCGTATTCTGGATCGCAAACCACCCGATCATCGTCAAGGTAAATAATGTGCTGACCAGGACTCTTGAACCGGAAGCGCCAAATATGCTTTTTGTGACAACGCATGTGGGAACGCTCAAATCTCTTCCTATGATACCTACGAAAGATATCAAAATCGCTACGCCTATATACCCTAAAAACCCTGCGATGATCGCCTCTTTCAATGGCAAGGCTTCTACCAGCAGCCCTCCTAATAACAGACTGGGCACACAGATTTGCGCACCAGCCTGGATCAGCATGACCGATACCCAACTTCTTTTTTCCTCTGTCGGAACTGGATGCAGTGTCGTGGTTTCCACATTGGATCCGCTTAGTTTGATTTTCATTTTGTCCTCCTTAAAAATTCACCTGATCTGATTCACATTGATGAGCATCACACCTATAGCTGCGCTCAGCAGTTTCTGTTTATCAGTCAGTTTTTAACCCCTCCTTTTGAAACATTGTTTCATGAAACGTTGTTTCATAAATAGTAACTCTATTTTTCCTTTTTGTCAATACTTTCTGAATTTTTTATTGTTAAAAGAATTCCGCTTTACAGCACAAAAAAACTAGCCGCTCATTTCTGATATGGCTAGTATGCTCATTTCTATGATCTCATATATGCCTTACAAGCTTAGTTTTTTAGAAACTTCGCTGCAGATCCGCTGCACATTCTCAATGATTCTTTCACGCCCTTTGTAATCAATCCTAGTGGCAGGGCCTGACACGCTTAGCGATGCAATGATTTCTCCTGTTTGATCATAAATTGGTCCTGCGATGCAGGTCATTCCGTACTCATATTCTTCAATTTCAACGGAAACTCCCTTTTCATTCACGGCTTTGATTTCTTGTTCGATTTCTTGTTGAGTGGTTCTCGTATTTATTGTCCTTTGAGCAAATTCTTGGCTGTCCATGTATTGATTGAGTTGGTCCTGTGAAAATCCGGCCAGCAGAACGCGTCCCAATGCTGAACAATAAAGAGGTATCGTTGGCGTCACCATGGAGTATAGGGCAGAGGCCTCTCCGCTGATGGTCTCAAGAATCAGCGCTTCATCATAATAAGTTCTGCACAAATATGTTGTCTCTCCTGTGAGGCCTGCTAATTTATCCATATAGGGCTTTGCGATGCTTGTGATATCTACTGTGCTTTTTACATATTCACCAATCTTGATAAAGGCCATTCCTAGACCATATTTTTCTGAAACTTGATCCTGCTCCACGTATCCGTTTTGTTCCAACGTATATAGCAGCCTGTATATGGTCGCTTTCGATAAGCCTGTTTCCTCTGATAATTCTGAAACTCCCATGGGTGCTCTGTTGTTTCTTATGATTTCTATGATTCTCAGACCTCTGTCCAACATTGGTATGATATTTGTGTTCTTGTGCTCCCTCTCCATTTTTCCTCCAGTTCCAAAATCCTGCTAATCCTATATTTTGATAGCATCCTTTTGATGCCATCCTTCAAAGCCTGCCGCTCTAATTCACGAACTGTTTGAGCACGGATATGAAAACATCCATGTCCAGCGGCTTGGCGATATGTGCGTTCATGCCATTCTTTAATGCCGCTTCTTTATCCTCTTCCAGCGCATTGGCTGTCATGGCGATGATCGGCAGATCCTTCACATCCTCTCTTGGCATGTTCCGGATAGTACGGGTCGCTTCATAGCCGTTCATGATCGGCATCTGCACATCCATCAGCACCACATCATAGTAATATTCATCCGACTGTTCCACCATCGCCACTGCGTCTGTGCCATCTGGCGCTGATTCCACGAGGAATCCTGCCTCTGTCAAGATGACCTCCGCGATTTCTCGGTTCAGTTCAATATCCTCTACCAGCAGAACGCGCTTGCCGCTAAAATCAGCAAGTGTCCATTCAGCAACGTCCTCTTGTTTTTCAAGCAGGTTGTTGGCAGCCAAAAGCACGGCTTTCAGATCTGACATAAAGAGCGGCTTTGCGCAAAAAGCTGTGATTCCCGCTTCTCTTGCCTCTTCTTCGATATCCGACCAATCATACGCAGTCAAAATAATGATCGGAGCTTCCTCGCCCACTGCGCCGCGGATCAACCTCGCGGTTTCCACGCCGCTGGTCTCCGGCATCTGCCAGTCAACGATATATGTATGATACGCATCACCTTCCTCATAAGCGATCTTTGCCCGATAAGCCGCTTCTTTTCCAGAAGTGGTCCACTCGGCCCTCAGGCCGATCTGTTTCAGCATTTTGCTCACACTGTCGCAGGTATTGAAATCATCATCCACCACGAGAGCCCGCAGGCCTTCCAGCTCTTTAAGCTGCTCGGCGTTTTTCTCCACATCCTGCAGTTTCAGGCTGAGTTCCACTTTGAAAGTGCTGCCTTTTCCCACCTGACTCTCAACGCTGATGGTGCCGTTCATCATTTCCACGATGTTTTTGGTGATCGCCATGCCCAGCCCCGTTCCCTGGATACCATTTTGCGTTACGGTCGTCTCCCGTTCAAATGGCTCGAAGATATGTTCCGCGAACTCCTGCGACATGCCGATCCCATTGTCTTTGATGATAAAAGTGTAATCTCCATATCCATGGCGGAATGTGGTTTTCTGCATGATCCGGAAGGTCACGGTCCCGCCGGCCGGCGTGTACTTCACAGCATTGCTCAGCAAATTGATGAATACTTGATTCAGCTTCAGCGCATCGGCGATCACATCTTCATTGGTCACTTCAAAAGTGTCGATAAACAGCTCCAGCTGCTTTGCCTTCACTTGTGGCTGGATAATGTTCACCAAGTTATGCATCACTTCGGAAATGTTGCACTCCTGTTCCTTGATCTGCACTTTCCCGCTTTCGATCCTGCTCATGTCCAGGATGTCATTAATCAAGCTGAGCAGATGATTGCTGGAAGAGAGGACCTTTTGCAGACAGTCCTTGACTTGCTCCGTATTATTGATATGGCTCACTGCGATGGTCGCGAATCCAATGATGGCATTCATTGGCGTGCGGATGTCATGGGACATATTGGACAGGAACGTGGTCTTGGCCCGATTCGCGTGCTGCGCCTGCATCAGAGCGTCCTGCAGCGCCTGGGTCTGTGCTCTTTGCTGCTGGACCTGTTCTGTGATCTCTTTGGAAACTACCATGACCATAATGTCGCCTGTGTCATAGTCTTGTGTCATCACAAAGGACTGACGGACACAGATTTGTGCGTCATTGTCAACAATTGCCCAATAGTCCAAGACGACTTCCTGATCCCCTTGTTCAAACCGCTCTTTCAGCGCCCCTATGTTCACTGTTTTAGCATACTCTTCCGCTGATTCTTGCAAAACAAATCGTTTCCACTGCTCAAAGCAGTCAGAAGCTTTGCATGGCGCGCGCAGTCCCACCTTTTCCAGCAAGGAAATCTGCTGCCCATTGGCTTCACGCAGGATATCTTTTTCAATCAGATCCTGAGTCAGATTGAATTCAAATGTACAGAAGGAACTGGAAGTGATGGCGATCCGATATTGCCGTTCCTTTCGATCCGCAAGGGACATTTCTGCCTGGATGCGCAATTCTTTTTCCTTTACTTCTGTGATATTTTGTCGAATGAACAAAGATTTGGCAGCCTCGCCGTTCTCTCTTTCCAGACAGATAATATTCATGTGCTCCCACTCTGGGCGCCCGTTTTGCATGATATGGCACTCAATGCGCAGATCATCCTGTTCCTTCAAAGCTTCCATGACCGCCTTTTTATCGATGAACTTGGCAAATTCCTGCCGGTCAGTTTCTTCCAGCATAATGGAGCACAAATAATCCGACAACTCCTGATAATTGCCCCTGACCGCTAGCCCGCTGTTCTCCGGCGTTGTGCCTGACAAATATTGATAGGTGTTTTCTTCAAAATCGATCATGGCAAAACGTGAGAACAAGGTATTGACCCCATCGATGATATATCCCATTTCGCAGTTTTCCCGTTCCAGCACCCTTTTTCTCCTGCGGGCCCGAAGCAGCAGCGCAATGAGATAGATGGAAAACAGACCGATGAGCATGGCCTCCAGGCGGACCCCCACGAAATTCTCAGCTTTTATCATGTCCTGGGTCACATTCTTTGGGAACGTCTGCACAAGGACGTATTGGTTATGCGGCAGATACGCAACGCAGATATTGTCCGTCTTGCTGTCAGAATCACAGACAAAGGCCCCTTTTCCGCCCTTTTCAAATATGCGTTCTACGTCAGCGGCTGTATTTTTGTCGATCACGCCAGAGCCTGTCAGTGTATCCAGGATTTTTCCTTCATGAGTGACATCGTCAGAACTGGCGATCACCGTGCCGTCCGGCATGCAGAGGAACACATCGGCTCTTTCTCCAAAATAGGTCGTGACCAGCATGTTCTGCAAATACTCTTCTGCGAGATACGCTCCCCGCAGCACCCCTATGACTTTTCCCTCGTACTGCACTGGCGCATAAAAGCACACCATGATTTCATCCAAGATATGAGGGTTGAATATGACAGACATGCCTCGCTTCCCTTTAATTCCTTCTTGATAAAAAGTTCGGTCTGTCACATCTGCGGTTCGACCGTCAGAAGCGTGATCAACGCCGTCAAGATCCGTGAACATCAGCACATCGAACACAGAGTTGTCTTCCATCTCTTTCAAAGCTTCTGTTGTGACTGTCGGTCCACTGAGACTTTGTCCCATAAAGTACGCGTCAGTCTTGATCAAATTCTGAGCATTGTTCAATTCATTGTCCACCCGCACAGCTGTCTGCTGCATGGAATCCGACGCGTATTTTTTATTTCGTTCCTCCATACGGCCGCTGTTTTCTGCTGTATACCAAGAAAATATAATAAACATGGCGATCAAAAATATCACAACGCCAATGATAACTTCCCGCAATGATTTCTTTCTTTCCATAAAAGGCTTCCTCCTGCGCATCCCTCTGGATTTGATGGTGGTCCACCAATATTTTACCAGAACACCAGCTATCAAACAATCAGAAGTTTCTAAAAAAGCATCGTAAAAATAATTCTGTTTGTGTCAGGGATGAAAATAGATATTATAATTTGAAAGTAATGAGCATGAAGTGAAGATCGGAAATATTGAAACACCCAGAAGCGCTAATTTTGCCGATTTTTTCATTTTGGAATATTCACAATTTTCCAGCTTTATGTTATACTAAAAAGAACTTATTGCATGCTTCAAAAAAGGAGGCCAGATTATGAAAAAACGGTTTTTTGTTTTTGCGTTAGTTTTAGCCATGACCATGGCAGTGTCTCTCACCGGCTGCGGCGGCTCTGACAGCGGCAGCGGAAACAGCGGAGATGACAGCGCGAAAGCTGCTTCTGAACAGAGCGGCGGCAATTACACAGATGAAATGAAATTAGATCACACCTCGGATATCTCCAAGGAAGATGGCGCAGATTCCGTGGAACGGGACGGAGATCACAAAAGCTCCCCTTATTTCTCCAATTTGGATTTTTACAACATGGAATCCACGGACACTCTGACGATTTTACCAAAGTTCAAGACCATCCAGCAGAGCAGCGAATGGTCCTGCGGCGTGACTTCCGCAATGATGGTTCTCAATTATTATGGAAAATTGGGTGACTACACGGAGGAAAGCCTAGCGGCGCTGCGGCCAAACAAGATGAAGCCGGAAGCAACCACACTGAAACAGGCCATGGCGATTTTTGAAAAGATCGGCGGTTTCAAGATGGAGAGCACCTTTGATTACGGTGATGACATCGCAGAGAAATTCAGCCTGACAACGATCCAGGATTATTTGAAAGCAGGCACGCCAGTCATGGTTTGCTGGAACGACTGGGGCGGACATTGGCAGGTCATCATTGGTTATGACACCATGGGAACGGAAACTGAGCAGGACGACGTGATCATTGTAGCGGACCCTTATGACACGACTGACCACAATCAGGATGGCTACGGCGTCTATGGCGCAGAGCGGTTCTTCTACAACTTTACAACTTATGACTTCTTTGATGAGAAAGACGGAAACGACTTCCTCTTCCTTGCAGTGACACCGGAAAAGTAATCGCATACTATCCACAAAGTCTCCTCTGCTAAAAGTAAATGGGCGGAGTGGACTTTGCTATACTTCCTAAAGCCCTTTTTCCGGCAGCAGGCCCCTCTTTTTGCTTGCCTGCCCGGAAAAGGGGCATGCTGTGCAAAGCAGGTTAAGGAGAATATTTTCAAAAAACTATGGACAATTGGGCTGTTGGAAGTTATAATACTAGATGACAATTCGATTTGTCCCGTTGGTCAAGTGGTTAAGACGCCGCCCTCTCACGGCGGCAACAGGGGTTCGACTCCCCTACGGGATACCAGTGTTTCCCATCGTCATATGGCGGTGGGAATCTTTTATGTACTCCAGAGTCACCTATGAATCTTCAAATTATTGCTTTTACCTATTTTCAAAGACAAAACGTCTCGGCCTTGACAGAATGACAAAAAATATTTTACCGTCAAACAGAATGTTCTATCCGTTTGGCGGTAAAATTGATTGAGTCCTATTTCCTGTGTAAATAGTCTCCTTATACAAAACATGTCCCAAAATCCTGCGACTTACTTACAGCTTTATTCATCTGGCCGAATGATGATAGAGTCATTCTGCCGCAGCCTTTGCTGGAAGACGCCCGGCATCCCATTGACTGCCAATACTACTGGCGAAGTCAGATTATCGAAATCCAACCCAGAATGCTCCAGCATATCTAATAGGAGATAGGGTGCGTTGCCCGGTTTAGCTGGGAAAGACACTGGCTTGTCGTTTAAGATGAACCGCCAGACGTTTTCCCTTGGGACAGAACTGCCGAAGGTTGCTGAAAGGGAACCGTTTGCCGCCCCTTCTTCTGCCTTATCTTCAACAGGTACAGGTGCCGCAGGGGTACTGGATTGTCCTGCGGGCATGCGCCTTCTCTCGGCTGGAATCGCTCTTCTCGGTCTCTGCGCAGACGCAGCCCCCTGCTCAACAGGCGGCGCAGAAGCCGCAGGTGCCGCAGCAGTGCCGTCTATCACCGTGCCATCTATTTTTCTTCTGAGAGGCCCCCTTACAGTCTCCATACTGCCAGTCTCTTCTTTCACCGCTGGAGCCGGTTTTGACTGGGTTTCCGCCATTTTCGGTTCCTGGGTGATTTTCATTTCCTGCTGTGACTCCGCTTCTTGCGGTGCCGCCGCATCCTGGTTCGCTGCTGGCCCTGGCTTTCCTGCAGTGCCGCGTCCCCTTGTCGCATCTTGCCGCGTTCCCAGTCTATTCTCTGGCCGCATTACTGGCCGTGACTCTCGTTGGGACTCTGACCGCGGCTCTGCGTCAAGTTCCCTCCGCATTTGTGGCTGAACCTTTCCTTGCGGTGTTGTCTGAATTTCCTCCCGCAGTTCTGACCGGACGTCCTCTTGTGGCTCGATCCCAGTCTCCGACCGCGCCGCTGACCGGACCTCCGCCCGCTGGTCTTTTTGAGCCTCTGCCGGTTTCTCTGGCTGCCCCCCTGCTCCCTGGTCTAACTGAATCTCTGCCTGCGCCTCTGACTGGTCCGCCGCCTCTTCGGTCGCAGCCGTTTCTTCCCGCAGCTGTGGCGTTGGCTGGGGCTCATCATCCACAACACCTGTCGCAATCACATCACCAGCTTTCAGCGGCGTATCCAAATCCGCCGGCTCGCCGTTGAGCCTGATCCCCGTTTCCAGGTTTCCCGCGTCATCACCAATAGCGTCCCTAACCGTGGCTTGGGCTGGCTCGCCTGCCTGTGCCGGGATGAATTCCAATACGTCTCCAGCCTGCACCAAAGTGTCCACGCCAGCCGGATTCCCGTTGAGCATCAGCGTGGAGTTGGTAGCTGGTTTTCCATAAAACACGGTGCGTTTCCCATTTACCGTCACTACCAGGCTGGCACCAGAGCGCCCGAAAAGGTCGCGATACCGATATCCGTTCATGGTCAAAACATTCAAAACATTCAGCTGGCCGTTGCGGAACAGCTTTGCCCGCCTTCCGTTCAGCGTTACATGGCAGCTGTCATTGATCAGATTCAGCCCAGTGGACACGGCGATCCCTAAAGGCGTGGCATATTCTGGATTGTTCAAATCATATTCCTTGGAAAAAGAGGTGGCTTTAAAGTTGCTTCCGGCAATGGCGACTCTCTTTTCATCCATGGCAAGGGCTTCTGTCACCCCTTCCAGCACGCCTTTCAGCTTGCTTCCACCACCGCCCAGGAACACAGCAGAAGGCGAGCCGCCGTTGACTTCTTGGATCCGTCCTGCGATTTCCTGGCAAAGCTGAGTGATCTGCCCTGAAATGCTTTCCAGCATGTCTTCCGCGGCAAGGGATTGCTCAAAGCCCATGACATCTGTAAAGTAAATTTCCTTCTTGGAATCCAGCTCCATCTTGATCTGCTCCGCAGTATTGAAATCGATCAAGTACTCTTTCATGAGCGCTTCTGTGATCTCATCGCCGGCGATTGTCGCCATGGTGTAGCCCACGATATTCCCGTCTTTACATATGGCAATGTCCGAAGTTCCTGCCCCAATGTCCACAAAGCACAAGTTGAGCAAACGCAAATTTTCCGGAATCGCCGCATTGATGGCCGCAATGGGCTCCAATGTCAGGCTTGCCACTTCCAAACCTGCCTTCTGCATGGCCGCGTAAAGGCTTTCCACCACTTCACTTGGCAGGAAGGTAGCCAGAATGTCAGCTCTTGCCCTGCTGCCATGGTGATCCAGAAGGCTGGAGATCGGATACTCGTCCAAATAATACTGAATCGCGCTGTATCCCACCAAATAAAACTGCTTGTACATATCGCCGGAAGATTCTTTCAGCATGTCCTCGATTTTCTCAATCGCGCCGGACTCCAACTGGTTGATCAGCTCCGCGTCAATGGCTTTTCCCTCTGGAATCTCCATTTCATGGGTGGTCCGCTCTGTTTTCAGCGCCCTTCCCGCCGCTGCCACGCAGACTCGGGTCAGCTTCATGTCCAGCTGTTCCTCAATGCGTTCTTTTACTGTTACCGCCAACTTTGCCACAGCGTTGATATCCTCGATCTGCCCGTCTATCATAGCCCGTTTCTGGTGCTCCGCGGCTTCAACGGCAATAATGTTCAGCTTCTCATCTTCCACGACTCCCACCAGGCCGATGATGCTGCGGGTGCCAATGTCCAATACAAAAATCGTATCATCCGTTTGCCGCAGCACTTCCTGTTTTCTTGCACTCATATCCATTTCCTCCGAATCTCCGCCTCGCTACATTGTGTAGGACAGCAGTTCGATTTCCACCTCTTCATCAAAATCAGCCGAAACCACATCCACCACGCTGGTACGGTATGGCGTTTCCAAAAATACGCCCCAGGCGCCAATGTCCTCCATGTCATCATCCACAGAAGCATCCAGATAATCCTTTGTATAAAACTGCAGGTTCAATTCCTCATCTGTGCTGTATTCCACTACCAGCAGCCGCTCATCCCGCTCGCAAAGCTCTTCCAATTCGCTGAAATCCATTTCCAAGCAGGCGGCATCTGACCAAATATCGTGCAAATACACGCCATGGATCCGCACTTTTGTGTCCAGCCCCTGGGGGTCTTTTATGGAAAATTCCTTTGGCACATCGTAATGACCGCAGGCGCATTTGATGATCTTTCCTACCAGAAATTCCTGATCAGGTTCGCTGATTTCTGCGGAAACGTTCAAAATATCGGCGTTCCAATCCACCCGCAGAATCCCTGGTTCCACAGTATGCTCCGCGATGGCCAGCTGGTCCAGATCTTTTTCCAGCCAAATGTCGGGTATGATTCCCTGCTCCACAAAGTGCCTGGCCAGCATCCCTTCTTCATACAGCGGATCTTCCAAGAAACTGGTGTCGCTCTCAAGGACTTCGTAGCGAACCCCATTGACCACAAAGGCATCAATATCCGTGGCAGAAACCTCTTCCTCCGTGTCCATCATTTCGATGAGCCATTGACGATTGGTCTGGTCTTCCTCTTCTTCTTCATTGTCGAACCAATCCTCGTCCTCTTCTAGCGCCTCTTCATGGAGCACCGCCAGTTTCACGGCTCTTACCAAATCTCCATCTTCCATCTCGTCCACTTCCCGCAAGGAAAGCAGCAGAGCCTTTTTGCCCAGCACATCTATTTCTCTTCCGATCAGGACTTCCCGCGCGGACTCGACCTGATCATTCAACAATTCTCTTAACTTCATGTTCCCCTCCCTCTTTATCAACATTGGCTTTCTTTCTAGTATAGCTTACCTGACTCCATAAGGGAAGACTTTATTTTGCGGCAAAACCAAAGGAATCGTGAATTTTTGTAGACTTGAAAAGCCATTACCATGTATAATAGAACTAATATTGAGTCAGAGAGGAATAAAAATTATGAATCATGATAAACTGGCGGAACTTCTGTTTCCGCAGATCACAAAAACGCCGCAGGATTATGAA
The DNA here is from genome assembly GCA_910583765.1 of uncultured Eubacteriales bacterium. GTDB lineage: Bacteria > Bacillota > Clostridia > Peptostreptococcales > Anaerovoracaceae > Hominibacterium. Next base: position 30,967 of record CAJTYS010000008.1, on the reverse strand, counting down.
ACCATCTATCCGCCCCGCAGCCTGCCTGACGGCGCGAAAGTAACCAGGCTCGGCCCCAGTCCCACAGGCTTCATCCATCTGGGGAATCTGTATGGCGCCTTTGTAGACGAACGGCTAGCCCGTCAGAGCGGCGGCGTTTTCTACCTGCGTATCGAGGACACGGATGACAAGCGCTATGTGGAGGGCGCAGTGGAAACCATCCTCACGTCCCTGGATTTCTTTGGCATTGATTTTGACGAAGGCGCTGCGATCAATGGCGCTACTGGCGATTACGGCCCTTACTGGCAGAGCCAGCGAGGTGAAATCTACCAGTGCTATGTAAAGGAGCTGGTGAAAAAAGACCAGGCTTATCCGTGCTTTTTGACTGAGGAGGAAATCAGCGACATCCGGGCGAAGCAGGAAGCAAATAAAGAAAATCCTGGGATCTACGGGGATTATGCCGCTTGCCGGAATCTGACGCTGGAAGAGATTGAGGCGAATATCGCTGCGGGAAAAAGTTATGTGGTCCGTCTCAAGTCCGATGGAAACCAGGATCCGGAAAAGGCTCGCTCCATTTCTGTGGAAGACGGCATCCGCGGCACCCTTTCCATGCCGGAAAACTATCAGGATGTGGTAATCTTAAAGGCCACGGGCATCCCGACTTACCACTTTGCCCATGTGGTGGATGACCATCTCATGCGCACCACCCATGTGGTCCGAGGCGAAGAATGGATTTCTTCCCTGCCCATCCATGTGGAACTCTTTGAAAAGCTGGGATTTGAAATGCCTGTGTTCTGCCACACCGCGCAGCTGATGAAGCTGGACAACGGCAACAAGCGCAAGCTGTCCAAGAGAAAAGACCCTGAACTTTCTCTGGATTATTATAGACAGGAAGGTTACGTGCCTGAAGCTGTTCGGGAATACCTGCTGACCATCCTCAATTCCAATTATGAAGAATGGCGCAAAGAAAACCCTGACGCAGCGGCGGCCGACTTCCCGTTCCAGGCGGAAAAAATGAGCAATTCCGGCGCTTTGTTTGATCTGGACAAGCTGAACGATGTTTCCAAGGACGTTCTGGTGAAACTCCCTGCCTCCCAGCTCTGCCAGTTCATGAAAGACTGGGCAGCGGAATTTCAGCCTGACATCCTGCCGCTCTTTGAAGGCCATGAGGATTATATCGAAAAAATTCTCGATCTGGGCAGGAGCGGCAAAAAACCGAGAAAAGATTTGGTTTACGGCAAGCAGATCTTTGCCTTTATCAATTATTTCTTTGATGAGTATTTTGAAATCCAGGATGCTTATCCAGAAAACGCGGCTGCTGACGCAAAAGAGATCCTTACAAAATATCTGGAGACTTATGATCACAGCGATGATCAGAGCCAATGGTTCGATAAGATCCGAGCCATCGCAGAAGAACTGAATTATGCGGCTCGTCCAAAGGATTACAAAAAAAATCCTGATCAGTACAAAGGACATGTGGGAGACGTGAGCACAGTCATTCGCATCGCGGTCATGGGACGCAGCCAGTCTCCTGACATCTGGGAAATTCAGCAGATTTTGGGCGAAGAACGAACCAAGTCCCGTATCCAGGCGCAGATCGGCTAGCGCTGATTGTGGGAGGCGGCACGGTGCGAAGTCGTGCCGCCTGCTTCCCTTTATCCGGTTTCTAGCAGCAGTTGCAGAAGATAATCACTAACAGCAAGAAGAAGAACAATAAGCTGGTGTCAATGCCACCTTCTCCACGCATCAATCCGCAGTTATTACCCATTCATTTCACCTACTTTTCTAATTTTTTATTTCAGTATAGAGTATGGTTTTGGGCATAAAAATGTTACTGTCCGTTTTAAATAATCTGCTAGAGGCGGTTTTCACGCAGATGATAAGCAAGGGGGTTCAGCGGCAAAAGCTTTGAGCGCCTGCTTCAACTTCCGATTTGCTCAAGAAAAGGACGCGTTCCGTTGTGTGATGATGATCTGATGCGCCTTTACGCTCTTATTTTACGATTTCTATTCTTTCATTTTCGGTTCCTGGATTTTTTTGAATGACCGTATAAAATAAGGTCTTGTGTTCAACAAGATCTTCGCCATAAGATTTTTCATGGCTAAATCTAGGGACCTGTTGGAATTGCGAAACCGCGATATAATCTGAAACAGTAAAAATTCCAAATAACACAATGACGCACCCAACAACGCTCCATATTTGTGAGCCTCTTTTCACTAACACAGACCTTACTCTGAAATAAACTCCTGCGGTCAATATGGCTCCGCCAATGATTGCGTAAATGCTTCCCCAACTGCTCTCATTGGGAAATATCGTTAAAGCGGAAATCATGAGAAATACGCCAAATATCATGAGGAGCGCGCTTATCATTTTCCGTTTCTTTGTGTGGAACTCATTTTTGCTATATTCCGCCATTTTTACCGCAGTATCTTTCGTCTCTTGATTCATGTTCTCACTTTTCCTTTCTCCATCAATGATTTCAGGTATGCTGACTTGATAGAATTCTGCTAGTTCAACCAGCAAACTGATATCAGGCATATTGCTTCCTGTTTCCCATCTGGATATTGTTCTGCTGGACACGTTCAATGACTCTGCCAACACTTCCTGCGTCATATCTTTTTCTTTACGTAGTGTTTTCAAAAACAAGCCTACTTTTTTCTGGTCCATTGGCTGCCACCTCCTTGCTCAGCATATTAGGTTAAAAGGTCATTGATTTACACGACACAAAGTGAGAAAATGCCGCGTTTTCAGACCCGACACGCTTGTCCTTCACAGGTTTTCTTCATATTGCGATTTAAAATGCTCCCGTCCGGTCGGGTCAAATTGAGTGTCCAGCGCATCCACCACTTTCTGATACTTGGTGTTTTTCTTAATGGAATCCAATTGCTGCTTTTGTTGTGTTTGATTTAATGTCTTGTTGGAAGCATCTTGCTCCACGGTGTCGTTTAACAAGATGTTGGAATTTTCGCCTGACGCATACAATGTGCCGTCTTCACCTGCGCATGTAAGGAAAATGCAAAGCTGCCCTTCCTCTGGCAGGAAATCGTCTTCATAGATGAAATTGAAATGATCGGTTTCTGAATAGCCGCCTTCTTTTTTCAATGGGATGGTTTCATTCATCGTTAGATTTCCTTTGATGTTTTCTAAAACCTGCAGCTCGTAGTTCGTATACGGGATCCCGCCATCTGGAGTTTCCTCGGAGTCACCCTTTTTGACCACGTTCGCGACAAAAACATAATCCGAGTCTCCCACGCGGGCGTTCATGTCCCTGACATTATAGATATAGCAACCCGCTATGGTTGTGGTGTTTTTTGATCCTTGCGCCTCGCCGGAGGTATCCGTTCCTCCGCAGCCAGACAAGGCCATGGAAAAAATGGAAATTATGATGATCGTCATGACCATTGATCGTTTCTCTCTCGTTATAGCTTTCATGATATTTCTCCATTTCTTGCTTTTGATGGCATTGATTACGTTCATTTATACCCTACAGGGGACTTGCTCCATGTTGCTCCTACAGGAAATGAGCACGAGTCTGGATGCGCACTAAATATATTCGACAGGAAGCGCCACGATGTTTTCCTTCAACCATAGCGGCCGTTCATACATACAAATGATAGCCCCTGTTCCCGCACTGTTTCTGCCAGCAATGTGGGATCGTCAAATGTGACGTATTTTCATTCCGCAAATTCCGTTTCCATTGCTTCGGGACAACGTAACGTTATTGTTGTTCCTGTCTTTTTTAATTCTCCATAAAGAGCGCCCGCCATAAATTTTCTTCGACTATGCGTATGAATTCCCGCATCACGGGATTGATCCGGCGATGGCGGCTGCATATGTAATACGAGTACAGATCGATGTCGATGTCCCTGACCTCCAGCTTTACTAGTTTCCCACTTTCAAGATATTTGTCGGCCATGAACTTCGGGATATATGATGTTCCGTAACCTCCCAGCAAAACATTGATGATCGCACCTACCGATCCCATTTCCATGATCGGCCTCACTTCGATCCTGCACCGTTTAAGTTCTTTGTCGAGAAGTGCGCAATATCCGATGTCGCGACCCGAGATGATGAATTGATTTTCAACGATATCAGAAACACTTATATCCGTTTGCTCCAGAATAGGATTTGACGGATATGTCATTCAAGGGATCGGATTTTTGGGTTTGGCGTTTTTTATTATTTCATATCAGATAAAATCCAACAAGGCGTTATTTCTGTTCCAGTTGATGGGATGTGTCGTTTTCTGCGCCCAGCTGTCGCATACGGCGCATTCCAGCTGAATTCAGAAGTATCGCAAAGTCCCGTCCTGCCGCCTTCGAACGGCAAAATTCCTGTATGAAGCCCCACTTCTTCCCCGCCCATGTTTTTCTGGATTTCTCTGGCTTTTGCGTGCTCTTCTTCGGAAAACGCTGGGAGGCCGAAGTCAAGGTAATTTTCTCTCATGTTGCGACATGAATATTAAATAGCAAAATCCATGTCAGAAGAAAACACGCAATTTCAACAGATTTGAAGGCAAAAAGAATTACATGTGTAAACTTCTTTTACATGTAATTCTTTGAAATTATTGATACTATGCTTATTTTCAATGCTTTCTACTTAGTGTGAAAACTTTTAACTTGGTACATTTTTTCTTCAAAAGATTCCTTCAGCAGTTTGGTAATCTTGGATGTGGGATGTATCTCAGAAATATGTTTTCCAACCCATCGCTTAGTTCACACTGGTCGATCCGCTTTCAATTCCTTCACTTCATCAACAGAAAGACCAACAAATTCCGCGATCTTTTCAAGTGTTATCGTTCCATCTTCTAGCATCTTTTTCGCAACATTTATCATTCCTTCCCTCAATGTTTGATTTCTCATGTCTTCCATGATCCGACACATCTCCTCCACTCCTTTCGGGTTTTCTTTCAAATACCTTGTGCGGTCTGCCATTAGTTGAAAATTCATGTCATCCGCCCTGGTGCAGTTAAAATCATGCATAAGTTTTCCAATATCGGAATCTCCTCGATATTCACCATTCACATAAAGAATATGCTCCCCATCTCCAAAACATTTACCCGTTGCGCAGTTGATTCTCTCAATCGGATAGACCGGCTCGCCCTTTTCATAAAAGTCTTTTTCGATGATGAAAATCGTATAAATATCCGGTAATTCTTTAAACTCTTGCCCTGAATGAAGATTTTCAATATCCATCACACTGGAATGGTATCTTGCCCTATGTGGATCCGCACCCTTTTCCTGTCTTTGAACTTCTAAATCATACCTCTTCCCTGTTGAATCCGTTCCATATGCGTCCAAGCGAAGGGACCTCGCTCCCGCCAGTCTTTTCATGTCTTTTTGTGTTTCGCAATCGGTAATGATCAAATCCTGCCTATCGGTAATAACTCGCAACACAAATTCAACCAGTGGAATATTGTCTTTAAAAAGACAACGCATGAAATCATCATCGATCGGACGCAGATCACGCAAGCGCTGCAGATCTTCCTGATGCTTCTGGTCTATTTCCAATATCGCTATCTGCTCTTTCATTCCTTCCTGCGCCTCCATACTACCATAAAACTCCTGCCCTTGCAAGCGCAAGCCAGCGCAGGCTCCCCTCGCTGTAGAAGACCAGACCTACTCGCCTATGACAAGGCAAATAGGTCTGATAAAACCTGACCGGCTGCGGTCTCCCCTCCTGCACTGCCGGTCACTTTCTCCTCAGGCGCACGACACCCGCATTTCTTCATAAGACGCTGCCATGGTAAAAAGCTTCTTATCCTTGTCATAATGGTAGATGGTGTTGGATAATATTTCCTCCTCCAAGCAGCAGAACTTGTTCCCATCTTCCAGCATGCTGACCAGCGTGCCCGCGTCGCACTGCCATTCCGGTACAGCCATGATCTCGTGAATCGAACTGGGGATCACGAAAAAACTGCCTCCTATTTTCTCTGCCAGGATCTCTACTGCCTGTGAATACATCATGGTAGTGGCTCCATGGACCTTCAGTTCATTGGTCATCACATACAGCAGATCGGATAATTTGAAAATTTCAATTGGGAACATCCTTCCTGTATTGGCGTAGGCTAGTTCCTCCAGCTCTTTCTCGCTCAGCTCCAATTCCTCCATGATGCGGTTGTCCACCAAGATCGTGGCCAAGCCGCTGTCATCCTGCTCCATGATGATCCTGTAGATCACAGAAAGATCCATCACATCCTGGTGAGGCACGGTCTCCAGCAGCTCCAGGTTCCGTTCCCGATTGATCAAATTCATCACAATGGAATCCTTTTTGTTCTTGAAATCCAGGTCCACCTGCTGCGCATTGAAGCTGCCCGTGTGATGAATGATCATCGCGGCGATCAGGCGCAGCACCTCTTCGATGTCCTGCTTGGATCGAAACTCCTCATACATCTCATCCAGGTAAATGTTTGGCATGGCTGCGATCTGCTCATTTTTCGGCGGCATCAGCAGCAATGCCTCTTTCTTTTGATTGATCTTCCGCACAGTCGTGATATTCACATCATATGTATGGAATACTGGCGGCAGAAATTCCTTGATCCTTTCAAAAATAACCTGTTTAAAAACTCCATAATCCATCATTTTTTACCCCTTTATTGTTCTGTGGAAATATCTTACACGCTAAATATACCATATTTTATGATGTATGTCAACTTTTTCCTAGTATTTTTTTCCATAGTTTTTGCGCTTCCACATGTACGCAAAAGGGGGGCTGCCTTAGGCCCCATTTAATTTACCTTTCTCCTAAAGCAAACACACCCACGTTCCTATTGACAAAGACATGGGTGTGCATGCTTATATGAATCCAGGTTCGGTTTTCACTCCAAAGGATGAAACCTCGCACGGACCGTGCTTTATGATAAAATTAAATTCAATGGAAAGACGCTGATGGGTGTATTTTACATCGCATTATTTAACTGTCACCTTTTTTGCTTTACTCAACGCTCCCAGATACGTTTTTCCCTTGACTGTTTTATAGCTTCTTATTTTGTAATAATAAGTGCCTTTCTCGTGTTTTTTGATGGTGGCGCTTTTTTTAGAGGCTTTTAATGTTTTCACCTCTTCGTATTTTCCGTTAGCAGTCGTTGAACGATAAATCTTGTACCCCGACACGTTTGACGCCTTTTTCCATTTCAACGTGACTTTGCTTGCGCCGCCAGAAGCTTTTAGGGAAAGCGCTGCGGGAACAACAGTCACTTTACATGTGGCGGTTTTCTTTTTATAGGTCGCTTTCACTGTTGCTGTCCCGATTTTTTTCGCTGTAATGACCCCTTTTTTGCTAATGGATATGTTTTTATTGCTGCTTTTATAAACAGGCGTGATTGTTTTTCCATTTAACTTTGCTGTCAATTTTCCCTTTTTGCCTAAGGATATGGTTGTGCTGCTTTTGCTCAAAGACAGTCCTTTAGACGACACTGTGCCCGATGGCTTTCCATTGGCAGTGTCCTTGCCTGATGACTTTCCTTTTACCGTAACCTTGCATGTTGCTTTCACATCGTTTCTTGTTGCTGCTGTGATGGTTGCCGTTCCGCCGCTAATTGCTGTGATTTTTCCTTCCGAAGAGTCTACGGTGGCAACAGATGGATTTGACGAACTATAGGTGATCGGGGTGCTAAAGAGCAGAGAATACAAACTATCTGGTGTCATCGTCACCACTTCTACCTCTGTCGTGTCTCCTGGTGAAAGAGACGCACTGCTTTTTGACAGCGTGATCGCTGTAAGAGGGCCTACGACGCGAATGGGAAACTTATTATCGCACCACTGCACACCGAGGCTCGCGGATCCGTACCCTGCTGTAGAAAGGATCCTTCCGTTCAAAGTCACCAGCCCCGGTCTGATTCCCCGGACTGTGACGCCTTGTATCACATCTTCGACTTTTGGTTTTCCACCAGCTATGGAAATATAATTCCACCCATTCACACTATCTGTTTGCCAGTCAACACCTGTAATCAAATTATAGACGGTCTGTGTCGCTCTCAGCTGTATATGGCCGCCCTGCGGCAGCAAATAATTGCCCTGTTTATCCTTTAACTGGCCGTTTATATTATAGACCGCTTCATCCTTATATGTAAGGATGGGATCAGCCGCATAAACCTGCGTTACCCCCCAATACCATGCTGCTCAAAAAAATCGACGCGAACATGAAAAACACTTTCCATATGCGCTTTTGCTTGCTGCTCTCTTTCATTACATTCTCCTCCTGTGATTCACTGCTTGTTACGGATTACCGATCTTTGCTTAATAGAAAAAGCATTTCCCACACACTTCCGGTGAAGGGATATACGGATCAATGGTTTTGCAGTGGGCCTGACAGATCTTCCGGTCGATCCCATCCTCTGCGATAGCGCCCGCGGGACAGGCGTTGATCATTTCCTGACTGCAAACCACGCCAGCCGTTCCTTTCTCGCAGTACTGCCTCTGGATCTCCTGGAACACCGCTTCCAGTTCTTCGTTGCTGAGAGGCGGCATGGCCGCTGCGTATTTGCCATCTGTGATGATGGAACCGAATCTTCCCGCGAAGCCGTGCTTTGTTTTCAAACAACCGGCCGGTCCGAATTCACCCATTCCCGCGGCATAAGCCACCAGCTTGTGGGACCAGTCTTCGCGGCAAAGCTCCTCGTTCCAATCCGTAGGCGTGTTGGTGCCCGAAGAGAGTCTCCCCACCGTGTCCAAAGCGTCTCGGATCACGCCGTTGAGACGCATGGAAAGCCACATGGAATCATTGAATGCGTTCTCCCACGCTTCGGACGGCGCGTCCCCGTCCCGATTGCTTTCCGTCACTTCCGGCGCAAAAGGCACGAAGTGGACAACCACTGTGTTTCCCGGCCTGTATATGTTCTTTGGATGATTGCAGAGCCTTCTGGAAAAGTACATGTCAAAGATCGAATCCGTTGTGCTCACATAACCGATGATCGGCTCCCCGAACTTGGTCTTCCGTTCCGGGTTTTCCTCGAAAATCCGAATGGCTTCCTTCACATCTTCCATGATTTTTGCTTTAATATCTACTCCAATATGCATATTATCATCCTCTCTGGGCAGCATCCTGCTCCTGTATCCGCTCTATCTTGAAAACATTGATCACTCTTGGATCCGGACAGCAGAAAAGGCACTCGTCTTCGCTGGCTTCTCCCGGAACGGTTCCGCCATATCGTAAAATATCAATATACGGAAAAGCTGTATGGGCCATCATAGGGCACATTTTCCCTCTATCCTTAGTAAAATCAAAGCTGTCGCCGATTTTATGTCCGTAATGACATGGACCCGACTCTTTTTTATCCACCATTGTGATCATGATCTTTGGTCTTTTTGCCATTTTTATTACCTCTTATCTTTACGGTGTGTGTCAGAAAGCGCTCATTTTCTGCATGGCGTCATACCTGCCAGCTGTTCAGGTACTGCGCCTGATCTGGTGTCAGTGTATCGATCTGGATCCCCCAGGCTTCCAGCTTTCTTCTGGCAATCTTGTCATCAATTTCCGCGGAAACGTCAATGACCTTATTTCCCAGCTCTTGATAGTGCTCTTTGATATACATGGCTGACATGCTCTGAACCGCGAAGCTCAAGTCCATGATTTCCGCCGGATGTCCGTTGCCCGCGGCGATATTGACCAGCTTGCCTTCTGCCAGCACGTTGATCCACTTGCCTCCCGGCAGCTTGTAACCCATGATGTTCTGTCTGGTTTCTTTTTTCTCCTCCGCAGCGGCTTCCAGTCCGGCCATATCGATCTCCACGTTGAAATGACCCGCATTGGCCAGGATCGCCCGATCTTTCATGTTCTTCATGTGATCCACGGTGATGGTGTGCTTGCAGCCTGTGGCAGTGACGAAGATATCGCCGTAAGGAGCCGCCTGCTCCATTTTCATCACATCAAAGCCATCCATGCGGGCTTCCATGGCTTTTACTGGATCAATCTCTGTGACAATGACTTTCGCGCCTAAAGAAGACGCGCGCATGGCAATGCCCCTGCTGCACCAGCCGTAGCCAACGACTACCACTGTTTTGCTGGCAATGATCAGGTTGGTATTGTGCATGATGCTGTCCCACACGGACTGACCGGTTCCATAGCGATTGTCGAACAAGTGCTTGCACTGGGCATCGTTCACTGCCACCATCGGGAACTTAAGGATTCCCTCTTTTTCCATGGCCTGCAGGCGGATGACTCCTGTGGTGGTCTCTTCGCAGCCGCCCCAGACCTCTTCTGCCAGGTCCGGTCTCTGGTTGTGCAGCAGCCCTACCAGATCGCCGCCGTCATCAATGATGATGTTTGGCTTGTGCTCCAGACACATTTCAATATGGCGCATGTACTCTTCGTCTGACGCTCCATGAACAGCGAACACTTTCAACCCTGCGTCTGCCAGAGCAGCGGCCACGTCATCCTGAGTAGAAAGCGTGTTGCTGCCGGTCACGGACATTTGCGCCCCGCCTGCCGCGAGCACCAAACAGAGATACGCAGTCTTTGCTTCCATGTGAACGGAAAGACTGATTTTCACGCCTTCAAAAGGCTTTGTCTTCTGAAACTCTTCTTCCAAGCCTCTGAGCAGAGGCATGTTATTTTTGACCCACTCGATCTTCTGATGACCGGAAGGCGCCAATTTGATATCTTTTACTTCGTAATTCTTCATATTTTTACTCCACTGTTACTGATTTTGCGAGATTTTTCGGTTTGTCGATGTTGCAGGCTCTGAACTTCGCTACGTAATAAGCAAAGAGCTGCAGCGGCACCACGGCCAGCAGCGGCGTCACTTCATCCATGCAGGATGGAATGTAAATCACTTCGCTGGACTGGTTTTCGATCTCCTGGTTTCCCTCTTTGGCCACGCCTACCACGTTGGCGCCTCTGGCCTTGATCTCCTGGATGTTGGACAGCATCTTTTCAAAGAGGAAATCCTGTGTGGCCAGGGCGAACACCAAGGTTCCTTCTTCGATGAGGGCGATGGTTCCGTGCTTTAATTCTCCTGCTGCGATGGCAAAGGAATTGATATAGGAAATCTCCTTCAGCTTCAAAGAGCCTTCGTAAGAAACGCCGGAATCCACGCCTCTGCCAATAAAGAACACCTGCTCCCGCCGGCAATACTTTCTGGCGATTTCTTCGATCTTTGCTTCTGATTTCAGCAAATCTTCCAGCTTGTCAGGAATCTGCTTTAACTCTTCGATGAATCTGTCGTAATATTCCTGGTCGATCACGCCTTTGGTGTGTCCCATGTACAGGCCGATCAGGTACATGCACATCAGCTGGGTGGTATAGGCTTTTGTGGAAGCCACGGCGATCTCCGGTCCTGCCCAAGTATAGAACACATCGTCCGATTCTCTGGCAACGGAGCTGCCTACCACATTGACCACAGAAAGGATCCTCGCGCCTTTGCGCTTGGCTTCTCTAAGAGCGGCCAGAGTGTCCAGGGTCTCTCCTGACTGGCTGATGGCAATGAACAATGTCTTGTCATCCACAAATGGATCCCTATAGCGGAATTCCGACGCGATGTCCACTTCCACCGGAATTTTCGCCATTTTCTCGATCACCGCTTTTCCCACCAATCCTGCGTGGTAAGCAGTGCCACAGGCCACGATGTAGATCTTGGTAAAGCTTTCGATGTCCGCTTTTGTCATGGAAATTCCATCCAGCCTCACGGTGTTGTCAGCATTGAGCCGCCTGGTGAGGGTCTCAAACAAGCCTTTTGGCTGCTCGTGGATCTCCTTCATCATGAAATGCTCGTAGCCGCCTTTTTCCGCCGCGTCCGCGTCCCAAGTCACATGGAACACTTCCCGCTTTACGATCTTCTGGTTTTCATCGTATATCTTGATGTCGTCCTTTGTCAGGACAACGGTTTCGTTATTTTCAATCAGGTAAATCTTGCGCACGTATTTGAGCAGCGCGGGGATGTCAGAGGCAATGAAATTACAGCCTTCCCCAATGCCCGCTACCATTGGCGCGTCTTTTCTCACAGCCACGATCTTGTCTGGCTCTTTGGCAGCGATGACCGCAATGGCATATGCGCCCCGCATCTGTTCCACTGCCCGATTCACAGCCTGGTGCAGATCTCCATCATAGTAAATGCCGATCAGGTGGGCGATGACCTCTGTGTCTGTGTCAGACTTGAATTTCACGCCATAATCTTCCTTGAGCCATTCCCGCAATTCCACGAAATTTTCGATGATGCCATTATGCACTACTGTGACTGTGTCATCTCCATTGCTGTGGGGATGCGCGTTTAGATCAGACGGCGCGCCGTGAGTGGCCCATCTGGTGTGACCGATGCCCACGGTGCTTTCAAAGTCTGGGTCACCGATGATCTTTTCCAGATTGCTGATCTCTCCCACATGCTTTCTGGTCTCGATCTTTTTATCCCTGTAAAGTGCGATGCCCGCAGAGTCGTAACCTCGATATTCCAGGCGTTTCAGCCCCTGGATGATCACCTCTTTCGCATCATTGTTCGTACCAATATATCCAACAATACCGCACATATGGTTTTACCTCCTAACCAAATTTCCTAGTAAGCAGCTTCGCCAGTTCTTGGGCCAGCTCTGTGATCCGTTCCACGTCCTGTCCTTCCAGCATGACTCTTACAAGAGGCTCTGTGCCAGATGGACGGATCAAGACTCTGCCGCTTCCTTCCATCTCTGCCTCCACTTTCTGAATGGCCTCCTGGATGTCCGGGTCACTGGCGTATTTTGATTTATTTTCATTTTTGACTTTCGCGTTTTTCAGTACCTGCGGATAGATCTCGATCTCATCCGCGAGCTCCGATGGCTTTTTCCCTGATTCCAAAACAGCTTTCACCAGCTGCAGGGAGGATAAGATGCCATCTCCTGTGGTGGAATGGTTCAGGAAAATGATATGCCCTGACTGTTCGCCGCCGATCACGCAGCCTGTCTGTATCATGCTTTCCAAGACATATCTGTCGCCTACTCCCGTCACATCCACGGTGCAGCCCATGGCTTCGATATATTTGTGGAAACCAATGTTGCTCATGACCGTGGCCGTTACTCTGCCGTCTTTCAGTTCACCTGCGTTTTTCAGCATTTTGGCGCAAATGCAGATCAGTTTGTCACCATCGATCACCCGACCTTTTTCATCTATGGCGATCAGCCGGTCCGCGTCGCCGTCATAGGCAAGACCCATGAAAGCGCCCTGCTCCACGACTTCTTTCTGTAATTTTTCCGGATGCGTGGAACCGCAGCCATCATTGATGTTCATGCCATTTGGTTTGTTTCCAATCACAGAGACCTTCGCGCCCAGCGCTTTGTAAACCATTTCCGCTACTTGGTAAGAAGCGCCGTTGGCACAGTCCAAAACGATTTTCAGACCATCCAGCCTGCGATCTATGGTCCCCTGCAGATATCTGGCGTAAATTTCCGGTGCGTCTTCATCCGCTTCCAGGCATTTTCCCAACAACTCTCCTGTGATGTGGCTGTTCACATCGATGTTTCTCAAAATGATGTCTTCGATCTCATCTTCAATGTCGTCATCCAGTTTAAAGCCGTCTCCATTGAAAAATTTGATTCCATTGTACTCAAAAGGGTTATGGGACGCGGAAATCACCACTCCCACGTCTGCCTGGTAGTATTTCACTAAATACGCCACTGCCGGCGTTGGCAAAACGCCTACTTTGATCACGTTTCCGCCTACGGCCAGTATCCCCGCGCTCAGCGCGTCTTCCAGCATGTCACCGGAAATCCTTGTATCTTTCCCGATTAGAACAACGGGCTTGCCTTTCTTTTTACTGAGTACGTGAGCGCCTGCTTTTCCCAGCTTGAAAGCCAGTTCCGGCGTCAACTCGGAATTGGCGATGCCTCTCACGCCGTCTGTTCCAAAAAGTCTTCCCATTTCTGATCTCCTTTTCTACATTTTCACACAACTAACGGTTTGACTTGCCTTTTGTGCTCTGTCCATTCTAAACAAGCCTTATTCAGCTAAACGCTTTATCTTTATTTCAGCCACTGCCTTTTTAGAACCTTTGGACACCTGGACTCCTGATGGAAGGATAGGATGCAGTTCTAATGTAGTGTTGGCTCTGATTTGGCTCATGTCCACTGGCTCTGTCTCTATCTTTTCAATGCTGTCCAGATCGTCCTTCTCGCCGCAAATTTTGATTTCTTTCGGAGCGGACAAATCTTCCAGCCCATATTTCTTTGGCAGGCTGCCTGTGGTCTTGACTTCTAAAGGCACTGTCTTTGTATGGTACAAGACCGCTTCCACCTCGGCGGTTTCCGCAGAAAGCGTCACATCGTAAATCTGTTCTCCGTTCTGATTCAATGCCTGCAGTTTGGCCTGAAACGACTTTGGATGATTGGAAAGCTCCGCAGCGTTCAATCTTGCCTGCACGGTTTTAATAGAGTTGACCAGTGTTTCCGCGCCTTTCACTTCTATCTCCGCGGGGCTGGTGGCTATGACCGCTGGTTCTATGCCTGAACCGGTCTTGCCTATGAATTTCACATCTATCTTTTTGTAAGCGGAAACCAGTTCGTCCACAATGATATCGATCCTTGGAGTCTTCACTTCTTTCAGCCGCACATTGTCTGGCACTTCCACCTGCACCAGCACGGAATTCTGGCCTTCTTCATATCCGAACACATCCACGGTCGCGTTGATTTTGTCTTTGTCCAGTTCGTGAAGGACGGATCGTTTCCCTTCGACAACCACGTCCACTGAGAATCCCACGCCGCCTCGAATAGCCAGCCCCCGTTCTTCCAGCGTGTCTTGATTCAGCAGTTCCACAGGGATGTTTTCTATGGTCTGCGTTGTCATTGGATTGACGCTGCCCATGACATACATCCACAAACAAACCGCGATCAAGACTGACAGGATCTTTAATACTGTGTTATTTTTCAGCATCGCTCTTCCTCCTCATCTTTTTGAAAAAAATAGGCGGAAAAAACTTTTTGCCCTCTGAACCCTGATTGCCCAAATACATTTTGAGCAGGGTCTTTTCTACGGTTTTGGTATCTAAAAACCGTGAAAGCTTCCCATCCACAGCCATGGAAATGATCCCCGTCTCTTCCGAAACAATCAGCGTCAGAGCGTCAGAATGCTCTGTGATGCCGATCCCAGCCCTATGGCGGGTCCCCAATTCCTTGCCAATGGTTTTGTTTTGAGATAAAGGCAGCACGCATCCAGCGGCAAAAACCCGGCCTTCCCGTATGATGACTGCTCCATCATGAAGGGGTGAGCCTTCATAAAAGAGGTTTCCCAGCAGTTCCGCGGAAATTTCCGCGTCAATGATGGTCCCTGAATCAGTCATGTCCGTCAGCGCGGTCTCCCGTTCCAAGACAATGAGCGCGCCGGTGCGATCCTTGGAAAAGCTCTCGATGGCTCGAATGAACTCAGTGATGATGTGCTTTGCTTTCTCTTTGTCCACTTGCCCGAAATCCGGCTTTAGCAGCTTGGATCTCCCCAGATATTCCAGTCCTCTGCGCAGTTCCGGCTGAAATACCACGACCAAGGCGAACGCTCCTAAAGTCATGACGCTTTTCAGCACCCAGTTGAGGGTATAGAGATTGGCGAATTCTGAAAAAAATGTGGCAAGCACCAAAACAAGCAGGCCCTTGATCAATTGTCCTGCTCTAGTTTCCCGTATGAATCCCAGTATCTTGTAAATTAGGAAGGCGACAATCAGAATGTCGATCACATCCAAGATGCCCACTCCCGATGTAAATGCTCTGAAAAAATCCTGCATTGCTTTTCCCCTTATGCTTTGTCTTATCTATTGTACAGAAATTTCAAGCGTTTTTCAATAGAATCAAGGAAGTTTTCCAAGTCCCTTTTCCAGGCTATTTACAATCTGCTCGCTTTCCTTTATCATAAAAGCAGCGCAATACCATGAAAGGAGCAGGATCCATGTATTTTCTTCCCGGCTATTCCATGTTGGCGGCCACTGCCACCACGTTGATGCTGAGCATTATTTTTCTCATATTGTCTCAGCAGAGCAGGAAAAATCATATGCGTTTGTGGGGGATCTCCTGGCTGATTTATTCGGCCATGTTCCTGCTGGATTTCCTGAACCTGCATACCCAGCTGCCGTCCACGTATTATTTTATGTTTCGCCAGATCGTGGCCCTGGCTGGCTCTCATATTTTTTTAATGGGAACCTTCCACTTTTTCCAAAGAAAGCCGATCCGCCCGTTGTTTTGGGTGACGCTCTTTTTCTTGTTTTTGACGCTGCTGTATCCATCCGTGGATTTTATTTATACGCTGGCGATCATCCCTAATGTCATGTATTGCTCTGGGCTGCTCATCATTGCCGGATGCATGTTCATCTCCTATTCCTGGACGCAGAATCTGCCGGAAAAGCTGATGGCTAGTTTTCTCATTATCCTCTGGGGGATCCTGATCAATCATTTCGGCTTTTCCCTGGAACGGCAGTCATTGGCAGTCGCCACTTATTTTATCGGTCTGTTCACCATCAATGCGCTGATCCTGATTTTGACCATTATTTATTTCAAGAAATCGCGTTTTTTGGACAGCAAGCGTTCCGCCCGATTCCGTCTTTTGGTGGAAAATTCTTCGGATTCCATGTTCCTTTACGATTACAAGACCCAAGGCTTCGAGTATGTGAGCCCTACTATATCGGAGCTGATCGGGGTAACGGACAAACAGCTGTATCAGATGCCGGATCGCTTTTTCGACTGCGTGAACACCCTGGAAAAGCATAAAAGCATCGTAGGGATCTTTTCCCGCCCCATCTCTGAGGCAGGAGGGGGGATTTTGTGTCTTTATCGGAACGGCGTTATCGTCAAGTGGTCTGAGATCCATTATCTCCCTATCCGAGACAACACCGGAACCGTGACCGCCATCGAGGGCATCCTTCGGGATATCACGGAGCAGAAAAACATGGAGGAAGATCTGAAAGCCGCGGAGCAGGCGAAGAAAGAATTCCTGGAAAACATTTCGCATGAAATTAAAACCCCTGTCACTTTGATCCAGGGCTATACGGAAAGTTTGCTGAACAAAATCGTGCCAGTGGAGTCCACAGACACCTATTTGAAGATGATCGGCTCCAAGGCCATGATGCTCACTACTCTGGTGGACGATCTGGCGCAAGTCTCCCACTTTGCCTCTCAAAGCATGGAGTATCAGTTCTATGAGCACTGCGCCCTGGAGGTGTTCACGGAACTGCTGGATCAATGCGATTTTCACATTTTCCAGTCCGGCCACAAACCGGTGATCACTTCCAATGTCGCGGCGGATGCCGTTATCATTGTGGATCAGTACCGGATTCAGCAGGTGGTCTCTAATTTGATCAACAACTCCATCCGCCACACGCCGGTGGGCAATGAAATCTACGTGTCCTGCCGCACCTGGACCAATGAAGACGTGCTGCACAGCATCCCTGAAGATGATGACCACAACATTCCGGAAGGAGAGCTGGTCTTCACAGTCAGTGACACGGGACATGGGATTCCTGAGCAGGATCTGCCCCATATTTTTGAGCGAAATTTCAGCGGCGGCAGGCGCATTGACCCAGATGCCGCGACACACCTGACCCAAACGGCTGGAGCTTCTTATGTCACCCAGACTCCGCAAAAGCATTCTGGGCTGGGGCTGTACATTTCCATGCAGATCGTCAAACAGCACTCTGGCAGCATGCAGGCGAAAAACAACGCGCATGGCGGGGCAGAGATTTCCTTTGCCATTCCGTATTATTCGTGATTCTGCTTCAGAAAAAAATATTACTGTATTAAATGTAAGACTTTTCCTGACACCTCATAGAAGAAACTCTGCCGCAAGAGCGTTTTATGGCTCCTTGCGGCAGAGCTTCCTTCCTTTGGAATATCCTTAGTCTAAGTAATTTACTTCTTCGTGGATATAGATTCCGCGCTTTTCCAGCTCATCGAACACGTCTTGCGGCTCAAATGCGTATTCTGGGATCAATAGGCCCGTATCCTTTGCCTTGCCTTTCGCAATCAACTGCACAGCGATAGACATTGGGATCCCTACGTTTCTCGTGTAAGCCCGAAGTTTTTCCCAGCCTGGCACAGAGCCATCGGATTTCGGGTGCGTGTGCGTCAAGATCCGCTGTACTTTCTTTCCTCCTTCTGTTCCCACCACTTCAATGTGCAGCGCATATCCATAAAGTTCTGTCTCCGTTCCTTCCTTGCTGTTGAGCAAGTATTCCGCAACGCAATCCATGACACCAATTTCTTTGCCATTCACAGTGATGTTATCATTGCGCAGGATGCCCCAATCATACAGCGCACGTACTAACTGCATGTTTTTCTGCGGCCATGTCCCACGGGTTTCGATCAATCTTACGCCTTTGTCCTTCAAGGCTTCGGCTAATGTGACTGTTTCGGAATGCGGGATGATATACTGCGGATTCGTTCCATATGGCTCTGGAAGCGCGATATCCCGCGGCCTCGCGAATGGAGGCACCTGAATGAATTTCCCATCTTCAAACACAGTCCTTGTCGGCAGGTTTGGGTCATATTCGTATGTAGTCGTAGCAGTAATGGCTTTGGAAAAAGCAAATGGCCGGTAAGCTCCATGGCTGACTCTGACAATTTCCACCGTGTCCATCTGATTCGCGCCATGCATGGCCATCATCTGTGTCGTTCCCGGAGTCATCCCAAATCCTGGAACGCAAGTCTTTCCATTTTTCTTGAAAGTGTCCGCATATTGATTCTCTTCACCAAAACCATTGAGGTTAACGCCGTGACAGCCCGCCTCTGCGATGCAGGCCGTGGTCTTTCCGTTGAGGGCGATGGTGGTTCCGTCCATGACAATGTCATAGCCCTTCATCTGTTTCACAGTTCCAGCATGATCATTGACATCCACCTTCACAAAATCCACTCTCGAATCATTCAGCCATTTTACGACTTCCTGCCCCGCCTTTTCGTCATAATCTCCAATGGTAATTTTTTCAAAATCAGAATGTTCTACTAAATCCAACGTGGATTCTCTGCAAATCCTTCCTGCTCCTCCTAAACAAAAAACTTTCATTTGATGCCTCCTATCTTTGCAATCTTTTTACAAACTTTTTATTAACTTGTGACTGTATATTACCATATCGTTGTGATATTGTAAACACTTTTTTACAATATTTTTACGGTTTCAAGAAAATATTTTAATAATATTGTCATTTCCACTGCGTTATGCTATACTAAATCACAGAAAATCCAAGGAGGCCAACGAATGCTACCGCAGGAACGCGACAAAAAACTGATCGAATATTTACAGGACCATGAAATCATAAAAATCGACCAGATGGTAAAGCTCTTTGATATTTCCATTGAAACAGCTCGGCGGGATTTAACCCGCCTGGAAAAGGAAGGGACCATCAAGAAGATCTACGGAGGCGCGATGCTCATTACAGAGGAAGAATTGGAACCCCCTACGCTGGAGCGCCTTTCCAAGAATCTGACAGAAAAAATGGCTATTGGCAAAAAATGCGCGGAATTCGTCCATGATGGCGATTCGCTTTTGATCGAAGTGGGCACCACTACATTACAGGCGGCCAAAGCATTGAAAAACAAAAAACGCCTTAAAGTCGTCACAAATTCCATCCATATTGTAAATGAATTGATGGGAACAGATAGTGAAATATATATGATCGGGGGCAAGGTCCGTCATGGAGAGGGATCCATATCAGGTTCCATTTCCATTGCTGATCTGGAAAATTTTCAAATTGGAAAGGCCATCATCAGCGCAGGAGGCATCACTTTAGAACGCGGGCTATCTGACTATAATGTGGAAGAGGCTCTAGTGCGCAGAAAAGTGGTGGAGCAGGCGAAAGAATCCATCCTTGTGGCTGACCACAGCAAATTTGGCCATGATGTGCTCGCTCATATATGTCCCGTCGCCGCTATGAATCTGATCATCACCGATTCAAAGTTGGATCCAGCCCTGATTGCGGAGTTTGAAGCCGCGAACTTGAATTTAGTTCTCGCTTAAATCGAATTGTTCTTATATATGATACCCGTATGCGTTTATGATCCTGTCATTTGGTGATCAAAAAAAGACTCTGGATTTTACCAAAGCCTTGATTGTTGATATGATGGGTTTGACAGGCTGCTTATTACGATCATATGCTGACACAATATGTCTCGTAAAGGGTTGACTAAAGTTTATTAGCACCTCACAGCCACGATCCCATTGAAGTTATTTTATCCGATTTCAACAAAAGTCAAGCTATTTGTTTCGACGTTTTTCCAAATTCTGGAACCCCTAAAAAGCGCTCACCTCTATCATGTATATGCTGCCATTTTTTCATCCGTTTCTTTTAGTAAATTTATTGATTTTAACTCATTTTATTACATATCCATAAAATGTCAACCCTACTAGACGAAACAACACTGATCTTCCACAAAGTTTTCATTGTTTCGCCAAATTTCTTGACAAGATCCTACAAAAAAGTGTATTGTTAATAAGCAGTGCTATCATTTTAGGAGGAATATCATGAGACTTAGAAAAGAATCTGACAGTATGCAAGACGATGAAGTCCTGCTGATCGCAAAAGTGTCTGACGCATTGGCGCACCCAGCGAGAATCAATATTTATCGCTTTATCATGCAGTGCAATCAGGAACGAACCAACGTGTGCAACAAGGACGTGGTGGCTGCCTTCGATTATTCGCAGGCCACGGTTTCTCAGCATATCAAAAAGCTGGTGGATTCCAGCCTGATCCAGGTGAAAAAAGTGGACCGATTTTCTTATTATTATGTGAACATGGGCGCCTTGGCCCGCTACTTGGCTGCCACGAAAAAGTTCGGCCAGGGGAAAATGTAAATAGACGATGAGAAACTGTTGGGAAATGGACAGTTCTAAGATCGGAAAAGAGTGGCCCGAAACAAACCGCTCTTTTCTGGTCTTTTTAAAAAAGAAAAAGATGGGTAAATCACAGCTCTGCTTTGTTCTAATCTAGATTTTTTCTAATATGTTATCCCTTTGCCAGCTCCACTTTACATCGCTTCTTGTAACATGCGATTCCATATTTTAAAATGCAGTCCACTCCGTTTTCCCTGAAAAATTCGTCATACTTTCTTTCCTCTATCTGCGCCAAAGCCCTTCCACAAGCTCCGGAAAGATTTCCGTCTTCAGCATATTTCACTTCAATGATCATGCCTGTTTCGCCGTCTTCGGGTTCTACGAGTATATCGCTGTATCCTTCACCCGCCTCTCGGTTCGAAAACACGCCCCATTTTTCTTTGACACCCAGAATTCCAAGCAACACGCCATGATAAAAATTCTCTTTCATCGTTTTCTTTCCAAAAGTGTCCCTGAGGCTGATGGTCTTTTTCAAATAGCCTTCAAAAATATCCTCCACCATCTTTTCCTCTCCGTTTTTCAACGCGGCACAGAACCTGTTTAACGTGTCCCCGTCTTTTTGAACCCTTTCTTTGAAGTATTCCATGATTTGTGCCGCAAAGATGTCCCTGATTTCAAGATTCGGAATCCTGAGTTTATACGTCCGCTCGTCCACTTGGCCTGCCTGAGTTAAATATCCGGTTGTGAGCAGTACGCTCCAGATGTTTTCAACCGAACGATACATATCTTCATAGGTCAATTCCGGCCGAATGGTTTTTGCTATGACTTCCCCTGCCATCAAGCGTTCGATCTCCCGCTTTATTGTCACATTTTCAGACTGTCTGATGAACGCTTTCACCTCCGCGTTGCCGCTTGTATTGACCCAGTAATTCCGAGGGCTGGCCTCCTTGTTTGTACGCAAGCTCCGCAGATAAGAAACCACATCCCACGGGCAATACACGTCTGCGTTTCCAAATCGGTATCCATCGTACCATTCTTTGATGCGTTCATACTTGTCAGCGCATTCATAATATGCTAAACAATCGCGCACTTCTTGATCCGTGAATCCAAAGTATTCATCGAAATCAGCATCTGTGATCGTGAAAGTCGTGAAATTATTCAGTCCCGTAAAAATACTCTCCTTAGAAATGCGCATACATCCGGTCAGCACCGCCAATTTCAGGCTGTTGTTCGTTTTTAACGCCTGTTCTAACAGATTGCGGATCAGAAACACCATTTGATCGTAATATCCATTTTCAAACGCTTTCGCCAACGGAACGTCATATTCATCAATCAAAAGGATGACCTTTGTTTCGTAATGCTTCTCCAAAAGCTCTGATAACGTTTTTAAACTCCAAAAAAGCGTGGCCTCATCCATACCTTTATCAAGAAGCGTTCGGTACTCTTCCTTCTCATCGTCATCTAATTTATCGCTTGTTTTAAGGAATCCCGCTCTTTTCGCTACGCCTTTTATCGTTTCAACCGCTAAGCGGAAAGCTGTATTGTAAGATTCCGCGTTGATGCCTTTTAATGACACAAAAATAACAGGATACTTTCCCATATATGCTTCACACAGCTTCGTGTCTTTTGAAATTTCCAGATCATCAAAAATACTTTGATCTCCCTCTATGGAAAAAAAGTGCTCCAGCATGCTCATGTTCAATGTTTTTCCAAAGCGTCTTGGTCTGGTAAAGAGATTCACCATTCCACCATTACGGAGCAGTTCAGAGATCAAGCCGGTCTTATCCACGTAATAATAGTTATCTTTTATCATTTGCTCGAAATTTTCTAAGCCTATCGGAAGACGCTTTTTCTCTTCTCTCATGGGATTCACGCTCCTTGTCTCATAACCAGATGCCATGCGGATTGTTCTGCGCTTCGCGCTCCCGCACCTTGGCACCCTAGCTTATATTATAACAAAGATTTTCTGAAAAAATAAGACTAGGAATCTAAAATTAGCATGAACTGACAGCCTTTTTCTTTTTCAACCCAAGGAACGCGCCGATGCCCAAGACATGCATGGCGAAAACGCCTATAGCCCCAGCCATCAGCCACGGGAAATCATTCTTGTGCTTTGTCCATTTGTCGATGATCTGCCCTTCCTCATCATAAGATGTGACGGAAAGCTCTTTTTCACTTGCTTTCACGATCTGATAATTGCTGTTTGTGGCATCAATGGCTTCGATGTGGTCAGGCACGTTTTCCCCATCAAAATAAGTGCTGCGCCGTTTTCCTGAATTTCCCATGATATAAGTGATGCCGCCTATTTCCTTGGTCCGCGCATACAAATGTTGGTGTCCGCAAAATACCAGGTCCACCTTTCCGGCTTCAAAAATGGGTTCCCATTGCCGGCGAATCTCGTCATAGATCGGGTCGCCATCGGAGAGTCCATAGGCTGGATGGTGCATGACCAAAACCTTCCACCTGGCTCTGCTCTGGGTCAGATCTTCTTCCAGCCAGTGATTGATCTGTTCCAGCTGCTCTTCCCATTGTCCCTGCTCCGCGTTTTTCCTGGCTTCTTCAAAAAAACAGGAGTTCATTACTGTGACATGGCAATTGGCATAATCAAAAGAATAAAATTCCTCTTCCAATCCTCGCGGACCGTTTTCTGGGAGAGCCATCAATCGCAAATAGGAAGCAGCTTTTGCTGTTTTGATGGAAGTTTCATGGTTTCCTATGGCAGGCATCAGGGGGATATAAGAAAACACAGGCTCAGCGCTTTGCAGAAATAATTCCCATTCCTTTATTTTTTTGCTGGAATTCACCATGTCCCCACAGGAAAGGGCGAAGGCCATGCCAGGGTGCCGCTGCCGGATGTCTTCTGCTAACTTTCCCCAAGTTTTGTAATCTCCATATCGGTCTTGATACTGCACGTCCCCAAAGTAAAGAAATTCCACATGGCCTGCCGCGCCAGAGTCCGCATCGCTCCGTTTTGAATCCGGTGCGGTTGTAAAAGTCCTGATTTTACTCCATTGCGTGCCATCTCCGATCCTGTAATCATACATGGTTTTCTGACTCAAACCTTTTATCACTGCTTCGTAGCGGAAATAGCCTGTTCCCGCCCCTTCTGCGATGCATATGCGCCGCGCTTTGATCTGATGATTGCTTGACATCGGCTCGCCGCTTTCGCTGTACTGCACATATCCCTCTTTTAGGGAAGCGCTGTGCCAGGTGATGGTCTGGCTGTGCGCGTTTTCACCAGACCAGGACAGAAGTATTTGTTCTCCATCATAAGCCGCGGTCTGCCCCAGGACTGGAAGGGGGCGCATCAGAAAAAAAATGCAAATCAGCAGTATGACTCGATATCCAATCTTCATAATGGGCCTCCTCGGGACTACGATACCACGGTTTGCCTCCAAAAATGGATCCCCAGCCGTGACTCAATGAACGCTCCGCCGCGGCAGCGCCGTGGCAGACCATTCTCAATCCTTATTATATGTGGTCAGTCCTAGGCCTATACCGGCCCGAATATGTGAAAAGCAGCGAAAAGCTCTTGCTCCCGCTGCTCATCTCGGCAAATTATCATTTTATATGTTTGAAGAAAAAGATATGGTCACTGATAACCATGGCTATACTATACCATGTTTCTCGCCGCCATGTTGTTGGCACGCCAACATTTATTCATTTTTCTCTAAAATTCGGAACCAATCCTTCTGAAAATCGATGAGTCCATCCCTCTTCATCTGGTTCAGCTCGTAGGAAAGCGCTGTCCGGTTAACGCACAAGTATTGCGCAAACTGCGCTCGGTCCATGTGAACGCAAAAACGCTCTTTTCCCACCTTTCTGCTGATGATTCGCAGATAAGTCATGATCCGCTCCCGCAGTCCCCGCTTTGACAAAGTTTCGATCTTGTATAGTTTTTTGATATTGTCATCTGCTAAAATCCGCAGCAAAGCCAGCATGATCTCGCCAGCGAATTCGCTTTGCTTTATGTTACGGAAGGGAACGCTGAGGATCACTGCGTCTTTGTCTGCGATATAGGTCAAAGGGGAAGTTTTCAAACGGGAGACCACTGCTTCCGCGCCAAAAATTTCTCCTCTCTGGTACATGTGCATCAAGTCCACTTTTCCCTCTATATGAAATTTCTCTCCTCGAATCATGCCTGCGTGGAGGATCATGATGTCCGTGATTTTGTCGCCTTCCAGGACCGCCATTTCCTCTGGGCCAAGCTGTTTGACCTGAAATCCCAATTGTGAGATAGCTTCTGCCTTTCTGCTTTTGGACAGCTCCTCCAGGAGGCCGGAGCGCTGGATGGTTTCCAGATGGTCTTCACCCAGGGAGTGGTGTTTCCTTTTCATCTTTACCGCCCTACACTTCTCTGCCCAGCAGTTTTTCCAGACGAATCTTCTGCTCTTCTCTGGCAAATCCATAGCCGTACTGATAAAAGTCCAGCACATCTGCGTCTTTTACGATTTCTTCCAGAGGGCTGCCGATCTCTCCTTTTTTGCTGTGGTTCTTCACTGCGATGCCCATTTGCTGAATCTCATCCTCTTCAAAGAGCCCAGTGCCTCTAAGAAATTCCATGGCCGGCTCGTAGCCAACCTCTGCGTGGTTTTCCTGCTTTCCTGTGATGATCCGTCCGTAATCGTGAACCGCACAGGCGCAGGCGGCAAGGATCGGGTCAACGCCCCGCTCCTCCGCGAACACATATCCCAGCTTGGCGCAGCTAGAGATGTGTACCCGCTCCCAATCAATGAAATGGGAACGCTCGGGCACCAATTTTTCGTATTTGTCGATTTCTTTTAGCAGAGCGCTCTGCAGTCTCAATATTTTCTTCATTTTAGCTCCTCTCTATTAATGACTCCATGTTTCGATATACAAATAAAATGGCTATATGTCGAAAATGTCCTTGGCGTTCCGAAGATCGCAGGGGAACTCCGATTGATTTTTTCAATTTGCGCTGATTTTGTCTTGTGAACACATTGCGATTCGGCTCCCTTCGGAGCCCTTGGGGAGTCCAGGAAAATGTCCACGCCCCCTTTTCACCTTTAACCTCTATATATTTTTTAAAAATTTGCCTGGCTTTGGCTTAGTTTTACCGCTTCCATATTTTAGGATTGTGTACAAATCGCTAATTTTTATTGATTTGTGCACACTATGGCAAAATCGCACGAGCCAGCACGCCCACTCATAGCAACTCATAGGCTGTATAAAACGCTTCATCTCCATTGCGCCCCGCCATCATTTGTGATACGGTTCGCCCCTTTGGATCTTAAAGCTGCGGTACACCTGCTCCAGCAATATGACCCGCATCAGCTGGTGGGGAAAGGTCATCTTGGAAAAACTCAGCCCATAGTCGGAGCGCCGCAGCACTTCCTTCCCCAAGCCAATGGAACCGCCGATCACAAAGGCGATGCTGCTCTTTCCCTGGATGCCCAGCTTTTCTATCTTGGCTGCCAGCATTTCCGAAGTCAGCATTTGGCCGGCAATTTCCAAGGTGATGACATACATGTCATCCTTCAGGTGCTTTAAAATCCGCTCTCCTTCCTTTGCCCGGATCCCATCTTCCACCCCTTGGCCGGCCTGGTCCGGCGTTTTCTCGTCCGCCACTTCGATGATCTTCAGATCGCAGTATGGGTTCAGCCGCTTGCTGTATTCAGCGATGGCGTCTTTTAAATATTTCTCCTTGATCTTTCCCACTGTCACGATGGTGATTTTCATTGCGCCATTTCCCTCTCATCGTCAACTTGCGATCTATACCACGTACACTGGACTGATGCGGTCCCGCAGAATCACATCCATTTTCAGCTGGTCTCCGATATAAATGTCTTCTTCCTGCAAGATGTTCCCAATAGTCATTTTCGCGAGCTCCGGCTCGTTGTTTTGGTGGCTCAAATGCCCCAGCAGGATCCGTCTGGCCTTGTCCTTTGCTTCCATCAGCTTGCAAATGCAGTTGCCTGCGGTCACATTGGAAAGATGCCCCCTGTCGCCCAAGATCCGCCGCTTTGTCTGGTAGGGATAATTGCACATCTGCAGCACTTCCACCTCGTGATTCGCCTCCAGCACCAACAGGTCCGCATCCATGATTTCCTCGAAAATCGCATCCGTGACGCATCCGGAATCCGTCAAAACGCTGATCTGCCTGTTGTCAGCGTAAAGGGAAAAACCTACTGGCTCCGCCGCGTCATGGGAAATAGGGAAAGGCCGCACTAAAATTTCTCCTATGTAAAAGTCTTCTCCTGTGGTAAAAATGGCTTTTTTCTCTTCCGCCACTTTCCGCTCTATGTTCTGCCAGGTCTTTTCATTGGCGTAAGCTTTGATGTTGGGGGCCTTCTTGGTCAGGATGGGAAGACTCTTCACATGGTCGATATGTTCGTGAGTCACCAGCACCGCCTCCACCATTTCCAAGGGCGTGTCTGTGTTCTCCAAGCCTTCAAAGATCCGCTTGCCGCTGATGCCCGCGTCGATCAAAAGCGCTGTGTCGCCGTAGCGGACCATGTAGCAATTTCCGCTGCTGCCGCTGGCAAAAGAGCAAAAATTCAATTGCATGTCTTGTCCTCTTTCTTTGTCTGATTTTACCTTCTATAGCATACTCCAGTTAGAGGCTGGTGTCAATTGGGGCAATCAGAAAAGGGACAAGGCTAAATCCCGCCTTCAAGATTAATTTTTCAAACAATTGTGTCGATAACTATAGTATATTGATAAATTTTCGTTTGCAGGCACAGGAAAGTGAGGCGCGTGCTATGAACACCATTACCGGCATGGAGCGTCAGACCGGCGTTCGGGTCGAAAAGAAACAATCTTATATTATGGAAATCATCGAAGGTGCTGCTTCGGAGCCGCCAAAGACCGACTCTGCCGACATTCCTGAAAACTGGCAGGAGCAGATGGACTGGCAAGCACAGACTAACCAGCTCCTGAGCAACTTGCAGAAAAGTTTCCCCAGCGTTCAGATTCTTTATTCGGGAAACATCGACCAGAAAACCTTGGCAAACCTGGCCGCTTCTCTGGGGAAGGGCAGCCACTTGTTATTGTCAGAGGATTTTGTGCAGCAAATGGGCAGCAGCGCAGAAAACTTTGAAAAGGGAAAATCCATTTTGATGAGCGCCCTCAATTCTCTGGCCCAAGGCACGGGGAAAGCCGCAGGCAAGGGCATCTATTTGGAAGCCGAGGGCAAACTGTCCTGGACCTTGGACAAATCCCAATCAAAGAAGGAATCTTCTGTGCCTAAGACCACTTGGGAGCAAAAAGCCGAAGAAGCAAAATCCATATTGGACCGCATGAAGGAATCCCAAAAAGAAGCAGAAAAGCGGAAAGAACAGCAGAAAAAATTCCGTAAGGCTCAAAATGCGGGCAATTACCGGACCGCAGGGACTTACGCAAAGTTGGCGGCAGCTAGTTCCAAATCAGCGGTCAACGGAGTCATGAGCGAGGCTCGACGCAAAATCGCCAACCTGCGTTCTGTTTCCGCTGTCGGAGATCAAGAAGAACGAATGAAGGCCAGAGCTGCGATCCGCTCTTACCAGACTCTTTTGGCACGAGGCGGCCGCAAGATCCGCAGGCTCAATGATGAAGAACTGACCAGACTGCGCCGCAAACAGGCGGAACGCAAAGCGGAAATGGAAAAGGCCCTCCGCCACAAGCAGGAGCAAAACATGCAAAAAGTAAAGCGCAGGTCCGCTGACCGAATGCTGGTGGAAGAAGGCCGGCTCAACGATATGAATCAGTTCATCTACGGGCCGCACGCTCGTAATAAATACAGGTACGATGACAGAGAAGACGCCACCGAATCCGTGACTCTCGCGGTACCAGCTGTAGCGGCAGCCACGGCTGTAGCTGCCGCAGAAGTGGCTGCGAACACCGGTGGATTCACGGCGGCTGACGTGACGATCACGGTGGAATAAGGGGGTGCGGCTCAAATATCCGCATCCCGTCTTTTTTTGACTATTAGAAAAGTGATAAAACATATCCGTTTTACCGCTCATGATTTGAATGGACAATGATTATATGAGTTTTCGCCCTTTAAACTGAAAGCGGCCGGTTATAAGCGTTTCTCGATATTCCTCCAGCTATGTGTGGTCAAGCAGCTTTTATCTAAATCTTTCATCATGCTTTCCCACAATTTATATGGCAAGGTCATTGACAAGTAATCTTTTAAGATTTCGCTTCTCTGAGAAATATCGAATAGTCCCATGATCGCATAAGGTTCCTCTTTTTCCATCTGTTCCGCGGCATACACGATAGAATGGCACGCCGCTCCAAATGGCGCAAGAGTGTTGACCGTTTTACCGTTATGGAAACCCTGCATGGTGACAAGCGCCGATATCTGATCCGGCTTCGCAAACATGTACACTAAATCGGGAGTGCCAACTCCTTTCCATCTGCTAAGTGGCGCAAACACAATTCGCGGATATGCTTTATCCGAAAATGGCATGTTTTTTCTCCATTGCATCGCAACCTCTTCATCGCAAAAGAATCTCTCACCTTCTCTTACCATCAACGGCGCACCATCAGGAGCTTGATCTCCCAATCCCTGCGAAAGCATTTTATGTATGTTAGGGTTCAATCTGGTAAATCCATCACCGAAGCAAGCTCCCACAGCTCCTCCTGGACAAGTGCAGCTTGCTTCATTCATACTAACAACTTTACCTTTCGCCGCAGACATTATAAGCGGAATCACGCAATTCCTCTTTTTCGGAGAAGCTGCTAAATCGCACGCTGTGGTAGTGTTCCCAAAAAATATTCCTACTGGTTCCAATTCTAAATGTAACATTTCGACTAACTTTGCGTCCATGATTTTTCTCCTCTCCAAATTCCGATTCGCTTACCTGTCCCTTTTCGCCATGATACCATTGACCTACCATGCTCATAATTCAAAATCCCTCCGACTGGTCCATTCCGTTTTCTCCACTTAATTAAATTGTTTTGTTGATTATGCCATTTGCATAATTTCAGCTTCAAGTCTTTTTAACTCATCAAATGACAAGGACGGAACACATTCCGCAATATCTTCAAGGGTCATTTTCCCTTTCTTGATCAGTCTTTCCGCAGTTTCCTTTGCTGTTCTTCTCTCCGTTTCATACCCTGACAATCGAAAAATTATTATCTTCTTCGAATTTCAATAAGGCGAAAGATATCCGTATACAGCTCGTCCTTGTCTTCTAAATCAATCATCAGCCACTTTTGTCCGTTTCCCGACTTTGTCTGATGGTAGATCTCTCTTAATTGAGGCGTGCATTCATGTAAAATAGTTTCAACCGCCTCCCGCTCTTTTTCTCCAATAACAACTAACACAGTAAAGTAACCTTCTCTTGGATATATGGTGCAAAGGCTTTTCCCCGATTTTTTAAATTTTACATTCCAGCCATATTCCCAACTGCACGAACTAAATTCTATTTTTTCTTTACTGTTATACTTTGCTCTAATCTCTGTGCAAAACTGCAAAAACACCGCATTGTTAATGAATCCCCCTATGTCTTCCAATATAGGGCAATATTCTTTGTCTTTTATATCAACCATAGTAACACTCCTTGAAATTTTGTTTTCTCGCATGATCGCTGTGTTTGATAAGCGCAAATTCATTTCACAATATGCGCAGTAATAATTGTATAGCTGTAAGAATTTACGGTTAATCTTACATTGTCAATTTCGCAGTACCAATTTTTTCCCTGTCGATATATATCGCAATTTTTGTTCAAAATCAAATCCTTGCAGTACCCAACCACATCAACGGTATCTAAGTTCAAATTCCTTTTAATCCTGTCCATTCCCATTTGGGTGGTGTGAATCTTATCTATATTATCAATCAATACTTGGCTGTCACTCATTATGCGGTTCTCCTATAATAATGACCTGCTTTTTGTCACTCCTCAACAGCAATTTGACCGCTTTGGTCATCGCATGTGGGCGGGTTTAAATCCATTTTTCTTGATTTAGCACCGCCTCTGAAAACAGGAAAGCGGGTTCAACGTGATTTTTTCTTTGTTTAGTGCCGCCGCCGTCCACTCACGAGGCGGGTTTACCTCCATCTTTTTTGACTTGATGCCCGCCGCCATAAACATAAAAGCGGGTTTATACTCGCTTTTTCTCGATTGAGCCCGCCATCACCGACCTGCCCAGCGGGTTTAAAGAAAAGAAAACGTAATTTTGCCCGCCTGCATGTGTCAAGCCTACCTCGTTGGCTCTTTTCTTCCCCTCAACGCTAAAGTTCTGTTTTTTATATGCGGCTTCCTGAGAAATGGGAAGTTATCTATGGATATACATTCTTGTCATATCAGGTTCATTATCCCCTTGAACCATACACAAAAATTCC
>CAJTYS010000007.1:64710-125943 GCA_910583765.1 uncultured Eubacteriales bacterium | reverse complement strand
TCGCCCTTCCCCGCATGATCCGTGGAAAAGAACTTTTCCAGCATGCTCATGTTCAAGGTCTTTCCAAACCGCCTTGGCCGAGTGATCAGCGTCACCTCATCATCCGCTTCCCACCATTCCTTGATAAAGTGAGTCTTGTCCACGTAAAAATTGTTTCTCACCCGCATTTTTTCAAAATCCTGACGCCCGATGCTGATGGTTCTGCCCATGGTTTCTCCCCTCCTAATCCCTGTGTTTTCATGGGTCTATTCTAACATCCCGCCCTGGAAATAGCAAGCGAGGCATCTTTCAAACAAATTTCAAGCAAACATGCGAGTCGACTTTTCCTCCCTTTTCCCCTTGCTGGCTTCGCCCTTTACCCATGGATGCGCTGCGACACTGAAAAAATTTCTAATTGATTTCCTTCATTCAAAATTTTCCCAGCTCCTTTCGGCCCTTTTCCGTCAAAAGGCCATGCATCAAAGCCCACGCCTGGTGGCGATATTCCACGTCCTGTCCAAGAGACTTTTTCATGGCTGAAAACGGGGCCCAGTAAGTGGCCGCCATGTAGATCGCATCAATGATCCTCCTGTATTCATCAGAAAAATCCGCTTTTCTAAGCAGTCCTTTCTGCGAAAGCGTTTCAAAAGATGCTTCCAGCATGGTCAGCATTTCACTGTACCTTTCCTTCTGTTTTTGAAAAATTTCCGGTGAAATTCGCGCAAGCTGGGCATGATACAGGAAAAAATAGAGGTTCTCTTGAACCACTTGCTGAAAATCCAGAAAAAGCGCATTCAGCTCAGCAAGAGTTCCTGGGGTTTTCTGCGGAACTTCTTCCCTAGCCTCTAAAACCAGTGCTTCCATAATGGACTCTTTTTTATTGAAATGATATGTCAAATTTCCCTTGCTGATGCCGACTGCGTTTGCGATGTCTCCCATGGAAACGCCGTTATACCCTCTCTGGTTGAACAGCAGCCTGGCCTGCTCCAGTATCCGTTCTCTTGTCGATCTTTTCATGAAACACTCCTCCAAATCTCATTATACGATAAGCACAAGGCCTGCCCTGCCAATCTTTTCAGCGGCAGGCTTTGTTGAAATCCTGTCAATATCACTCTTTCACCTGATGAACCGTTATCCTTGATCCTGTGTTTCAGCCTGCTTCTTAGAAAGTTCTTTCAGCTGGCCGATGCCAAAGAAAAGCACGATGCCCGCAGCGATTCCATCTGCGATAGGCATGGCCGCCAGCACACCGGTGAGCCCAAAGCATTTCGGCAGTACCAAAAGAAGCGGGATCAGCAAACATCCTTGCCGTATGAGTGCCATCCAAAATCCGATCTTCGCCTTGCCAATGGACGTGCAAAAGGTGGACGTGATGGGCTGTAAAGCGTTCAAAAACAATACAGCCAGCGCAATACGGATGTATTTGATGGAAAATTCGTAAAACATCGGGTCATCTGCGCTAAAAATCACCAGCAATTGCCTTGGAAACAGCTGCAAAATCAAAAATGCGGCGGCTGCGATGACCGTACCGTATTTCAAAGCTTTTTTATAAGTTTCTTTGACCCGATCGTACTTTTTGTTTCCAAAATTGAACCCATAGATGGGCTGACATCCGATGGAAATTCCAATGATGCTGGACAGGAAAACAATGGACAACTTGCTCACGGCTCCGGCTCCGGCAATAGCGATCTCGCTGCCATACTCAGACATGGCCCCGTAAATCCGAAAAGCATTCATCTGAATGATCTGCACAATGATCATCAAGACATGGGTGGTGAAAATGGCGAACCCTAAAGAAACAATGGCCTTTGCCGCTGCCATGTCCAGACGAATGATCTGAAAGGAAACCGAGACCGCACGAAACTTCTTCCCCAGATAAACCAGCACCAGCACTGTGGATAAAAGCTGCCCTAGCACTGTGGCTAGAGCAATTCCCCAGATGCCGGTATGAAGCACATACAAAAATATGGGATCAAAAATCATGTTGAACACAGCGCCGGACAGCAGCACTATGCTGGAATAATTGGGATCTCCGTCTGCCCTGATAAAATAAGACGTTCCAGTGGAAAAAACACCAAACAGGACACCGATACTGAGAATCCGCACATATTCTCGGGAATAAGGCATCATCAGATCCGTGGCCCCGAATAAACGCAGCATGGGATCCAGAAAGAGAGAAGCGCAAATGGAAATCATTCCGCCAAGCACAACCAGCAAGAACAGCGCTGTGCCAAGGACACTAGAAGCTTCCTCTCGGTCATTTTTCCCCAACAAAATACTGAATTTGGAAGCTGCGCCCATGCCGATCAGCGCAGATAAAGCCACAATAATGGAAGTCAGCGGAAAGGCAATGTTCGTGGCGGCTATACCTAGCTCGCCGAATCCCTGCCCGATAAAAATCTGATCAATGATGTTGTGGGCAGAATTGATCAGTTGAGTGACGATACCTGGAATAGCGAATTTCAAAATCAATGTCCCGACTCTTTCCGTGCCTAACGGATTTCCTGCAATGCTCATCATGTTTTCCCCCTTTTCCTCTATCTTCTATTGGAAATCCGTAAAATTGATCTCCAATATGTTTTAGTACGTTCATCCTAATTTTTAGTATAGTACAATCGTCCTAAAATGTCAAATAGACATTTGAAAACAAAACGCATATAATAAACCTTGACATGTCATGTCAAGATATCAACGCTATTTTATTTTTGAAAGGGGGAACCAGGGATGCGGGAAAGCAGATTATTTCAGATCGTGTATCACTTGCTTGACAAAGGCCAGGCCACGGCTCCGGAATTGGCCGAAAAATTTGAGGTGTCAGTGAGGACCATCTATCGGGACATCGATGCCCTAAGCGAAGCGGGCATCCCCGTTTACGCAGAAACAGGCAGAAACGGCGGCATCCATTTGATGCCTGATTTTGTCTTGGACAAAGCGCTCTTATCAGCGGAAGAAAAACAGGAGATCCTCACAGCGCTGCAGAGCATCAACACTGCGCAGGACCTTAGGGGCAGCCAGGTCTTGCAGAAACTTTCCGCCCTGTTTCACCTTGATTCGGAAGACTGGCTGGAAGTGGATTTTTCCAGATGGGGCAGCGGAGAGTTTGACAATGAAAAGTTTGATTCCTTAAAATCAGCGATTATTCGCCACAAGAACGTGAAAATCCGTTACGCCAGCTCTTATGAAGTGATCAGCCAGCGGATCGTGCAGCCCTGCAAGCTTTCCTACAAATCCAAGGCATGGTATTTGAAAGCCTTTTGCACAGAAAAACAGGATTGGCGAATCTTTAAATTGAATCGTATTTTAGATTTGGAAATCCTGGATGAAACTTTCCAGCATCGAGACTTTCCAAAGCCCATCGACACTTTCCAGGGAGAATATCAGCAAATCACGCTGCGCTTTCCCAAAGAAATGGCATACCGCGTTTACGATGAATTCGATCAGAGCCAGGTACAAAAGCAGGCTAATGGTGACTTGATCGCTTCTGCGGAAATGCCGGAAGACCCGTGGCTCATCGGATATCTGCTGTCCTTTGGAACCCAGGTGGACATCCTGTCACCGGCTCATTTGAAAAAAGTCTTAGCCAAACAAGCAAAATCAATCTATGAAAAAAATAAACCCTGACAAAGGGTGTCAGGTTATCCCTGCTATATTAAACACATAGCAACACAGCTACTTGAAAACATTGAAAATATGGAGGGTAAGAAAAATGAGCGAAATGAATCAGAAATTCTGTCAGTGCTGCGGCATGCCAATGGGAGACACAAAGGAACTGTATGGGACAAATGCCGATGGCAGCAAAAATGAGGAATATTGCCAGTACTGTTTGGAAAAAGGCGAATTCACCTTTCAAGGCACCATGGAAGAAATGATCGAAATATGCGTGCCTAACATGGTTGCCGCCAACCCGAACATGAATGAAGAAGAAGCCAGAAACGCCATGCGTGAGTGGTTTCCGACATTAAAACGCTGGAGAAAATAGCCGCCCCCGCAGCGGCTTTTTCTTCTTCATCCTTGTTTTCGGATTAGCACGTTCTGACCCTCAAAGGCAAATCCATACTTGCGAATCTTTTCCGGGACAATTCCCTTGGCCTCCAAAGCGGCAGCGTATCGCTTTTCTTTGATCTGAGCAAGAGCTGCCATAGCCGTTTCTTCCAAATCTTTTTCGTCATCTGGGTCATGGACTTTGAATTCCAAGATCATCACATCGTCCTTTTGATCCAGCGGTTCCAGCATTACATCGTACCTGCCGAATCCACTCTCCCTGTTGGAAGTCAGGACGTATCTGCCTGAAAGCTCCACCATCAGGCCCAAAACGAAACCGTGGTAGAAGCAGGCACTTGAATTTTGCTTGTCAAAATTCTTAGTGATCGCTTCCACAGCGTGAAATTTTTCTGGTTCGGATTTCGAAGGCTTTTTCCCCGTGTCGAAATAGCTGAAAGTCGCTAGAGCCACATCGTTCATGTATTCGTTCATGGCCTCCAAATCATCGGAAAGAAGTGCTTTGATAAAGTCATTGTAATTGGCGGAACCGTTCCGGAACCAGCCCCGCACCATGGAGCGGAACATGCGCCTCGTTTCCAAGTTGGTTAGGGTCTATTCTAACATCTTGCTCTGAAAATGGCAAGCAAAGCGCTTTCTTTGCTGATTCCCTTACAGCTGTTTAAAATCATGATTGATTATTTTGCCAGACTCGCCTATACTAAGAGAAGAACAAAGTCAGATTTACTGCCCCTTGCAGCGAAGGCTTTGTCAACGCCCAGGAGCAATGACAGACGGTTGCTCCTGCATAACAAGACATACCACCATTTAGGAGAAAATTTTATGAAAATCATTCGGAATATCCCCGGCATGGCAAAGCTCTGCCTGACTCTACGTCATTTGAACACTTACAAGAATGCGATCGAAGATGCAAAAGCCAAAGGCAACCATGAACGAGAGCGCAAAAATATCAAAGAAGCCGAAGATATCTGGTCAAACAACGTGATGAAAATGTTCGGTTCTGAGCTGACTGTCCATGGCAGGGAAAACATCCCGGAAAAAGGGCCGCTGGTCTTTGTGGGAAACCACCAGGGCTATGCAGACATCATTTCCTACTGCGCTGCACTCAGCCCATCTCTTGCCTTTGCTTATGTGGCAAAAGACGACCTTGGGAAGCTACCCCTTTATGGAGAATGGATCCGACGGATCCGCAGCGTGCTCATTAAAAGAAACGACCCCCGCGCTTCTCTCAAAGCTATTGATGAAGGAATTGAATTGATCCATTTGGGCTTTTCCCTGATGATTTTTCCAGAGGGCACCAGGAGCAAAGGGCCGGAAATGGGCGACTTTAAACGGGGGGCCTTCAAACTAGCCACAAAGCCGGAAGTCCCCATTGTCCCAGTTTCTGTGAACGGCAGTTATAAAATGTTTGAAGAATCCGGTTATCTGAAAGGCGCTAAGATCGATGTGATGATCCATCCTGCTGTGGAAACAAAAGGCCTTTCCCGGCAGGAAGAAAAACAACTATGCCTAGATGTGGAAAAGACCGTGCGGGACGGGGTGGAACAGCTGCGGAAGTTGCAGGGAGAAGCGTAAGGCCCGCTTTTTTGCGACTGGCTTCAACAAACCAAAATGGCTTGGAGCGATTCCGCAGGACAAGCTTCTGCTCTAGTTTTGACATCAATGCGCCTCCCATCCCATATCACAAAAAACCGGCCTCCCACTGCCAGGTTTCCTATCTGGCTTTTGGAGGCCGATCTTATAATGGTGCTTTTATCCTCCTTAAGTATTGATTCAAGCTTTAGGCAAATATACACTGTTCCTTCATCTTGGCCCTAAAAACTTATCTCCATTCAAGTGGATCATATGCTCTGGCATTTCCGCAATCCAAACTTCTGTCTCCCATGCCAAGGATTCCGCAAATCTTTTATACGTTTTAAAATCCAAAAACGCAGTAATAAAAATTTTTCCTGCGGTAACATTTCTCGTCATTTCTGTTATTTCATAAATCCGTTTTGGATCCATCGGCCCTGCGGAAGTGACAGATTCCACAAAGTAAATCCAATCCTGATCTTCTCGATACAGAATAACATCTGGCATCTTATCGTGCAGCGTGATTTCAAATCCTAATTCTGTCAGCTTCACAATATTTTTTACTAAATCTTTTTTTATCGTATCGCCTACATACAAACATTCTGAATCAGGCGCGAACCTTGGGGAAAATTCCTCAATGATCGCCTTTTGTAACTCATTATGTTTTCCTGCAGAAAATTGAAAATCCGCACCATTGATTTTTACAGGCATCATTGTCATTTTCTTTTTGGACGCATAAATATCGATCAGCCTATCGTGGTACATCAGAAAACGGTCCAATGATTTCTGCCATTCCGCAGATCCAAACGCTCCCAACAATTTTAAAGTTTCTTCTGTAAGTCTATACTTATAATTAGGACTATTTGTCGCCATTCCATTGTCCTCTACCAGCGCAGCGGTCCGAAATCTATGCAATGCCTGTTTACGGAACGTTTCTCTGCTGTTTTCCGCATAAGTGGTGTCATAAAAAACATTACAAAATTGAATAATATCATGAATACGAATCCAATGATTGCTTGCTTCCTTCCATGACATGTCCGGCTTCATACCAGCCATGGCCAATATCACATAACAGCATATGTCTGCCTGCTGTGCCTTTGGCATGCCAACCAACTCTAAAAACTTCCTTGCCTCTTGAACTTTATCCACAGTATCCCTCCAAGATCCTATCACAGTTTTTCTCTGACAAGTCCTTTGTCTTCATCAATGTTCTGCCCATTTCCTGTATGCTTTCCATATCCGGCACTGGCATGGAATTCACTTCCGTGGAATTGACCTGCGTGGATCCATTCAAAATCCGATAGTACTCATCATATAGAGTAGAATTAAAGAGCACATATAGCCCATATACCAGGCACTCCGACATTTCTCCCAATAGCCCATCAATAAAATTGATTTTATTCTGCGTGCTGATTTTCGTATACTGCGGATGGTTTCTCGCCAGATAAATGCCGCATTGGAACCTGCGCGGTTCTTCTTTTGCCGTAAATCTTTTTACAAACAAGTAATTCCTATTATCCTGCATCAGTCCGCGCTGATCTGTCACCACATACTCGTGCTCTTTCTGAATGGGAAAACACACCTTTCCCTGTTTGATATGTTGTGCGTAAAACAGTGGGATCGCCCCAACTTCTTCTTCATCTCGAAGAAGATCACGGCTTCTAAAATCAACTGTTAATCCTGTTTTCATTTTCACTCCAATGTCTGGCAGTGTATAATGAAATTGATGTAATTGCTCTAATACAGCCACTTTTTTCTGATCCGTCACCAAATACACATATTGATCTTTACCGGAAACAACAAGATCATATGGTACTGTCAAGGAAGTTATTTCATCAAAATCTTGACTTGATTTCGATGAAGTGATATTTACCTGATCTGGACTCACATCCGTTTTCCTGATTTTTATGATAATGGTCTCTTGTAAAATATCTTCTTTATCAAAAACTTTGTTCCGACTTACAAATAAATGCGCATATTCCAGCTTTCCGTTTGTCAGAAAGTACTGACGAAACTTTCTAAAATACGCTCCTGATGTCCAGGATCGAGGAATGATATAGACCATTTCACCATTATCTTTCAAATTAAAAAGCCCCATGGAAGCAAAGAGAAAGTACATGTTGGGCGCACCATGGCAAACTTCCGGCATGGCCGCCGCTTCCGGCGCGTCCTTTGATATCTTCATATAAGGTGGATTGCCGATTACGTAATCATATTTAAGAGGGTCAGATTCTCCTCCCAGCAATGAATTGAAATCTAAATATTGACTTGTGATATAATTCTCCGTCCGAATATGGTATTCAATGATTTGGGGTGAATGCTCTTGGCAATACCTCAGATTATCTCTCAAAAGCCCTAACACTTTTTCGTCAGTTTCATAACAGGTGACTTGAATTTTTTTTACTGTGTCAAACTGCTTGGCCCATTCAATAAAAGCGCATGATAAAATACCTGAACCCGCGCCAGCGTCCAGAACGGTTATGCTTTCTTTCCCAACTGGGACATCATACAAGCTTGTCATAAATCTCGCCGTTTCCATGCTTGTAAAAAACTGCCCATATTTTTTTCTTTCTTTTTTGGGCATGCTGTCCATATATGAATTTGTGAGTTCAATGATCTTTCCCAGCATCTTATCTCACCTCATGTCTGCGTAAATGCATTCATTGTACCATGAATCACCTTTAAAAATTCAATTGGAATTCATGATTCAATGAACGCTTCCTCTCGGCAACGCCGTATCAATCAATTGCGTTTATTATACTCCATGCTTGGCCCGCTTTCAATATTTTTTAGAACGAATGTTTCTTTTTTATATGTAATACTCAAGATATGTTTGATTCTCTGACTTTCCTATCTAGTTTTGACATCAATGCGCCTCCCATCCCATATCACAAAAAACCGGCCTCCCACCGCCAGGTTTCCTATCTGGCTTTTGGAGGCCGATCT
This sequence comes from uncultured Eubacteriales bacterium, assembly GCA_910583765.1. Taxonomy (GTDB): domain Bacteria; phylum Bacillota; class Clostridia; order Peptostreptococcales; family Anaerovoracaceae; genus Hominibacterium. Next base: position 117,447 of record CAJTYS010000007.1, on the reverse strand, counting down.
TATTGGATGATACCCTATTTCTTTTTCAAGTCCCGCAGACCTGCGGCCTTTACCTTTTACACCCCTTGCGGCCGAGAGCTCTCATGCCTTACGCCCGCGCTTCCAGCTTTCTCCCCAGCAGCTTCAGCCCAACGCAGATCACCGCATAAAGTCCTGTCATGACTTTGATGCCTGTGAGGATGATAGCAAAACTGTTAGGACTGCCGTAAGTTTCCTGGTAATACTCCACTGCCCAGCTGCCTTCATACCACGGCAGGAAGAAACAAGCGATCACGCCTAAGATGGCCAGCAGCCCAAAGACGACAGCCATTCTGTCCAAATCGCCAGGAGCCATCTTGGTCTTTGGATTCAGCGGATATTTTTCCGGATCGTTTTTCGCCAAACCGCCATAGACCCGCTTCCATATGAAGTACATCACTGGCGCGGAGATCAGGCCGATCATCCCTGCCAGGAAATAATCCGAACCATTGAGGAGCAGGGAAACAGTAGCAATGGTGATGCCCGGCGTGACGATGGCGATGAAGCCTCCGGTCCCCACTGGGACCTTGAAAGGCCTTGGCATATCCGGCTCTTTTTTTCTCAACCGAGCGCCTGAGATCCATACCAGCACATAGTCCACCATCAGCAGCATGACATCCACTGTGACCAGGATGGAAAAATCAAAAGTGCAGGCCAGAAGGCAGAACACGCCTAAAGACACCACGCCCACATAAGGCACATTATGCTTTTTGCTGCATTTCACCAGGGATTTTGGCGCCAGATTGTCCTGTGCCATGGCAAAGAACCCTCTGGAAATGGATATGATGTAAGTATTGAAAATAGAGAGATTCGCTACGATAGCCACTACCAGAAAGGCTGGAAAACCCCAGGAGCCTGCCAGCGCCAGCACATTAGCGAAAGAAACGCCGCCGCTCGTGCTCCACTCATCCCAACGCCCTACAGAAGCCAGTCCCGCGACTGTTGGCAGCACATAAGTGAGCATGGTCAGAGGCATGATGATCAGCAGGCCCTTTGGTATCAGAGATTTGTCCTTGATCTCGCCGCCCAGATTTGACATGGACGTGTAGCCGGAATACATCCACATGCCGATGGACAGGCTGGCTCCGATGCTGCCGATCAGGGAGCTGTCTTCTGGAATGAACGGAGCCATAGGATTTTGGTTCCAATTGGCGAACCCCACCACCGCCACAGCAGCAAAGGCGATCAATACGATCAGGGAAAGCGCTGTGCTGATGGCACCCACTTCTTCGATGCCCCGCAGGTTGATATAAACAAAAATCAGTATGATAACCACCTTCACCAGGTATTGCACGGTGCCAGACATCGGAATCAGCATCCCCAGATAGGAAGCGGCCAGCACTACGTAAAGGGTGTTGTCCAAATAACAGGACAGCGTGCGGCACCATCCTGCCTGGAACGCCCAAAACTCGCCTAATCCTCTTTGCACCCACTTGTAAAAACCACCCGCCTCTGGAATGGCGGAGCCTAGTTCAGCGGAAACCAGGGCCTGGGGCGCTGCCCAGAAAATGGGCAGCAGGATCAACATGACAATGGTCAGCCCTGGTCCGGATTCCGCGATCATTTCCTCAATCCCAAAGGCGCCCGCGGCTACCAGACAGTACATGATGAACACTACAGTATGCAGTTTGATATTGTGCTCTTTCAAGCCCACATTTGAGTTACTCATAAAAATTGTCACTCCTTTCTTTTCAGGTCGTGCGCGGTTTTATAACGTATGTTCCGGGATCCCAACGATCTCCTCTTTGATTAGTGTGTCGATCTCTTCATCTGTGTATCCTACAGATTTCAGCACTTCACAGGTGTTTTCACCTAAGAGCGGAGATGTCTTCCTGATGCCTCCCGGTGTTTTGCTGAATTTCGCGGGAAGTCCAAAGGCCCGATATTTTCCCACATTGACATCATTGATCTCAATGGACATGTCCCTGGCTTTGAAATGTTCATGATTCAAGGCTTCTAACGGCAGCAGCAGAGGCGCTGCCGGAATATGATGCTTGGCGAACCGCTCTAGCATTTCTTCCTTGCTTCTTTTTTTCATTACCTCCTGCATCAGAGCAGTGAAACTTTTGAAATTTTCACATCTCAGGTCATTGGTTTTGTAAAGGGGGTCATCCTTTAGCTCTGGCATCCCCACTGCGTCGCAGAAATCCGGCCACATGGAAGCTTCGCTGATTCCTACTGCGATGGAGCCGTCTCTGCATGGATACACATCGTAGGGAACGATTTCTTTTGGTTTGGCGTTTCCCGTCCTGCTGATGGGATCCCCTGTGAGGCTGTAAGCCAAAACAGCGTCTTCTATGGTAGCGAACATGGTGTCCATCATGGAAACATCCAGCCGCCTGCCCTTTCCAGTCCGTTTCCTGTCATAACATGCCAGGACAATGGCCAGAAACATGGTCAGCCCTGTGTAACTGTCGCCTACGGATGCGCCTGACCTTGTGGCCGGCCCATCGGGGTATCCCGTCATTTCCATGAAACCGCACATACACTCGATGACATTGTCGTAAGCAGTGTTTTTGCGGAGCGGCCCTGTCTGCCCGAAGCCTGTGATGGACGCGAAAATGATCCGCGGGTTGATCTCCTTTGCCACCTCATAGCCCAGGCCCAGTTTGTCTATGGTCCCGAATTTGAAGTTTTCCAAAACAACGTCCACTTCTTTGTAAAGTTTTTTGATGATCTCCTTGCCTTCTGGTTCGCTCAGGTCCACGGCAATGCCTTCTTTGTTCCGATTGTAAAGGGCAAAGTAGCCGCTGTTTCCGTTTTCCACATATGGCCCCCATTCCCTGGATTGATCACCGTCCTCCACTCGTTCCACTTTGATGACTCTGGCGCCGTAATCAGCCAGATTCATGGCACAGTAAGGTCCGCTGTAGGCTTGTGTGAAATCAAGCACTGTGATTCCTGCTAGTGGTCCCATTGCCCATCCCTCCTTTCGCGCATGATGATGTCTTCTTTCACCAGCTGATCGATCTCTGCTTCGTCATAACCCATGTCTTTCATGATTTTTTCCGTGTCTTCACCAAGACGGGGCGCAGAAGCGATGGCGGTGTCATCGACCCCTGAAATCTTGATGGGCACGCCTGGCATTTTGATGTTGCCAACAGTCTTGTCATGGATCTCCAAAACCATGTTCCTTACGCCCAGCTGCTCGTTTTCAAAAGCGTCCTGGACCGTGAATCCCGGCCCGCTGGGGATGTTTTGCGGCGCAAGGAGATCGGCGATTTCCTGCCTGGTCATATCCTTGAATTTATCTGCTATGATGTCCCGCAGGCCGATCTTTCCGTTTTCCGTGTAATAGTTCTCGCCCCGCGCCTCGTTATCGCAGTATTTTGGTTCATCGATCAATTCTTCCATGTCCATGACCTGGCAGAATTTTTTCCATTGGGCATTAGTGGAAACTGCTGTGGAAAAGATGCCGTCCTTGACTTCAAAGGTATCGTATGGAGCGATGGAGCGAGAGCCGTTTCCTTCTCTGTGAAAGGTCACACCCATGAGAGAGGCTTCTGAAAGGCAGTCCTCCAAGGCCGTGAACATGCAGTCCGCTGAGGCGATGTCGATCTGCTGCCCTTCTCCTGTCCGGTCCCTAGCCATCAAAGCCATGACAATGGCAGCCGCATAGTAAACGCCTCCAAATTGATCAGCCATCCTGCTCCCATGAGCCACAGGTTCCCCGTCAGGAAAGCCTGTGACCTGCATGAGTCCGCTCAATGCCTCGGATGTCAAGTCGCAGCCCGCGGTGCCGCTAAGGGGTCCTGTCTTTCCAAAGCCTGTGTGTGACGCATATATGATCCTTGGATTCACCTTTGCTGCCTGGCTGTAACCGATACTGCAGCGTTCCATTTCACCTGCGGGAAACGCGTCGCATACCACGTCAGCCTTTTCCATCAGCTTCATGATCAAGGCCTGGCCTTGCCTCGTCTCTCTATCTATGCATACGCTTTTCTTGCCTCTGTTCATATACGCGTGATAGGCGCTGCCTTTTTCATTCTTGGGAAAGCTGCTTCGCAGCACATCGCCGCCAGTCTTCGGATCTTCGATCTTGATCACCTGAGCGCCAAAATCCGCGAGGAGCATGGTTCCATAACTGCCCGTGTGCCCCTGGGTAAAGTCTATGATTGTGATTCCATCCAGTATTTTTGCCATGTTCATCCCCCTGCCTCTCACTGCGGATCATCCACTACGAAAACAACGCTGCCTTTGACAGTTAACACAGGTTCGTCAAATACAGTGGAACGGTCTGTTTTCATGTCATATTCTGATGTTTTGTACATTTCATAGCCCAAAACCCTGGAGCGGGATCCGTCTTTGATGGACCAGCAAATGATTTCCACAGCATCCAGCACATGCACGGATGCCACAATGTCGCTCTCTGTGTGTACGATCAATCCCCCATCGCCGTTGTCTCTGATATTGCACATTTCCGTGCAGCAGTCAATGCATTTTTCCACCAGTTTGCATCCTGAAATCATTTCTCCTGGATAATGCATGTCTTCTGCCCCAAAGGATAGCCTGAATTTCAGTTCCTTTACGCCTAATCCCTTTTCTACCTTGCTCAGTGAAGCTCTCTTTTCGCCCTGTACGTTTGCCATCTTTATTTCCTCCTGCTAGTGTTTTTATTGTTTGAGAAATATCGGGAGTGATATTTCCAGAATATCAACAAAGTCTTGCTCTGAAAAAGGATCAGCAAAGCTGACTTTGTTCTTGTTTCATCCGGATGTGTTTTACACTTTTATATAAAGCAAATCCCGTGCCAACGGTTTTGCGAAATCCCTGAAAATGTTGATCTATCTGGCCTTTCAGGTTTTGGAACCATGACTTTTTGTTTGTGAAGCTTTTAGAACTGCTCAAAAACGACTAGAGCCTGCTCAAAATTGAGCAGGCTCTGTCTGGTCCCTGTTTTCTGTTATCTTAATCCGTATTTCATGATTTTTCTGTTGAGGGTGGCTCTGGAGATGTCCAGAGCTTTTTCAATATCAGCTGGATTGCTGTATTCATCCATGTATCGTTTGATCAATTGCTGTTCCACTCGCTCCACCACTTCTTTCAGTGTGCCGGTCTCGTGGTCGTGGTTTTGACCCATGGTCCCATCTTTGCCGTACAGCATCAGATTCACATGCTCATCTGTGATCACATCCTCCTTTGCCGTGAGGACCAGCCGTTCCACCAGGTTTTCCAGCTCTCGGACGTTTCCCGGCCATTTGTATTGCTGCAGCACGTTGAGGCTGCTCAGGGAAAATTCTTTGTTGGTTCCATATTTGTTGTTAAACGTCTTGGCGAATTGATAAACTAAGGGCACGATATCCCTGCGGCGTTCTCTGAGAGGCGGGACATGAATGGGAAAAATGTTCAGCCTGTAGAACAGATCCGCTCGGAATTCTCCTGTGCTGACCTTTTCCCGCAGATCGCTGTTGCTGGCGGCTATGACCTGGACATCCACTGGTATGGCTTTCTTTCCTCCTACCCGCATGATCTCGTTTTCCTGCAGGGCCCGCAGCAGCTTTGCCTGGAAGTTCAGGGAAATGTCACCGATCTCGTCCAGGAACAGAACGCCTTTGTTGGCCAGTTCAAAATATCCTTTCCGCCCTTTTTCGTCAGCGCCTGTGAAAGCGCCTTTTTCATATCCGAACAATTCAGATTCCAAAAGGGTTTCAGGAATGGCGCCGCAGTTGACCGCGATGAAAGGGGATTTGTCTCGAAGCCCGTTGCGATAGATGATCCTGGCGATGATTTCTTTTCCCACTCCGGTTTCCCCTTCGATCAGGACCCTGGAATCGTACTTTGCCGCTGTCGCCGCCAGCTCCACCACTTCTTTCATTTCTTTGGATTCGATCACCAGGTCCACTTCCTTGGCAAGCACGGATCGCAGGTACGCCAGCTCACTTTCATACAAATTCAGCTTTTCTTCGCTGGCCTTCAATTGCTGTTTCATGATATCCAGCTCTTTCAGCTCTCGTTCACAGCATACTACCATCTGAATTTCCCCGTTTTCCATATATGGGATTCCTGTGACCAGCAGTTCCGTTTCCTCGTGCTGAAAAATCGTTACTTTTTCTTTTTGCTCCAGAACTTTCAGGGTGGTGGACGAGTCGTACACTCCTGTTTCCACCAGCTCCTCCATGGTCTTTCCAATGATGTCTTCCCGCTTCTGGCATCCCAAGGCCTGGGTGTTAACTTCCACCACTTCTCCCCTGCCGTCTGTGATCCAGATCCCATCATCAATGCATTCGATGATAGCCTTCACGTATTGCTTCGCGTCTTCTGGCATAGATTTCAAGTTCATTCCCGATCTCCTTATCAATCTCCTTTTCTCTTTCCCCTCATAATATAACAAAGTCGGCTTCGCCAGTCTTCTTTTACAGGTGGACTTTGTTGATTCTCTCTATGCGTCTTCCCCTCCTGGGATCACAGGATCTTCCGGCGGTTCAGTCGGTGCCTCCGTCGGCGGCTGGGTCACTGGCGGCGCGGTGGTGGTAGCTTTTGTTGTCTGTCTCTGGGTGGTTGGTTTTGTCGTCTGCCTGGTGGCCCGAGTCGTTTCTTTCTTTGATTGCGTTTCTGTTTCCCTCGTGGTTTGCTGGGTTGATCGGTCCTCATAGTCACGATCATAGTCCTGATCCTGGGTGCTTTGGGTCATGTCAGCGGGGTCATCTGTGATCTTTGCCTTGTCATCATCGCCAAACAAAGCGGAAAAGCAGAAAATCCCCAGTCCGATGACGATCAATGCACCGATGATGATCAGAGCGATTTTCCACCCTTTCCCGCTGCCGCCACTTTGCTGTTTGGATCGCTGCTTTTGCTTTGGACTTTTCTTGTTTTTGCTCTTTTTCTTTGCTTTTTTATTTCTCCCCGCAAGGATGCTTTCCGAATTTTTGACGATCCGTTTCTGCCCTGGCTTTCGCTGCTGCCTGCTGCTCCTGCCTGCTTTCGCATCTTCCAAAGCCTGATTCAATTCTTCTTGGGTATAAGCCTGCGTGTAAGTGGCTCTCTTTTCTTTTTTCTTGTCCCAGCTCTTGTCAACTACGTGATTTTCCTGGGAAATATCTGACATGGGACAGCCGCAGTTCGGACAGGCCTTTGCGAATTCTGACACATGTTCACCGCATTCTGGACATTTGAGTAGCGCCATGATGTTTCCTCCTTGCTTATCCATCTTGGTTTTCGTTGATCTTTGATCGCATTCTTGTTTTAAGTATACGTGATAACCAGCAAAATCTCAACTATTTCAATTTTTTGAATTTATCCATGTCAATAGGCTTTCCTTTGGCCCGCTGCTTTAATCCTTCCAAGACCTGATTGTACACCTTTTTTGTGACTGGATACCGAAAGATGCAAAAGGCGGACAAGGCCATGAAAACAGCGGGGATCAGAGAAAAAGAATAGCCAGTCCACTGCATGGCGGTTTCCGTTTGAATCTGCTTGGCGCCGTCAAAGCCCGCGAAATTCAAGATCAGCCCCATGATCTGCAGGCCCGCTGCGGTGGACAGGGATTCTGACAAGGCCTGGAGGGAAATGACCAGACCGGCCCGCTCCTTATTGTTAATCAGCTGGTCCACTTCACACACATCATAGATCATGGCCGGAATCAGCTGCCAATACACCAGGTTTCCAACACAGTACAGCACAGCGAAAATACATATGTGCACCATGGATGACACGCCGATGAAGCAGTACGCCGCCATGCCCACGGAGCAGACGATCATCCCCACTAAATAGGAAGTCCGCTTGTCAGCCCATTTGTTAGCCAAAGAAATCAAAGGCACGAAGGCCACGGAAGCAAAGGTGAGCACCATCATGACGATGGTGATAGTGGTCCTGGGAAGCCCCATGTTGTATGTAAAAAAGTACATCCTGTCGGAACAAAATATGGTATAGCCGATCAAATAAAAAACGCTGGCGCCCAATATGTATCTCACGGTCCGCAGCTTTAAGATCTGGATGTAATTGCGCAGCATGTCCGCGATCACCAGGAACCTTGTCTTGAGACTGACCTTTTCTTTTATTTTTCCTCTCTTGCTGGCCTCTGCCTGGCTTTTATCGTATTGAAGCTGGAATTTGTCCTTGATGCCCACAGCGCAGATCAAAATGGTGCCGCCTGATAACGCGCCGCAGATGGTTCCTGTGATCTGCCAGCTGATTTCCAAAGAGCAGCCGCCCTTTTCCAAAAGCTCCACCATAATGTTGGGCAAAACCAGGCCTATGGCAGTGCCCAATGTGTTGAAGCAGTACACGTATCCTCTAAGAGAAGTGCGCTCGTCATATACATTGGTAAGCTCCGCGCCCCAGGCCAGATACGGCACAAAGAATATGGAAAAAGAGGACCAGAATAAAATCAGCACGATCCCATAATACAAGGTCATCAGGCCCTGACCCGCGTTTATGTTCAGAAAGAATAGCGCAGTGAACACTGTCAAGGGGATGGACGCTGCCAACACAAAAGGCTTTCTCTTCCCGAATCTAGTATTCGTGTGATCGGAAACATAGCCGATGACCGCGCCGCACACCGTGTCGCATAAAGAGCCGATGGCTGTTATGGTTCCTGCGATAGCCGGATTGATACCCGCAATGGTAGTCAGAAAAAACAGAGCAAAATTGCCCATCAGGTTGTAAAGGGCGGAATCGCCTACGCCTCCCAAACCATATAATATCTTTGTTTTAAGTTTTAATTTTTCCATGTGCCTCCAGTCAAAATAGATGTATTGGTATGTTTCAGGTGAAAATAGGATCTTTACTATTTTATCATAGATGGGCTAATTCAGATAGGGATAAAAAAGATATGCTGGAGCATGGATTTTCTTCTGTCTTTACCTGCTTGCTGGCTGATCGTTCGGAAGCGTCTTTGTGAGAATCAAGGCATAAACAATCGTAATGGCAAACAGCAGCAACTGAAAAACCATACGCTTTTCTACGGTCAATCCTGTCTCATTCGCGAAAATACTTGTGATGTTAATAGCAGAGTGCGTAATCATGCAGGGCAGCAGGCTTCCGCCGCGATGAAACAGGACCACGAACAAAAATCCGATGGCGATCGCTCCTGTGACCTGAAATAGATTTTCTGCTATTCCCGCGCCGCTGCCGTTTATCAAATTCACCAAATGCCCTAAGCCAAAGGTGACACTTGAAATCACAATCGCCATTTTTATATTGTCTTTTGCAATGGCTTTGAAAAGAAATCCCCGAAAAATGAGTTCCTCCACAAACCCAACACCCAGCATACAGACTATGTAGCAGACAGTACCTGATAAGTTCAAATGGAACGCGGTTCCGTTCCACAAATTCCTTGTGGCTAAAAGGAGTAAGGGAACATAGTAAAGAAAACGACTGGCAGATATAGAGGATTTGCAAAGCCCATACTGTTTTAACAGGCCGTTTTTCCAAATAAAGATGAAAAGAATCACAGTCTGCAAGGCACACAAAATAGCGCTCGCGGAATATGGCGTTCCAATCATTTCATTTAATGGATTGGCCAAGGATTGCAGAACGCAGTAAATCACAATCCAGACGATGGCAAAGGTCAGTTGGCTTTTTTTATATAATGTTTTCATTTCATTTCCTCCTGCATGGCTAAAATCGAACCCGTGTATACCCGTTCCAAGTGTGTGGATATCAGGTCTTCATCGTATTCCAACGAGTGATTGACAATGATGCTGGCATAACCGTGGACAAACAGAGCAAGGGTTATAAAAATTTCTTTTGTTTGTTCCATATTCAAATTCATGGCTTCCCGCATGGCCGAAATAACGGGAGTGAGTTCCTCGGCATTTACCATTTCGAGCAGACTATTTTCAGCAGCGAATCCCGATTGAAAAAGCAAACGAAACAATCGCGGCTCTTCAACCGCGAAGCGAATATAATTTAGCCCAATGCTCAACAGCACATTGTCCTGTGTTATATTCATCAGATACTCCGTGTGATACCCGTCCGCTTTTTTATAGACAGCTTTTTTCAATTCTTCAATCGTCGCAAAATGGTACATGACAGGCTGCGTGGAACAATTCAATTTCTTCGCGACAGTCCTCGCGTTAATGCTTTCTCCCCCTGCTTCGCGGGCAACCTCAAAGGCAGCGTCAATGACCATATCTTTTGTAATCTTTGCTTTTGGAGGCACTCTGTTTTCTCCTAATTATAATTCTTGTTATATAACATATATTATAATAATGTTCAGAAGCATTGTCAATTCATCTTCGATTTCTTTCTTGACATTTTCCCAAAATACCGGATTTTCTCTATGATAGCGTAATTCCATCCGTGCTTTCCTATGACGTTGATTGACGTTGATCGTTGAAATCAACGATCGTCACATTATAAGTTGACAATTTCAACTCTTGGCATTATACTATGAGTTGATAAAATCAACTAAAACCAAGGAGGCGCATGTTTTGCACGATGATATCATCAAAAAAATACGGCAATTCAACCGATACTATACCGTATGGCTCAATGTCATGAACAAAGGCTATCTGGGAACGGATTTTTCCTGGACAGAGTCTCGAGTATTGTTTGAAATCTATCTCTACCCAGGGATCACTGCCACGGAGCTGTGCGGACATCTGAACATGGACAAAAGCCATATCAGCAGGATCCTCTCAAAACTGGAAAAACAGGGATATCTGACAAGGGAGCTGATTTTGGGCAGCAAAGGGCTGAAAAAACTATGGCTGACAGAAGCAGGAAAGCGGGAGGCCCAGCAAATAGACAAAAGCGGCGACAAGCAGATCCTCGACAAATTAAAGAATATGGACGGCGAAACCCGCAGTAAACTTTGCGAAGCAATGGCATTTATCGAAAAAACATTACGTGAGCATGATCAGAAAGGAATAGAGAAATGAACGCTGAAATCATCATCCGTACATATCGGCCAGGCGACCCCAGCTTGGTATGCTATTTTCAATACAAACTCTACGAAAAACAATATCATTTCAATGGTTTGTATGAAAAAGAAATGCTGGGCGGGATGGCCGAGCTTTATGACGATCCTGACGGCAGCCAGATGTGGGTGGCTGAACTTCATGGAAAAATCGTTGGCGACATGGCTGTGATCAAAAGAGGGCATGACAAAGCCCAGCTGCGGTGGTTTGGCGTGGACATGGACCTGCAGGGGCAGGGGCTGGGAAATAAACTGCTGAAAACAGCCATGGATTTTTGCAGAGAAAAAGGTTATATCCACCTGACCCTCAGCACCCTCGATCTCCTGAAACCAGCTCGTCATCTTTACGCAAAATTCGGTTTTCGCAAAACAAAAAGCGAACCCTATAACGAATGGGATGAAACCAAGGACATGCGCCAGGAAGTCTGGGAATGTGAACTTTGATAGATTTTATAGAGGATGGTGACCCCATCCTCTAATTAATCACGATCCGCTCCCATCCGGTATAGGAACGAATTCTACTTTCACTGCCATTCCAAGGCCAGCTGCCAGTCTTTTCAAAGTTTGCAGAGAAGGGTTCGCATTTCCATTTTCCATCCGGCTAATATCAGCCTGAGCAATCCCTGTAATATCCGCAAGTTCTTTCTGTGTGATATGCTTTTGCTGACGTGCGTCAATCATAGCCCGAATTACTTGAAATTCAGGATCCAAAGCATCCCACTCTTTTTTGAATTCAGGATCTCTGAGCTGCTCGTTTAAAGATTCTCTAAAACTCTTACCCATACCAATTACCCCTCTCTTTTTTCATATTCTGATCGATATTTCTTTGCAAGTTCAATTTCTCTTTCTGGTGTTTTTTGAGTTTTCTTCACAAATCCATTTGTTAAAATAATCTTGCTGCCAACTACGAAAAAATATAATATGCGGGATATATCATTGCCTTGCTTTGCCCGCAATTCAAATATCCCGTCATTCAGCATTTTTGAATATGGTTCTCTTAACGTATAGCCTCGTTCCTCTAAAAGTTCAATCATACGATATAACTTGGCTTTCATCTTTTTATCTTGCGCTAAGATAAATTCCTCGGCCGGAAAAGTCCCATCTATTTTTTCAAAAAATTCTACTTCAAATCGACTCATGCCCGACCCCCTTTATCAGGTGCTTTTCTTATTATTCATTATATGTTGTTTATCCCATATTATCAAGACATTTTTTGCGTTAATTAAAATTCACGAACCGCTTCCATCGATCACCCTTTCTCGCACTGGCAGATTGGCCAGCAAAACAGCCAGAACCACCATCAGTCCACCTATGACCATGCTGCCGGTGATCGCATCTCCCACCAGGAAATAGCCAAACACGCAGGCGAACACAGGCTCAAAGGTGTTGATGATGGAAGCGTTGCTGGCTCCGATCAGCTTCACGCCAAAGCAGAACATCAATATAGCCGCAAAGGCGCATACTACCGCCAGAACAATGAGGTACGCCAGCTGGATCCCGTTTTCCGCAAATAAAGGCTGGCCGCTGATCAAACAGCGCCCAAAATTAAAGACCGCAGAAGTGGCGAGCACGTAACCAGCCGTGACCAGAGAATTAAGATCTTTGACAGATTCCGATGAGAGGCCGATGGTATAGACCGTATAGCAGACCGCACAGCAAAGCGCAAAGATCACTCCCAGGATTTTTACCTGCAACCCCGGTGACCAGACGATCATGCACAAGCCTGCAATGGAAATGATCACAGCGGCGATCTTGATGATCCTCACTTTTTCACGTCCAGAAATCATTTCCACGGTAATAACCATGGCAGGGAAGGTAAAGGAAATGATGGTTGCCAGTGACCCACTGATATAATTAAACGAAAGATACAGTGTGGTCGCTATGCCTATGTAGGAAATCACAATAGCGATCATTACTTTTAACGCCTGGCGATCCAGGCGAAACGGTATTTTCTTGAGAAAGATATACGCCCACATCAGTATGGCGGCGAAGAAAAATTTATTGAACAACAGCGTTTCCGTGACCACCCCTGTGGCAAATGCTTTAAACGAAAGCGCCGGGACCAAGCCGTAGCAAATGGTGGTTCCGATAATACAAAGACTGCCGATTGTTTTTTTACTTCCCATGTTCCTTACCTCGTTATAACTCGTTACAATATGATACAATTGATTACATGAAAATTTACTTCCATATAAAGATTAGACCTTATACTTAGTATAAAGTCAAGGAATTTTGAGACCATTTCAGGTTTCCGCTAATTTTTTATCATTAATCGTGAAATTTTCATAAGCACCTCCTAAATTGACTTAATTATTCCAGAATATTATACCAAAAAATGGCGAAGCGCTTATCGTAACACTTCGCCGAAAGCCTAACCGGTTTGAGCATGGAATGCTTGGTTAGGTCTGCCTTAATATTTTATGCAATATAACTAATTTTAAACACTCAAATATGCTTTCCTATATTGGAAAGAGTATCCACGCAAACGATAAAACCCAACTGACTTTAATGCCTTTTCTACGTCCGCACGAGAAGTAATTACCATTCCTGCATCAATATATGATTGTACCTGCTGTGCTATTGTTAATATTTGTTTAGGATATTGATACATGAAACACTCCATAAATAAGAAAATCCCACCAGGTTGCGCATGAAAATCAGAGGCGTGGTGGGTTCTGTTACTATTATTATACAACGTTTATTGCGACTGTCAAGATTCCTTTTTCAAAAAAGAATACAAGCTCCCACTATTTCTTACAGTATATACCTGTCAGCTCCTTTAACAGCGTTACTTCACAATTTGTTTCATCCAAAATCGTAAAGCTGTCCGCAGACAAATTCAGTCCATCGCAATTTCTTGCAAAAAGCAAATACTGGTTGCTGGAATCAAAATTAATAAACTTTCTGGCTTTATCGTCCAAAAGCAGATCCGCATTATCAATCACAATGAATCGATCCCTGCATCTTTTCAAATCATCATGAAATTCCTCTGATTTGTAATTAAAAAGCTTCAGCTTGTGATACCCTTTTGTGATTTTTAACTCTTCCAGCATTTGAAAAAGATGGGTCTTTCCTGTAGCGCTGTCTCCCCTTACCAGAGTAATCCGGTCAGCGAACGTCAGGAAATAGGAAAATGGCCCTGCCTGGAATTCTATGCTCTTATAAATCATCCGAATTTCTCCTCCCGTATTCCCTGGACCACCATTGCTCATACCCTTTAAGACCCACTGCGATTTCTCTCCCATTAAAACAGATTTCTGTATCATCACCAATTTGTATTTTCTCCGGCCTGGACATATATAATCGAATGTCATCCATCGCGAACAGCATATCCAGCACATTTTTTCCGCACTCATCCGCGTTAACCACTTTTCCCGGATTCTTCAGCACATTCAGCATGGTCTTGCATCCACTGGAAAGATTGCGTACCGTGCCCAGTCCATATTTTGTTTCTAGATGCTTAGTTTCTGTCAATTTTGCATGGTCAATCCGCCAAATAATTTCTTTATCTCTTTCTGAAAAATCTTCGTTGCTGGTATGTAGATTAAAATACCCGTCGTTTTGCAGAATCCAATCCTCGGAATCTTGCTTGTCTGTATAAAGATATATCATTCACTCACCTTTCATTACTTAAACTCCGTCCTTTACTTGTCCCTAAAGCATTTATTCTGTAACAGTTCCTTATTTGCTGTTTACAGGATCAAATCTGTTTTGTTTGAAAAATATTTCGCTCTTCCTCATCGTTTTTACTCTTCGATTGTGCTACTATTGTCGCAGACGGCACAATAGAGCGTTATGAGATTTGTTTGCCACATACTCTACTCTTTTGCGCTGCTTGTCTATCTTTTATTTAAATTTTTAACCCTTGATTCGCATTAGTATTCTATATTTAAAAAATATCACCTCATTTTACGCCGGTCTCCCTGACTCATATAGTACTGCTTCTTATCCTCATACATCCTTAATTCCGCCGTCTTTATAACAGAGGCTGCATTCCTCCCTGATGCCGTTCCAACAGAAACATGGTAGCCCTCCTCCATGACCTTTTCTTTAGCCCCTAATGCTTTCTCAGATACTTTATCCAAATTTGTCTCCACAAATATTAGAAATTCGTCACCTCCGATACGATAGACATGTTCCTGACCAAAATATTCAACAAATGCTTTTGCCACTGTCTGCAGCATTTTATCTCCTGCCGCATGTCCCTGGCTGTTGTTTAATTCATGAAGTCCATTTACATCTGCATAAACACAAGATAAGCCAGCAGGCATGTCTACTTCATACCGTGCCAATGTCTGTTCATACGCATTTCTATTCTTTAAATTCGTAAGAAGATCCGTAGTCGCCAACTTTTCCTTCGCCTGTATCTCTTTCCGTGTCCGCTTTATATCCCACAAAAAATAGGCAGCTAGAACCACCACTTCATAAAGTCCAAGCCAGAATAAAACCTTCTCAATATATACGGCCTCCTGAAAAACAATATTTTCCGGAACTGTCAGCATAACAAACCAGTCATTAATCCCAGCCGGCTCATACGCTGTGTATAAATATTCCTTAAGGCTTTTTGAAAAATAAGCTGTTATTCCACCCTTGCCCTCTGCGAAATCCTGGACAACCTGTTCTTCACTATATCCTTTTTTAATTTTATGCCCTTCAAATGCATCAGACCTATCCTGCCTATGCAGAGTATCCATGATAAATTCCATATTTTGAGTATCAACAATGAAAACATCTGCATTTCCATCAAAAATATCCACCTTAAAATAGTCTGACAATGTCTGTGGTTCTATTACACCGTATAGTATTCCTTCCGTCTTTCCGTCTTTCTTAATCGGAATGTTAACAAACAGGACAGATTGATCCGGTTCCAAATTATCTGGTTCCATGTTTGTAATAAAAGTTCTCTTTTCATTCAGTGCTTTAAAGGTAATTCCATTTATCGGCTTTGACAGGGTTCCGTCCTGATTAAGAACCCTGTCATCCGGAAAGATAATGCCAAGCCGAGATACCAGATCGATACCTGTGTCAGACTTAAGAATTTCTATTGTCCGTTCAGAAGTGATATCTTCTTTCTCTATGATATTCCCAAGCACTTCCAAACGGCTTTGTACGAATGAAATCTGTAAATGAACATTCTCCTGAACTTCTTTCGTTTCCTGTTCCAAAGTACGAAGGCAAAAATCTGTAGTGTAAGACCGTAAAAGCCATAATACCGCAAAAAAGCCAATCACCAAAAGTATTTTCAAGCTTACTGCTGCTATCAGATTTTCTTTTCCTTGCCTTTTTATTTTTCTTAACAGATTTTTCAGTTCATTCTTGAATTCCATTCTTGCTTCTCCCTAGCTCCCTCACTTTGTAACAGCTGCTTATTCGCTGTCTATAGGATCAATCTGTTTTGCTTGAAAAACATTTTCTTCTGCTTTTGAGGCAGTCATATCCGCTGTGATCTTAACTTTCTGACCATAAGACATCGCCTCCAGATTATCCACTGCATCCTCTTTTATGAATGTCATAACTGCGCCATCCTCTGTCTTAATCGTAAGTGTATTCATAGTAGCGTCAACAATAGTTCCTGTGTATACGGCATTTTTTGCTGCTTTATTTGGGTCTGAGTCTTTCACCTTGATAACAATAAGGTGCTCCGAATCTTCCAGGCTTCCCACATATGTAACGGTGACAGTATTGCCTGTCTGGATTCCATTGGCGTACTCATGCTCTGCGTCCGCGATATAAAGCGTATACTCCTGTCCTTTTACCGCAACTGTTAATGTATTCATACTTACATCAAGTACAGTCCCTGTAAATGTTTGTTCCTGCTGTTGTACGGGTTCTGCAGGCTGCTGTTGGGGTTTATCAGGTTTCACCGGCTGTTGGGTAGGCTGCTGCTGGGATCTATCGGGTTTCACCGGCTGTTGAACAGGCCGCGGCTGATTCCCCTCCTGCATGGTTGCCGGTGGCTTTCCATTTGTTTTTACTGCCGATGCGTTCTTCTTCGGCTTTTTTTTCGTCAGATATTCCCCATAAAGGTATGCGTCTTTGGATTGATACTGGATACGTGACCACCCATTTTCACACACTCCTGTACGCAGCACAGAGTCACCCTTTGCAAGAGAGCCTAAAACTTTGGAATCTGTTGTATACGACTCT
Organism: uncultured Eubacteriales bacterium; assembly: GCA_910583765.1. Taxonomy (GTDB): domain Bacteria; phylum Bacillota; class Clostridia; order Peptostreptococcales; family Anaerovoracaceae; genus Hominibacterium. Next base: position 100,421 of record CAJTYS010000007.1, on the reverse strand, counting down.
CTGATATGTACCCCTGCCGTTGTGTATACAGTTTCATGAACCGCTTTGATTTTCATCTTTTTCTGTTCTTTCTTAACGAAATTAGGGTCATTATCTGTAATTTTAATCACGGTTATATTTTTGGTGTCCGTTCCCTTTATTTCACCTATGTAGGTTACAACAATCCAGTTTCCTTCTCGAATCCCATTCTTAAATTCATGCTGGCAGTTGTTTGCATTAAACAATAGCTCTGTGCCATCATTTTGCCGGATTGTAATGGTGTTCTCCGTCAGATTTACAAGTGTGCCTACTGCCTGCTTTTCTGTCTGGTGGTCGTTGCTTCCAAGATCTTCTACACTTGTCACCTTGATCTCTGACGTATCGGTACCTTCCAATTTCCCTTCAAAATAAATGATAAGTTCATCCCCTGCCCTCATGTTTTTTGTTTTGATTTCTGCCTTTGAAACGTCAAAATTATACTCTTTTCCGGCTTCTTCGGTCACCAACGTCTTACCTTCAAAGCTTACAAGGACTCCGTTTATCTGTCCTTCGCTTTCCACAATCACCTCTGTTTTAGGCGCATCCTTTTGGCATCCTGTTAATAGAAAAGAACAAGCCAAAATAATGCAGCCCATAATTACAGCCACGTTTTTTATAATTTTTTCCACTCTTTTTTCTCCTTTTTTCATATCTGCGAAACGGACTCTTGCTCCCAGTACAACAAATATCGTGAACCTGTGCACCAAGACATCTTCATATTTACAAATCTTTGCTCACACTTTTGGCTGAAACAAGAAATAGAACCGGCACGACACTGCTTGCGACAACTGTGCATACCCGCTGCATATTTACATCTCCGAACAGTGCCAGTCCCCCTGATACCAATGCGGCGATCAAACAAAGCCACCCAAGCTTTACTGACACAGACAGACTTTTTTTATTTCCCTTTTCACCTTTCAATCCGCACCATCCGCAGCAAAAATTAAATACAGCAGAAACTAGTCCTAAAATAGCAGACAGCGCCTGCTGCTCCGCTGGAAGATTTGCAAGATTGCCCATAAAATTTCCCATGATCAGAGTGATAATTCCCACAGCAGCGCATAAAATACCAATTATGATTTGTAGTATTGATAGTCCTTTTAACATTTTTCTCATTGTTTTTGCTCTTCCTTTCTCAACTTTGACTACACTCTCAACAGGCAAGGGAAACCCTATCCTTTTGCCTGTTGAAAGTAAAACTATGTTAATAACACACGACAGTATAAAATGAACAAGTCACTGTCGCCTATTTTTATACACTCTATTACTGTGCAAAACAAGTCTTTTACTGTAATAGGCGAAACGTTACCAATTTTTCAATTCCATTGAATCCTTTCACATGTTAATATGAAAATCACTGGCCCAAAAGGTTTTCAGTTCCTTAATTATGATGTTACGGAGGATATTATGATTATCGCGCTCGTTGACGACTGTCCACAGGATCTTACACTTTTATATGAATATCTCCATCGCTACTGCACGGAACACAAAATCCATGTATTAATAAAGCAATTTGCTCATGAAAGGGACTTTGAGGACACACTAAGCACAGAACACTATGATCTTGTTTTTCTTGATATTTTCATGGAAAATTCAGGTGGCATGGTGATCGCGAAAAAGCTTAAAAAAAGCAATCCTAAGTGCCAGATCATCTTTTCAACTTCTAGCAAAGAGCACGCGGTCAAAGCGTTCCGGCTCCATGCTCTGGATTATCTTCTGAAACCATACACTTATGCGCAGCTTGAAGACGCCCTTAGTCGTTTTGAAAATACTGCAAAAAAATTTGCGCATTACATCGAACTGAAAGAAGGATATCTGATGACGCGGATCCTGATTACCGATATCATGTATGTGGATTACCACAACCATTATATTCAGGTACATACCCCGTTGAAGGTTATTCGCTCCCACATGTCCTTCAGCGATTTTTCCCCGATGCTGTCCCCATACAGACAGTTTTTATGGTGTTACCGAAACTGCATGGTCAATATGGACTATATAGACACTTGGAAAGGAAATGATTTTATCCTGAAAAATGGAGAACTTCTGCCCATTTTCAAATCTCAGAAAAAAGAAATCATTCAGGCTTATGCCAATTATATTTTTGATTACGTAAATGGAGGTATGATATTGTGACAGTCGCCCATATTATCAATACTTTTTGCTTTATTTTTCCTTGCATTGCCCTTTTGATCCTTACATTCAGAAATTGCCTGCGCACTCCTGTTTTCCTGCATCTTACTGGAGCGATCCTTTCGTATCTTTTGATTACTTTTTATGGTTCTAACGCATATACGAGCTGCACCTCATCTCCACTCAAATACTTTGCCATTAGTCTGTCCGCCATTGTCCTCGGCGCAGTTATCTTCGACATGGTCACCGGATACCGTTTAGGTCATGGCATCTTTATCGTTGCTATCGCAAAATGCTATGCTGAACATGTGACGCTCCTTTCCATGTATTTTTTCTTCCTGTCAAAAGACCGCCTTCCCTTCTTAAACACCTTTGATTCCTTTGTGATTAGAATTGTCCTGACCGTTATCACTTTCCCTCTCATATACCATCTTTTCCGAAAATTCCTACGCCCGGCCCTAGACTATACGGTTTCCTTTTCCATATGGAATCAGGTGTGGATTATCCCTATCTGCAATAATCTCCTTTATAATCTTTTATTTTCCCAGAATATCTCTTCCCCAGACTCCATGCCGGACAAGTTTTTCTATTTCACCCCGCCCCTCTGGGTGATTCTCACATTCGCCACCTATGTCCTGATCATGCGTATGGTCATTGTCATCAGCGAAAACGCGAATCTTTCCGAAAAGCTGCATATTTCTGAAACCATATCTGACTCACAATACAAGCAGTCGGAAATTCTCCAGCGCCAAATTGAACAGACCAGCAGACAGCGCCACGATATGCGCCATCATCTTTTAGTGATCGATAACTATCTTAAGACTGGAAAGATTCAGGAATTAAACGAATACATAAAAGAATACCGCTCCTCCCTTCTCCCCTCAGCAGACATGTTTTGCGACAATCTTGCGCTAAATTCCCTGATTGGGTATTATAACGAGCTTTCAAAGGAAACAGGCACTGCTTTCAGCGTGTCCATATCGCTCCCAAAAGAAACGATTCTGCCCGATATGGACTTGTGCGCCATTGTTTCCAATCTTTTGGAAAATGCTGTTGAAGCCTGCGGGCGAATGAAGTCCCAAGACAAGTTCGTTCATGTAAAAATATCAGCAACTACCAAATTTCTTCTGACTATCATGATTGAAAACAGCTATGAAGGAGAGATTCTAAGGTCTGGTAATGTCTTTATTTCGTCCAAGAAAAAAGGACGTAAAGGAATTGGCATTTCTTCAGTCCTTAATATCATTGAACAATATAATGGAGTATCAAAATTTGAATATCAAGATCAAATCTTCAAGGTATCGATATTGCTAAATACAAAATAGGCACATCAGCTTTTAATATTTCTCTCCTCTTGATATGACCTATGCTATACTATAAAGAGAGAAACGCAGGGGCAATAAAAAGGGCTATCAGCGAAAGAACAGGCGGGCGGCCTTTTTCCATGGCCCGTTCTGCAAAAAAACGAAAGGAATGGTGATCAAATAATGGACAAAGATTATCTGACCATCGGACAAATGGCTGAATTGAACCATATTTCCACGCAGACACTGCGCCTTTACGACAGAAAAGGACTGCTGCGTCCGGCTTATCAGGATGATGCCAGCGGCTACCGGTATTATCACATCGATCAGTGCGAACAGCTGGATTTCATCCATACCATGCAGATATGCGGCATGAGCCTGAAACAAATCAAACACCATCTTAACGAAACTTCTCCCAGCGAGCTTTATATGATACTAGCTGAGCAGGAAAAAAAGCTAGACCAAGAAATCAATAGGCTCACAGGCAGCCTCCGCATGATCCGGCGGTTCACCTCTAATTTGAACCGGCTCAAATCCCTGCCACCAAAGGGCGAAGCGATCCTGGAATACATGCCCTCACGCAGGATCGACACGTTTCAAACGGATATCGATTTTTTTGAAAAAGGGTACTCTGGATATGAGATCATGCTGCGGAAATTCAAATCTCACATGATTGAAAACGAGCTTCCACTATCTTATTTTTTCAATGCGGGCACGCTGATCGAAAAGAAAGATTTCAGTCAGCAGAATTACTGCGCCAAGACAGTGTTCATCTTTGTGGATGACCATTATCCCCAGCGCGCTTCCCAGAGGATCCTTCCGGAAAGCATGTACATCACCATGTACGCCGATGACATCGCTCGGGAACATCTTTACGCGCACCAGCTTTTTTCTGAAATGAAAAACAAGGGCTATCAGGCGATCGGCGACTATCTTTGCGAGGTCATCCAGCACATCTCTCATATTGAAAACAACCAGCATCTGCTCACTTACAAGCTGCAAATTCCAGTGAGCCGCGTTTAGCAGGCTTTCCTATTTTTTCATGGGTCATGAGTGTGGCGCGTTTGATCTCTTCCTCTTATTTCAGCCAAAGCACCGCACCCATGGAACGCGCATTTTTAAGCTCTGATTCTGATGGGAAACTAGTCTACAGCGCTGTTCCTTTTTTCGGAATAAAAAATTGGGAAGTGTCCACGCCTTCCAGTTCCAGGAGCTTGATCTTTGTCTGCACCCCTCCCGCATAACCGGTGAGACTGCCGGTGGATCCCACCACTCGGTGGCAGGGGATGATGATGGAAATTGGATTATGACCCACTGCCCCGCCCGCGGCACGCTGCCATGGGCCAGGTCTCTTTTCCAGTCCTATGGTTTTTTTACCACTCTCTTCAAAACTCTGCATCCTGTTTCCCATAATTCTTTGACCACAAAACATGGTTTCAGCAGAAAAAACGCTCGCTCTCTCTTGCTCTGAAAATCTTTAAGATAGCGGTGATATTCAAAATAATATTTGCTGATATACTGGATTTCCCACGGTTTTGGCTGCCCCATATAATGCACGATCACTGGATCAATCGTTCCTTTTTTCCCTAGAATCCATGAAATAAAGTCCGACATGCAGCTATAAAAAGAAGAATAATTGTACATTTCGCTTACCACGCCGATCTTCCCTCTAAAAAATATGTTGATCATGTCCTGATCTGGAAATTCCAACTGATCTCGGTTTTGTTCAATGTGATCAAAAAAATCCTTCAGCACGAATTCGTCCCGCATTTTTTTCATGTCAAAGAGCAGCACCCCTGAATTGACATAAACATCCTCTGCGGATAATCCGCATTTCTCTTTGCGGCCATAGGCTTCTCCGCCAAATGTGGGCATGTCACTGACTCCTATCAGCGTTTTCCCTGAAAAATCCATGTCGTAAAAATGCTGAATGGAACTTCGGATGATCATATCAGGATCCAGATACAAAACGCGGTCCAATGTTTTCGGCAGCAATTCGCCGCACAAAACTCTATAATACATTTCCTTTGTAAAATAATGCGTGATCGGCGCGCCCTGAAACATGGAATCCTGGACAGGGACAGAGCGGAATCTCCCTCTTTCTCCTCCTAGCTGCCTGATGTGGCTTGCCAACAAATCCAGATTTTCCTGGGAAACATTGGAGTGCATCAGATAAATGTCCAAGGGCTGCTTTTCATGCTGAAACAAAGAGGCCAACATGATTCGCAGCGGTCTAACATAATGATCGTCCACGGTTACTAGTATGTTCATCGTTTTATTTCTCCAAATCTTATGTGAATCATTGATTCTATTTTGACAAAAATCTTTGTCATTTCTTGCGTTAAAGCCATTTGGTTCAGACATCCTATTTTTTCAGGAAAGGACGGCAAAGCCTCCATATGAACCGATAAAAGGGCACTCCTAGCGCCAGGCAAACCGTTCCCAATCTTTGCACCAGAGGAATCTGCTTTCCAAAAAGCAAAAATTTCCATTCCTTCAAGATCTCACCTTTTAAAATCTGGCATTCCTTCTGGCAGTGAGGCGATTCTGTCATCATGCTGAGCAAAAAGAAACAGCTCCAAAGATAGTGCCGATTCGCTGTTTTTTCAAGTTGCGGATACCGGTCTTTGATCAATTCCTTGAGCTGACGCTCGTTTTCCAAAAGCGCCATATGCTTTGGTGAGCCGGCTTCATGGGTGATGCTGTCCGGCCTTTGCACGTAGTAATACCCGGCATAAGGCGTGTATGCGATCCTGTGGCTGCTTTCTATGATCTGACCGATGACTTTCATATCTTCATAGATCTCGCCCACCGGATAGCAGACTGGTTCGAGCAGTTCTCTGCGATAGAGCTTTCCCCATACGGAGGTTATCATCTGCCTGCCATCCAGCATTTGTCCATAGGCCTCGGATTTTGAAATCAGGCGGCTGTCTGCTACTTGTCCGTCTCCATTTTTTTGGCAGCCCATATCTTTGCCTTCTGCTGCTGTTTTGTGGCAGCTGATTACTAAATCAGCATCGTGTTTCTGGGCGGCCTGATACAAAACTTCCAGGTAATCACTGTCAATATAGTCATCGGAATCCACAAAAGTTATGTACGGGCTTGTGCTTTCTTCCAGTCCTCTGTTGCGGGCATCTGACACTCCGCCGTTTTTCTTGTGCACGACTGTGACATTTTGATTTTTGTCCGCGTATTCATCGCAGATTTGCCCGCTTTCATCTGTGGAGCCATCATCGATCAAGATCAGCTGGAAATCTTGAAACGTCTGGCGCAATATGCTTTCCACGCAGCCCCGCAGATATCTTTGCCCATTGTACACTGGGACGAGAATATCAATTTTATCTTTATCCAATTTTTTCTCCTTTCTCTGGCAGAGACGATCTCCCTGACTCACCTGGAGCCACTAATTGCCATGGCTTTGTGAGAGACCTCTTCGCTTGTCCATGGTCTTAAATAATTTCCACACAAATCTGTACCAAGGGATCCCCAGCATCAGGCAAATGGTGCCCATCCGTTTTAAAGGAGCGCTGTTTTTTCCAAAGATCAGCAATTTCCATTCTTTGATGATTTCACGTTTCAGGTCTTTGCGCTCCTGCTGGTAAAGGGGATTCGTCAGCATGGCATTGAACAGGGAAAAACAATGTTCCAAATAATGGGCTCTGGCGATTTTGCTGATGTCCGGATAGTTTTCATCTATGAAAGCCTTCAAATACCTTTCGTTTTCCAAGAGAGTCTCATGACACAGCAAGAGATTTCCGGTGACGCTTTCCCCTCGTTGCACATGGTAATAACCTCGATAGGAGGTGTAGGCTATGATGTCGCTTGCTTCCACGATTTGATCAATGACTTTTATATCCTCATAGATTTCCCCCGGCGGATACTGGATGGAGCTTAGCAGATTCCTCTCGTACATCTTTCCCCACGCGGCCATTAACATAGGGGTGTCATCGAGCATGTACCGGTAAGCGTCTTCTCTTGAGAGGATCCTTGTATTTTCTTCTCTTTCCTCGCGGCACGCCTTAGTCAGTCTTTGCCCGTTGGAAATGTCTATATGACAGCTGACCGCAAGATTGGCGTGATGTTTCCTGACAGCCTGATACAAAGTCTCTAAATACCGGCGGTCAACATAATCATCGGAATCCACAAAAGTCACATACTGACTGGTGCTTTCTTTGATTCCTCTGTTTCTGGCTGCCGCCACGCCCTGATTTTCCTGATGCGCCACCTTGACCTTTTCGTTGTCAGCCGCGTATTCATCGCAGATTTCTCCGCTTTTATCCGTGGAGCCATCATCGATCAAGATCAGCTGAAAATCTTGAAACGTCTGGCTTAAAATACTGTCCACGCACTTCTTCAAATAGGGCTGTGCATTGTAAACGGGAACAAGAATATCGATTTTTGCCATAACGTTCACCTACGACTCTCTGTTTTTTTCACAAACTTCCTAACCATGGCCTCAGTCAATTCATTTTTCATCAGCAGATTTAAAATGCCATACACAAGGCAGCCTCCGGCGATGCCCGCGGCGCACTGTGAAACAAGCGGCATGTCGATCCGTATGACGAAAACCACTGCGATCCCCATGCCTGCCGCAGCAGCCAGCGCCTGCCACAACGCTTTCCATGGAACGTCAAAAGCATTGGAACACCGCACTTTGTAGAGCCGGTATCCGTTTACCACCAATTCACTGATGACCGACGCGGCGGCAGCTCCGTTATTTTCCCAAAGAGGGATGAACATATAATTCAGTCCTATGTTCACCATTGCCGCCGCGAAATAAGCTGGGATCTGCTCCTTTTCATTGCCTGTGATCAACAGCATCTGATAGCAAATCAAATGGGAAAAGCTGGACATGATAATGAGAATCGCCAAAATCCTCACTGTTTTCACCATGGGCAGGAACTCGCTACCAAAAAGGATCATGACCACCTTAGGGATCAACAGAAAGATTCCCACGCAGGCTGGAATGGAAATAAACATCAAAACCCGCATCCCCAATTGCAGCAATTTGTCGAATTCTTCCCGATCTTTTTCATAGTAGTAACACAGCCTTGGAAAAAAGACTGTGGAAATGGAGGTGCAAACAGTCGTGATCATAAAAATAGCGGTGTTTGCGTAGCTGTAATAGCCTGTGGCCGCTTTTGTGGACATCATTCCCAGCATAGCGATATCGATTCTGCCGTAAATATTGGGCAGCAGCGTTCCCACTGCCAGGATCAGCAGGGGCTTCACATGACGCTTGGGCGACAAGCCTTTCAAAACAGGACTCGCGAACTTGCGGACGTGCAGCACGTTGAGAATATGGTTGCACCCTCCGGATAGACTGATGATCAGCGCGTATTTGACGTAATCCCCGCTGGTATGGACAAAGAGAAACACCGATGTCAGGGAAATCAATTTGATTAAAATGCTCCGGCTGACAATGTACACATATTCTTCTCTGCCCTGGTAGAGCCAATCGATGTTAAAGTACCCAAAGAAAATGCTGGTCCCGCAGGCGAGAAAGAGAGGCAGCTGGTCCCGCATGTCCGTCACATGGGCGATCAGCATGAGGTAAGCTGCCAATGAACAGGTGGTGGATACAAAGTTGATGAAAAACAGCTCTGAAAACACCTGGTTCAAATCCCGCTGATTCCTCGATCTGGAAATTTCACGAATCCCATAAACAGGAAGTCCCAGTTCCGCGAAAGACACGAAAAAAAGAGCGATGTTTTGGGCGTAAGAAACCTGCCCTACCCCGTCAGGCAGCAGGATCCTGGCAACATACACGATCATCACAAGAGGCAGAAACAAATCCAGGGTCGTGTAGCATATATTAAAGGCCGCGTTTTTTATCAGCACTCTCATACTTGTCAATCGCTTCCTTTCCCCTGATTTTTCTGCCACTGCCACGCGCTGCGGCACATGTCTTCGATTGACAGCCGAGCTTTCCATCCCAGTTCCCGCTCTGCTTTGGAAGGGTCAGCATAACACGCGGCCACGTCTCCGGGCCTGCGGGCTTTTATGACATAGGGCACCACCACTTCGTTGACCTGCTCAAAGGCATGGACCATCTCCAAAACAGAGCACCCCTCTCCTCTGCCCAAATTGTAAACAGCCAGACCTCCCTTTTGTTCCATGACGCGCAGCGCTTTCACATGACCCAGAGCCAGATCCACCACATGAATGTAATCCCTCACTCCTGTCCCGTCACCAGTGTCATAATCGTTCCCAAAGACCTGAAGCTCCGGCAGCCTGCCTGCCGCGACTCGCGCGATATAAGGCATCAGATTGGTGGGAATCCCTCTGGGCCTTTCGCCAATGAGCCCGCTTTCATGCGCGCCAGCAGGGTTGAAATATCGGAGCAGCGCCACGTTCCAGGCTGGCTCTGCCCTGTACAAATCCATTAGGATCTGTTCGATCATGCATTTTGTCCAGCCATAGGGATTGGTGATTCCACCGGTAGGGCAGGCTTCTGTGATGGGCAGCTCTTTCGGCTGACCGTAAACTGTGGCGGAGGAAGAAAAAATAAGATTCGCGCATCCATGCCGGCTCAGAGCCTCCAGCAGCGTCAAGGTGCCGGCCACATTGTTCTGATAGTAAGCCAGCGGTTTCATGACAGATTCTCCCACTGCTTTCAAACCCGCGAAATGAACGCAGCAATCGAACCAATATAGCTTCATGATTTCGTCCAGCGCCTGGCTGTCCCTGATATCCACCTTATGGAACGTCACTTTTTTTCCTGTGATTTTAGAAACCTGCCGCAGCATGTTTTCACTGGAGTTGCTCAGATTGTCGATCACTACGACTTCATGTCCCGCGTTTTGCAGTTCGACTACCGTATGAGCGCCAATGTACCCCGCGCCGCCGGTCACTAGAATGTTCATGATCATCACTCCTTTCTCCGGTCCATCATGGTTAAGGCCATCACTTCACTTTGACTGCGCCGATTTCATATCCGTATTGGCCCGCGTCCTGCTGGTTTGCCAAAAAGATCTGCTTTCCCGTCCACTGGTCTGTCAGGGAAACATAAACCTTGTATTCAGTTCTGGAAAGACCGTCCAAATCAATGCGCTGATGAAGGGTCAGCGTCTCTTCGCTCCGATTCCCACCAGGCAGCTGCCGCGGATCCCCAGGCATTTCGTAAGTCAGCGCCTGGTCTTTTTCTTCGCTGTACAAAATCAGCTCTGCCTTTGCCTCTCTATAAAGGGGCGCGAATCCCACATTTTTTAAAGTAACATCCACTGACAGCGCGTTCTTCCTAAACACATGCCTCAGCCTGGCATCTGTGATCAGCAGCCTGTAACCGAGATGCCGTTCCATATAGGCCAATCCGTCCATCCCATCAAAGCAGCCATCTTGTGTAATGGTTTTCTTTCTCCATTTTTCTAAGACCTTTTGGTCATAATCCCTGTTGAGGTAAGTGATATGCATGGCAGAAAAAGCGTCTCTGGCATTAGCCAGGTCATTCAGTTGATTATCATTGATCACTTCTCCTCCATTAGGCGTTTTGCGGCATATGTTTTCCTGAAAATCCAGTTCTTCTTGTCTTCCCCAGCTGGAATCGTACATCCTCTGCTCTCCTGCGCCTTCTGCCCCATAAGTCCCATAGTCGCTTTCATTTCCCAGAATGCCATCGTTAAAAAGGCCAAAGCGGGCCGCGGCTTTTGTCTCCGGCTCCTGTGCCGCCTGCCCGTCTGAAGCTGCTGTGACAATCCGCCACTGAGCAGGCGTGCGGACAGATAAAAACGTGGCGTCATCCGTTGCCTCCAATAGGGCCGCGGCCAGCTGCCGCAGTTGATCGGCAGACTGAAATTTAGTCCCGTTCATTTCCCCCCAATTGCCGATCAACAGCCCCTGGAGGGTGAAAAATTGTCTGCTGTGCCTGTGCAGCAGGGGCTTCAACTGTTTGACATGTGTTAAGACGATGTTGAGGCCTTGGGGCTCCTTTTCCATGTTCCTGCCGTCCCAATCGTACAAAAACCGGAGAATCAGCTGCTTGTCAACTGCCTCCAGAGCAGACAAAAGGCTTTCAATATTGGCAAGCCCCTTGTCAGTGATCGCGCTGTCCCGATAATTTTGCAGATTGATCTGCACCAAAGTCAGAGCCGTGTCCGTGTCACCCGCGAATTTTTCTGCCACCAGTTTTTCATAGTCCTCTTTCTCGTCTGTGATCCAAAAACCACGAATATAGTAAAATCCACGGTTTGGATTATTGAGCTCTCTGGAAGATTCCTGAAATTCAAACATCTTTATTTTCACTTGTTTTTCACATCCGTTCAAAAGCAGCAGGCAGGCAGCAAGTGCCAGTAAAACCGCTGCTCGGCCCAAGTTCGCCCTTGGGCTCCTGTTTTTTCTGTTTCTCATTTGATTGCCAGATCATACGGAGAATTCGGCTCCTGCTCAAAGTAATAGCAGACAAAATCCTCATCCTCGTAGTAAATGTTCAGTTCAAAAGGATAGATCTCTGAAAAATGCTGGCACCATTGGTATGCCTTTGATTCTAAGATCATACGGTTATCCGCGTTCGTATAGAGATGCCATCCGTTGTCAGCTTCCAACTCTCTGCCCGCGGCTTCTGCGGAAATTTCGGAAGCATGTATGTTGGGACATTGACTGCTCACCTGCGGAGAATAGAACTGTGGATATTTCTCTGCCCCCAACCACCATGGCCCCTTGGGAAAGTGAAATTGCGCATAGCGGATAGGCCTTTTTTCAATATAGAGGAACACTTTTTCCGTTGGAAGGGTATAATTCATCCCCTGGCTTTTCTCAACAAAGGACGACAATTCCTCGTGCCACCCGTGCCTGATCAGCGGATACAGCTCATCTGTGGGCGAGACGACGGTGTAAGTGTTTTGAGGAAGCTCCCGTATAATGGAATTCGTTGTCATTACCACAGAGTTGTAACGGGTCAGTTCGTTATACAAATAACCGTGATAAACACCCAGGAAAATTGCCGCCGCATAGATGCCCGCCGTGCAAATCACGGACGCGGACCGCAGCAAAACAGCAGGGCAGCGTATGGCCAGCAAAGAAAACAGCATATCCAAAGGCATGACCATCACAGCTAAGATCAGCATCTGCTCTGTTGAACAAAGGCGCGCTCCCGCGATCAGTTCGGGCAGCCCGATAAAGGGAGCCGCGTAAATCAGCATGAAAAGAAACGAAGCGAAAATCATCCCCGGATATCCGTCAAAACGACTTTTATTCACAGGGATCCTCCATCGCCTTGCCAGCAATGCGCAAATCAAACGATAAACCAGCCACAGCGCGGCGGCGGCTCCTGTCAAGGCAATGATCCATTTGGCCCGTTCCGCACCGTATAAAGTATGGTATCCCTGCCAATAGATCCCTTTTATTTTTTCCACGGTTCCTGTGTCATCCTCTGCCAGATGCGTCCTTCCTTCACCAGTGTCCGTGCCATTCATCACATTGACCGCCCAGCCAATGGAGCCCTGAAAAGGAATTCCTGAAACAAGCCCTCCTGCCATAGGCAAAGCCGCGATCATGACACCGCATAAAACCGCAGCCATCAGAGATTTGATCCGCTTGCGGCAAAACACTTTCCTCAGGGCGAAGAGGGCGAAAGAGGCGCATAGAAAGAAAGCCATCATGGTAACGTAAAAATGTATGGCCACAGAAGCGGCGAGAGCCATCGTAAACAAAAACAGGTTTTCATCCCAATAAAAGACCACCCCCTTTCGTCTGTACACCTGATACTTGCTGTTTTTTAAGAAACGGATCAGATACAACGCGCATAGAAACTGGGTATATAGGCCAAACTCCTGGGGAATGGTCCATTGAAGGCGGGACATGCCAAACACTTCATCCACGCAGGACGCGTCCAAGGTCAAAAACAACATTAATACAAAAAAAGGGGCATAGGGCCAGTGAAATATTTCTCTCAGTAAACAATACAAGGAGAGCAGCAGCACAGTCACATGGATGCCTGCCACAAACAGCAAACTGCTGTAAACCTCAATGCCCAATATGGCATACAGGCTGTAAATAAAGCAATGCATGGCCTCTGGATAAACGCCATCGGAAAACACCTTTCCTTCCATCAGCCCATAAATCCAGCTATGATGGACATACATGTCCCCGAATCCATAGGAATAATGCTGAAAGGACCCATAGGAAAAATAAATCATCCCAAAAATAAGGAGCGCTGACAAAACTGCGTATTCTCCCAAACGGGGATACAGTCCGGCCCACAGCCTGGCGGTCTGTTTCTTGATCCCGCTTCCCAGATGGAAAAGTCCTTTTAGCACAGCCCTCTTTCTGCCATAGACGCCTGTGACCAGATACCGGACCTCTTCTACTTTTTCCATTCCCAGATTCGCTCTTCGCAGCAGCACCAGCAGAAAGATTCCGCAAAAAAATGCCATGACAGTCCAGCGATTGAGGATGTGCAGCAGTCCGAATCCCAGAATGACCGTATTGATGAGAAGAATCTGCACGGTGACGCAAAAGCTGAATTGATAGCGCTTTCCCTTTTGCGCCAGATATTTATGAAAAACGACTTTTGGCCATACAAACATCAGAAACAGATAGCCGCACAAGACAGCCGCGTATTGCAGGCTCCAATATAGAGTAATCATGCTATCGTTTTTTCCTCCCTTCATGCTCACCCAGCTGCTCTTGATCATCAGCTTTGTGAAATCTTTTCCTGTCCGCGAGCTTTATTTTCATGGCAAGATCCACGCTCCAGCTTTAATATCTTGACGCGGAACAAAATTGACAACATACTGAAACACATCCTCAGCATGTACCAGACAGGCTTTAATCCGGAATGCATGCTCTTTCCCTCTGTTCTGGCATGCATCTGCGCTGGAATCTGGGCTATGGAATATCCCAAAAGCATCATCTGGAGCACCATGTTTGCGTCCGGATATTTGTCGTCAAAATGGCCATATCCAGCGTAATAGCAGAAAGCGCTCCTGCTCAGCCCTTGATAGCCAGTGGTAGGATCCGCGATCTGTTTGCCTGTGGTCAGCCAAATCAAAGCCCGAAACATGACGCAGGCCAATTTTTTCATCAGAGAAAAGGAAAAGTGAGAGCTCTGTTCCATGAACCTGGAAGCCAGGACAATATCAGGACTTTCTCCCTGTTCGTTCTTTTCTTTTAATTTTTCATAGATCACAGGGATGTCCCAGGCGTCGTGCTGGCCGTCCGCGTCCATCTGGATCACGTATCGGTATCCTTTCCGCTCCGCGTATTGATAGCCCAGCTGCAGAGCGCTGCCGTATCCCAGATTAAAAACATGCCTGACCAGCCGGTGGCCCCGCGCGCTGACAATCCGGCCAGTGTCATCCTGGGAAGCGTCATCGATCACCAGGACATCTGCGATTGAGGCGATTTCAGGCTGTTCCAGCTGGCCCAGCACTTTATGAATGTTTTTTTCCTCATTATAGGCTGGTATGATAATCAGCAGTTCTTTTGTCATCACGATTTCCTTCCTGTGTCCCAGGAGCCCTTTTATTCCATCAGCTCTGTCAGTTTTTCCAGCTGCGCGTTGTCAGACGCCTTCTTGCCCTCTGCCGCTGTTCCCAGGGCCTTTCGCTTTTGCTCCTGACCCAGCAGGTCCCTGATGCTTTCGGCAATGGCATCTGGCGTCAATTCACAGAGGATTCCGTCCCTGCCATGTTCCACCTGTTCTCTGTTCCCATTACAGTCCGAAGCAATGATAGGGCATCCCAGAGCCTGGGCTTCCTGAATGGCGATGCTCTTTCCTTCAAATCTGGTGGCATGCACGTATAGATCCGCCTGCCTGTAATAGGGGTATGGATTTTCAACAGCGCCCAGCAAAAGGAAATCATCGTTTAACCCTAACTCAGCGATTTTTTTCTCCAGTTTTTTTCGCTCCTTGCCTTCTCCAAGGACATACCATCGAACCTCGCATCCAGTGGTTTTCAAGAGTTTCATGGCTTCAATAGCTATGTCGTAGGCTTTCTGCCATTCCAATCTGCCTACCGTGAGAATCCGCGCTCCATCATAGCGGTCTGAAAAGCCCCCCGTCTCCTTGGCCATGCGGCAGATCCGCTGCTGGTCGATGAAATTGGGAAATACCAGGGTTTTTTCTTTATATTCTGGATAAAAGGCAGTGAAATGTTCCTGGACTTCACTGGAAACGGTGAAAATTCGATCAAACTGTTTCCAGCAGCCCTGATCCATCCTTCTGGTATATCCCGCGCTCCCATAGTCAATATGAATGAATGCCGCTTTTTTCCTGGCTCTCACCCAGTCCGCCACATAATAGGCGGAACCGCCTTCCAGCCAGGCCACGGCCAAATCAAAGGTTTGCTCAAAGCGAGGCGCTCCATCTGAAAGAACGCGCCACAACAGCTTGTCTAACTGTATCCTGCGGCGTTTTATCATATCAGCGAGATTTCTCATCAACTGGCATAGCTTGGCGCCCCAAGCCCCGTTTCGGAAGAAAGCTTTGAGAACAGTTTTCACCATCCCGCGCCGTCCGCCTTTTTCCAAAATCGGCTGACTGCTGAATCCTTGATTCAGCAGCTTCACAGCAGGAGGCAATTCTTCCAGCAATTCTCCCTGATTCATGAGGACATAAAGGAAAATTTCGTATCCTTTTCCCTCCAGCCTTTTCAGCAGTTCTATCATGGCCCGTTCCGCTCCGGCCCGTCCCAAAGTGTTAATAACCAGAAGCACTCTTTTCATATTTTCTTCCGACCTCCTCTATGACGGACGACATTTGTTGGTTTTCTTCCAACAGAAGAGACACTCTCATCGCTAATTCTCTATTTCGCGCAGCTAGCTGAGACACCATCAGGCTAAAGGCCAATCCTCCGATGACGCTGAAAATCACCAGGCATAAAAGCGGCGCGGCCAGCCCCGAAGAAAAGACTCCTGCCCAGAAAGACTTAGGGGAAAAGATGCCCCATGCCAGAAGAGCAAGGCTAAACAGCATCCAGGCCACCGCGAAATTGATGGTAAGTTTTCTGAGGGAATGAAGATAGAAACTGGCGGCCAGCAGCGCCACCGCGGAAACGATCATTCCTGCTTTTGCTATGTCAGTCCATTCCATCTCTCACGCGCTTCCTTTCTCTGCTTGTCTTTGTTTTGCGAGCCGGTCGTATACTTTTCCCGAAGGCATTGGGGTTCGCTGCTGTTTTAAAAGCGTGCCTCTGCAGAAAATATGGGAAGTCAGATGTTTTTCCACCCAGCGGATCCGCGCGTACGCAGTGGTCCATCCGGCAAAAGCGCCTAGCACAAGACCGATCCCGTACCAAATGTCTGGAAGATTGGTGGCAAAGATGCTCCCCACCAGCGTCACGGCGCAAAAAATCACAGTAGTCATCACCGAGCCCGCCATATCGTTAAAATAGTACAAAAATAGAATAGCGGAATACATGAGGAACAAAATGAAATACCCCACAGCCAGACAAGGATAAATACGCATGGTGATCCCCGCGAAGCCAAAACGCGGCAGCATGACCACACAAATGAGAAAAACCGCCACAGAGATGATGAACTGAATGCGAACCAAAGTCATGAGCTCGCTGGTCAGCTGCCGGAACATGCGCCGTTTGGTGATTTCAATGTCAACGCCTTTTCCGCCGATGATCGCCTCGGAATAGGATTTATATTTTTCGTGGAAATGCATTTCCACTCGGGCAATGAAAATAACAGTGGCCGATATGTTAGTGAACATGGCCAAGCACGTTGCCATGTCATAAGGCTGATTGCAGACAAAGCTGTCCACCAGCTCCATCCTCATGTCCGTGGTCCAGAAGACGAAGTTATGGATATACAAGCCTAAAATATAGCAAAAGTTAGTCACCACCAGCTGCCACCAAGTTTTAAAATATCCCAAAACCGGCTTGTATCGATTGCTGTTGCTCTTGAAATACCGTTTTACCGTGGCGAATTCTAAAATCGCTGTCAAGAAGAACCCGATCATCAGGGCAAAGAGCATGCTGCTCTTCACATCCCAGCCGCACAGGAATTTCAAAATCAGGGAAAGGACAAAGGCCACTGCCATTCCCAACAAGAAAAACAAGGAGATTTTCTGATAATCCTTACATATGGACAGATAAATCATGGAATAAAAAACAAGCACCAAGGAAACATAGCCACAAAATCCTGTGAACACATAAAACACGCTCACGCCTCCCACAAAATGCTCCCATAGGCAAAAAGGCGCACCCAGCAGGCAGCTAAGGCCAAGGTTCATGATCAATCCCAGGTAATAGCAGGGCAAAATATCCTGATAACGCTCCTCATAAATGGCATCCTGCATGTATTTGGACAAAACCGCGTTGAAAGGCGACGCGGTGAGCAGAGAGAAAATAAACGTATAAAGCACAGTGCAGGAAAACAATTCTCTCTCTAAATAAGGCACTTCATCAAAGTCAAGGAAGTGACCCATCAGCAGAATGTTCCCAATGACCACGAACATCGGCGTGACTGTGATCGCCATGCTGTAGGCGAATCCAACAAAATCCGCTGCGATGGACTTCTTTTCAAATATGCGGTTTAACCGAATTCCAACTCCTGCCATTTATTCGTTCCTTTCTAGTGACTTTCTTTATTTCTCTTTGTTTTTGCTGTTCATGCTCTTTTCTCGGTCCAAGCCAATCCCATGCTTTTCGCGAAAGCCGCATATAGCTTTCGGTAAGCGTCTTTCATGAATTCCAGGCGATAACCAGACGCGGCCCTCCGGCGGCCCACTTCGCCCATCTGCCCGCGCAAAGTCGGGTCATGGGCTAGTTTGACCATAGCGTGCGCCATTTCCTCCACATTCATGATGTGCGTGACAATCCCCGCGTCGCCGTAATCGTCCCGTTCTCCCAAAATCAATCCGCTGCAGTTTCCCACATCAGTGGCAATCACAGGTTTTCCCGCAGCAAAGCTTTCTAGTATCACTAAGGGCTGACCTTCACTGATACTGGAAAGAATGGTCATGTCCATCCTTCCCAGATATTCTCGAACATTGATCTTTCCAGTGAAAACCACATCAGAAAGCTCCATGGCCTCTGCCAAATCAAAACACTCCTGTGCGTATTCTTGTTCTTCTTCCCAAGAACCCATGATCCATAGCTTTAGCGCGGGCTCTCTCTTCTTTGCGAAGTCAAAGGCCTGGAGCAGGGTCTTTACATCTTTGATGGGAGAAACTCTGAGAACCGCTCCAATGTTAATGTGTTCCTGATCTTCCTCTTGTTTTCCTGGAAGTGATTGAAACTGCTCTACTAAAACGCCATTCGGTATGATCTTTGTTTTTTCCGCCGGACATCCGATCTCCAGCTGCAATTCTCTGGCATGTTCGTACAGACTAGTCACCAGATCAGCCCTGTCATAAGCCATTTGAGACATTTTTCGGAACTGTTCCATCCATATATTTTTGTAAATCCCCTGTATCCATTTGGATTTCAGCAGCTCTTCTTCCCGCTCTCTCGTATAGATGCCGTGCTCGGAGATCAGCAGCCGGCCGCCGTGAATGTGCTTTGCCATGCTTCCCAGCACTCCCGCATAGCCGGTAGCCACACAGTGATACAGGTCTGCCTTTGGCACTTTCATTTTCAAGGTGAAAAACAAAGGCAAATAAATGGAGCGCATGGTCCAGAGAAAATCAGAAAACACGATCTGGCTGTAGTTGAGTTTGTAGTATTCAGCCACAGCGTTGAGAAAATCCTCTCCCATCAACAGATCGCTAATGGAGAATTCCCGTTTTTGGAATAAATCAAATAGCGATTCCCACTGAATCCGCTGATTCAAAAGCAAGCTTCGGAGAGCATGGTATTCCTTTTTGTTCATCCTCTTTTTGTGCCGCTTTTTCTTTCCCCAATCAGAATCGTCCAGATATAATTCATGCACTTCTGTCACATTTTCTGGTAATTCATACACGTATTTTCCCCGCAGAGAGCGATTCGCTACAATGGCCAGAATCACGAACTCCTGCTCTGGAAAAGAGCGTATCATGCTGTGTACCCAACTGGACACGCCGCCTACCACATAAGGGTAGCATCCTTCCGCGATTATACAGATTCTCATTTTATCGTTCCTTTTCCTTTACTGGTACAGATAATCATTGGTCTTTGCGGGCTCCATGTTGATGATCACGTTTTCATCCGTGGCTTCGATCAGATACGCGCCGTCCTCTATTTTTTTCCAAGAACCTCCCTGGATGTCGTCCGCGGGCTTTTTGTTCGATCTCAATAGAAACCACACTGGCCCTTCTTGTTTCTTGATTTCCAGGGAAATGGTCTCGCTGTTTTGTTTCTTCGTGTAATCCAGGGCCAAGAAATTTCGGATTCGTTCATCGCATTCCGATACAGTGGTGCCAGAAAAAATTTGGAAATTTTTCCAGGAATCATCAATGTCAGCGCCCAAATATTTCGCTATGTCCTTCCAAGTATCCAGGCTCTTGTCCTGGGGATAAGCGGCCCGCGCCACATCTACCAAGACGCTGCTGTAACCCAGGGCTGTTTCAATGCTCCTAGTACGAAAATCTTGACCATATGTATAGCGCAGCCCATCGGCCAGGGTTGTTTGTTTTGTCACTGTGTCCGACATATAGCCCAGTATTTCGTTGTCTCCGTCATAGTCCTGAACAACGGTCCTGGCTTTTTCCAGTATTTTTTCCCGCAAAGCGCTTTCAGTCCGGCTTTGAGACATTTTTCCCGCATAAAATGAAGTGAATCGATACTGGTCCAGGCTTTTTTCCATGAAGATTCTGTCTGCTTCCAGCTTTTCTTCTATGGCAGTGCTGGAGACGCATGTTCCTGACAATCCTGCCTCAGCGTCCTGCTGGTTCAGCAGCTTCATGTAATAAATCAGTTCCGACTGCTGGGGAAGGTTGTTGTCAGCGTAATCAAACTGAGGAGCTATCATGCAGGAAAGCCCCAATTTGTTCTGCTGGTAGACAGCTATGATATTAGGCCATATGATGTTTCGGAACACATGATCCATGGGCTGGCTATAACGCCGGTTGATTTCTTTTTCATTTTCCGCTGCCATGCCAGGATAATTGGCCACTACCATGTTCTGGGCGTTGACAATGGGATAGATTTCGTGCTCCCCTGTCTCTGCCGCCATCGCGGACAAGAGCCCCAGCCCTGTCACATCCTCCATATAGCTGCCGTTCACGGCAAAGACCGATGCTGTGCCAAAGCTTTTTTTCCAAATGATCGGTGGATAATTTTCGATCTTTACTGATTCTTCCTTTGGTATGCCTCTCATGTATGCCTTGGTTCCAGACGCCAGGCGATACCACGGAAATGTCAGTTCCATGTCTTGTTTTCGCTTGCTCTCTTTTTTGTCTTTTGCTTTGTAAATGATTTCTCCGCCCAGCAGAAATCCTTCATACAATTGGATGCCTGACACAGTGGTTTCTCTCTGCCAGATATCTTGGATTCCCAAAAGCGTTCTCAGCCTTTGATTGTTTCCCAGCGCAGAAATAGGGGGAAGTCCGCAAAAAATCAGGTTTGTTCCAGACTGGACATATTGTTCCAAACGGCTCATGTCTTTTTCGTTTTCCCAATTCAAGGCATCAGGGTCGATCACTACGATTTTGGGCATCTCTTTTTTCTGTTTTTTTAAAGATGGGCTCGCTTCAAAATCCCGCTTTGTGTAATTGGCCCAAACCCGCGCGTTTTTGCCTGTGGCGCTTTCCTGATTTCCGATGTAAAGAATGGTTTCCTTTTCCCCGCGCTGCTCGTTTGTGGCTGTCCCATAAGCGTCCTTTTTTTCCAAAAGCCTTTCTGTGCGCGCCGCGTAAGGGTTGTCTTTATAATCATTCCAGGCCTCTAGAGCAAACCCTGAGAACTGGAACAAAAAGAATATGATCACCATGATCACTGCGATCACAAAATAATTCCGTCGCGATACCATTTGCGCCTCCTCTTTAGCTAAAAAGTCGGATCAATTCCAGCGTTTCATTGTCGATCACAACATCTGACTGTTTCAAAGCGTGGAATGTTTCAAAAAATTCTTTTTTTCGTTTTGTGCGGAAATATAGTTTTAGCCTGCAGGTATAAGCAGGCAGCTGATCTGGATATTGCTCTGTGAGCCGCATGCACCAGATTTCCGAGCTTTCATGATCTTCAATTTCCAAAAGACGGAGAATCACGCCTTCATACTGATATGCTGTTATTTTTCCAGGATCATTTTCATATAGCCGTTCTGCGATTTCCGCCAGCATATGGGTGAATCGCTTTTGTTCCATGTGGGAAAAAACTCTTTGTTTTAGCACCTGATTCATGTAATCCATCAACATGCCTGCTTGATCCAGGTTTTCCTTTGATTGTGTTTCCATGTACATTTTTTGCGTTCTCATCCGAAAGTCATTTAGTTCATCGCTGAGCACAGAGGAAGCGTAATGTGAGGACTCCGAATCTTCCACGTTCAGCGCCATGGCAATCGAAGACAAGGAATTTTGGATATCCCCTTTCAGCATGTTCATCATCACTAACCGCAGATCTTTATTGTCATTGACAGAAATCGCTTCTTCTAGGGGAACCATGTTGCGTTCCCGCTCTTCATCTGCTTTTAGCTGTATCCTGACTCTCTCTTTGCTGAACACCACGTCATCCAGGTCCACTTGTGACCAGAACAATGTCAGGTACAGCACATGGGAAAGCAGGAAAAACAGAGGGCCTATCACCGGACACATGAGCATGATCAGAAATCGAATCAGATATGTCCTTCTATTGTCATGAAGCGGCTCTTCTTTTTTCCTTGATTTGGCGGATTTTGCTGATACTATGATCACTGTGTTCCACAAAAGATAGAGAATCGCTATGAGGGCGTTCACAACCAGCACGATCAGAAAAATCCATTCGTCTCTTGTCAGGTTCATGGGTCTATCCCCTTTCTGGGATGGCTTTCATAGCCGGCGTTTTTAAAGCGTTCTATGACTCGGCCGGCGTTTTTCTCATCCGTATTGGAGAGCAGCACGCAGAGTTTGCCGCCTTTCATCACGCCCATATAGTCGCTCTGCCGCATGCTGCGTCCCAGTACGGCGGCCGCGCGTTCCAGGCCTGCTTCCTTTGTTTCGATTTCCAGCAGCGCGCATTCTGTCAAGCCTTTGTCTCTTGCTTGGAAAAACGCTTTTGCCAGGACTGTGAAAGCTTCCTGCGCCAGCATATTGGTGCCCTTCATATATCGCTGCTCTTTCAAAGTTTCCAAATAGCGATTGGCCCGCAGCACTGCGTTTTGTATCAAATGCCCTACGATTGTCAATCGGTTCGCTTCTGCCAGAGTCATGCGCTGCCATGGGAGATCCCAAATCATCAAAATCAGCTGCATGTCTTCCTGCGCGTATACCGCACTGGCCATGAGCGGCATTTTTTCTTCCATGTCCTTATTGATATAGACCCGACGCTCTTTGATTTCCGCGAACATGCTTTCCATGGCCGTGTAAGCAATGGAATTTCCCAGCTTACGCGCTGCTGCGGATGTGGCGGAAAAAAGACGCGCATAGTCTCTGTTGGCCACCACATAAATGGCCACATCTCTGCTGTCCATCAGCTCTGACAGCACTGGAGCAGCATAAAAGAGGATTTCTTCCGGCCCATAGCCATCCAGCTTTGATGTGATATCGTAAATCTTTCCTAAACTGTCCTTTTGATTCACGATTTGTGTTTCAAAGCTTTGTTTCATGCGCACGTTGCTGTCATTGATATCCGAAATATCCTCCAATTTTCCTTTCAAATACTGGATTTCCTCTTCGTCTTCGTTCCGAATGTGCTGCAGCTGATCTTTCATGTATCCCACGACCATTCCCAGAATGAACAGCTGCGCCATCCACACATAAGTGTTATGATCCATCAGCACATCAAATCCAGTCCGCTCGTACATCTGCCGGAAGGAATAACCCGCCACTGCCAGCAGCCCTGAAAAAATAGCTTGCTGCTGTCCATGGACAATGGCAAAGAGAAGCACGTACAGCAGATAAAAGTCAATACGATCAAAGTATTCACTGCCTACGGCTCTGTTGTTGAGCATAAAAAAGGGAATGAAGCAGATCAGATTTTCCACAAACGGGAGCAGGCTTCCAAAGATGCTTTTTAAGTTTTTTTTCAGCTTTCCTCCCCATCCTGCCCCTGTGTCCTGGGCTTTCATGAAGGAACCGCTGTGCCGCTTCATGAAACGGACCACTTGTTCCGTGCCTTCCTCATAGTGGGTGAATATTTTCTGCTGGTATTCCTTTTCAAACCTTCTGCCATCTAGGATCAGCCTGTGGCGGCCGCCCGCGGAAACATCTTCCACCGCGACACCTGAACCCATTTTCTCGCTGATCATATGTGCTAGCTGCGTTTCATTGATTTCCTCCATGGAGGAAACATGATAAAGGGATTGGTGCCAATTTTTATGTACGATTGCTTTGTACGCCAGTTCCACTGCGTCGCTGAGATAAATCATGGAAAAGCTGTTGTTGCTGTTAGCCGAAATCTTACTGTGTTTTAAGGCTTCCAGGCACATTTTGAAACACGGATCGTTTTGCTGCCTGCCTCGGTCAAGGATCCCATAAATTCGATCAAAACGCAGGATCAGCGTTTCCAATCCCTGTATTTTTTTATAATTTCCGCATATGGTCTCGCCCTGTGCCACGGCTAGAGCTTTTGTGCCTTTTGGTGACATGGCTTCCTGTTCAGAAACATTTTCAGCATAAGAATTTCCATATGTCTCTTGTGAAGAAAAATAGATGAAGCGTCCTTTTTCTATCAGGGAACACGCAGCCAAGATATTTGTGAGCCCCGCCGCATAACGCACGGATTCCTGCCGATCCGCGCTCCAGTTGAAATTTGTGTCCCAGGCTCCCATAAAAATCGTCGCGTCCGGTTTTATGCTTTTGATGATTTCCTGAACGCTGTCATCGTCATAGGAAAAGTTGTATTTTTCAAACACCCGCTTGTAAGATGCCCTGTTTTCTCTGTTTCCTGTCAGCAAAAAAACACGATGCCCGCTCTTGTTGAATTTATCGATCATCGCATCCATCATTTTGCTGCTTCCGCCAATTAACAAAATGTCCATCTGTTTTGCATCACCATCCTGATATTATTTTAAAATTCCTGCCTCTTGTTCTTCTTCATTGAGGATGTTATTTATGATTAAGAGCAATTCCAGCGCAGAGCGGAAAGGGACGGTCTCGTTTTTCTCCAAGTGCGTGACAAACCCTTGCCAGGATTTATGTTCTCTGCGATGAATTCGGATCGCAAAGTTTCCCAGCTCCATGTGCCTTGCTGATAATTCCCCGTCTTTCATCATGCTCTTTATCCCTTCTTTTCACGCATGCGCGAAGGGATCTCTTCGCCTAGATGCGCCCTTCTCACCTGCGATTTTGATATTTCTAAAGAGTTCGTAAAGGTATACTTTGGTGGACTTTGTCTGTCTAAAAATAATTTTAAAAGATGTTGACAAATTTCAAAAAAATGACTACTATATTAGGTAGAAACGACAAGAAATCGCCTTGTTTAAAATTGATTTTTTGTTAGTCCGGAAAGTTCGCCAAAGTATACTTTGACGGACTTTTTTCTATTTTTTATATGTTTTAAATCCATGGCCGCAAATTGATTTACAAACATAAAAAACCTCATCCATGGCTTCTTTCACCGTGGATGAGGTTTTTTGTCAGATATGATGTCCTACTTATTTTATTGTCAGAGCATAATCAGGCATTCTTTCCTATAAAAACAAATGCCGTATTTCACAATGTCCTGGTAGCCTTCTTCCCGCAGCGCTGCTTCATAATCCCGTTCTTCGATCTGCCGGAGCGCGGATTCGCAGCAGGATTCCATGTTTTGATAGGAGTCCGCTACTTTCAGTTCCAGGATCATGGCTCTTCCCTTTCGGATGTAAGGCGTTTTCAGCAAAATGTCCGGCCTCCCTGTCCCGCTTTCCCGATTAGAAAGCACCCTGTATGTTCCCCAGGATTTCAGCAGGCCTGTGAGAAAGCCATGATAATAATGTTCCGCGTAATCGTAAAAACTGATGGTTTCCAGCAGCTGTTCTGTCAGCAGTGCGGCCATATTGTCGCAGTCACCTGTTTCCATGGCCTGAAACAGAGGTGATAAGTCGGATTTTTTTATCCTTTGGTCAAACCAGGCCAAAATCGTGTTTTCGTAAATAGAGCGGATTTCCGCATTTGGGATCTCCAGTTTCAGATAGATCGACTCTCCCACTTGGCATTTTCCCGTCTGTTTCAGATAGCCGGTGAAGTAGAGGAAATTCCAAAGATTGTCCATGGAACTATGGACATCCCCATAGGTGACTTCTTCACGCACTGGTTTTTCAATGAAGCCGCCTGCGATGAGGCTCTCAATTTCCCCCTTGGTGTCCAATCCCGCATTTTCCACCAGGTCCCGCACAATGCTGTTGGAGGAAGTGTTGGACCAGTAAGGTCTGGCGAAAGCCTCCCGATCCACTAGAAGATCGTCCACATAGTTGAGGATGCTCCATGGGTTGTAAATTTCCTGTTTTCCAAAGATGTATCCATCATACCAATGGCGCACATCTTCATATTTATCTTCCAGTCCATAGTAATGCAGCATGTCCTGGACTTCTTTTTCCGTAAAGCCAAAGCTGCTCCCATGGGCAGGGCTGAGGATGGAGTAAATTTTTAGGTTGTTTAATCCCGTGAATATGCTCTCACGGCTGATGCGAAGACAGCCAGTGATCACAGCGAATTCAAGAAACGGATTGGTTTTCAGCGCTGACTCGAACAGAGAGCGTATGAAGGAGATCATCTCTTCATAAAATCCCGCGAACCAGGCGTTTTCCAGCGGCACATCGTATTCATCAATGAGAATGATGGCTTTTTTACCGTGATACAGCGCAAGGCATTGGGATAAAAATTCCAATGCGTTCACGTAAAGAGCAGGATCATCGGCTAAATTTAAAATTCCTTGATATCGTCCCTTTTCTTTTTCTGTCAGTTTGTCGCTATCTAATAAATAAACATGCCTGGAATATTCCGAAGCAATCTCTTGTTTCAGCATCGCATGGGCCAGGTCATAATCCGGCTGCTTCGCTGATTTCAACGTCAGGCTAATAACTGGATATTGCTGCTGATGCGCCAAGTATGCTTCACCGCAGGTGGAAATTTTGAGCCCATCAAAAAGATGGCTGTTGTCGATGAGATTGCCTTCCTTATCCATTTCCGCTTCAAAAAAGCGCCTGATCATGCTCAGATTCAGGGTTTTCCCAAATCTCCTGGGGCGGGTGAATAGGTTTACCTTTGCCCTGGAATCCAGCAATTCCTTGATCATTTGGGTTTTGTCCACATAATAAAGACCACTTTCCATGATCTCACGGAAATCTTCATATCCGATTGGAATTTTCTTTTTCATTTTGATTTTCCCCCTGCGTTTTTAAGCTGAGCAACAAACCAAAAGAAATTCCGCTAACTGTTTTCTTTCTTTGATTTTCAAGCATTCTTCAATATATGTTTGCTGCAAATTCAGCCATACATCAACACTCGTTCCCAACATAACGGAAAGTTTTAAGGCCACATCCTTCGACAAGTTTATCTTTCCATTTATCAATTGGCTCAATGTTTTCCCAGTAACACCTGACCGAACTGCAAATTCTTCCTGCGTCATTTCCAGCTCTTCAAGGATTTCTTTCACATAGTATCCGGGGTGGAAAGCAATCAGGTTTTCATATTCTATTTTATTCATAATGCTTTGACACCTCCAAATACCATGATCAAGAACTTGTAGCCAATAACTTCTCCATATCCGAATTCCATCAATAATCTTCTATTTTAGTTTGATCACTACTGATTTTTTCTTACCACTTCCATCCGTTGCCATAGCTGTTATCTTTACTTTTTTCCCTTTTCCTGCTTTATATGTTGTCACTTTTCCTGAATTATTCACTTTTGCGTATTTGGTGTTGCTGCTTATCCATTTGATTTTTGTGTTTGCTTTCTTGCTTGCCTTCACTTTTGCTTTCAATTTTAAGCTTTTTCCAGCCTTTACGCTCTTACCGCCGGAAATGGATACCTTCTTCACCACACCCTTCATGGAATTAATCTTATAAGTTGCTTTTACCCCTGATCCATCTTTTGCAATTGCTGTAATCACCACAGATTTCCCACCGGAATTTTTCTTCATGGTAACGATACCATTAGAGTCCACTGTCGCAACTTTTGTATTGCTGGATTTCCATGAAACTGACTTGTTGCTCGCATCAGATGGATATACATTGATTGTTAACTTTATTTTTTTCCCTGCCGCGATTTTATTAGAAACACCAGATATTGTAACTTTAGAAATTCTCACAACTGTGTCTTTATCTCTTGACTTGTTGTCTTGATTAAAAGCAGTATCTGTATTTCTTGATTTGTTGTCTTCATTTGAAGTGGAATCTGGATCTTTCAAACTAGTTTGGACTACCTTTTTTACAACAATCTCCACGCTACCTGTCACTTTTAAATAAGTATCTTGATCTTCAGGTATGAAAACCCATGTCGCAGCGGTGGTTCCAACTGTTGGGATGTCATTTGGGTTCTCCCATTGTAACTTACCTGGGACTTCCTGATTGGTAGCCTTATCTACAAAAATAGCTTTTCCTAATGACAAAGAGGATATCTTTTCTCCATGAGTCAAAACATTGCTTCCATTAATGGTTACACTACTTCCATCCTTAATTTTTACTGCTCTATTCTTTTTAGATATCTGATATTTAGCCTCTATTGTACAGTCATTGTCAATCTTAAATGAATATTGAGGATTGGCAGAAAGAAGCCTATCGCCTGAATACCAACCGGTAAATTCATATCCTAGTTTCGGAACTGCCTTTATAGAAGCTTCCTCGTCTTTAAAATATTCACCTGCGCCTGAAACATCCCCCTTGTTTTGATCGTTTACAATCGTCAATACCTTAGCCTTCTCTATTTTAACATTTAAAATTTGAGATTGGAACGCAGAATTCGTAGCATTAAGAGTCAATGCCATGTAGTTATGATAACCATTTGCACCACTTATTTTTGCTGATCCATTTTTTGGCTCAATCATTGACGCATTCTGTAATTGTTCCACTTTTGCATTTGTCAATTGATAAGATGCCGCAGATGGCAATCCATCAATATAGTAAGAACCACCTTTATATTTAACAGTTATCTCATTTCCAATCAAAGGTCTTGATGGAATATATAATTTTTTGATATTCCCTGCCAGATTATTTTTTGATGCCTTCACTCGCACCCATAAATGCTTTCCAACAATTCCTGGGTTCAATGAAATTTGTCTATCCTCCCCAGTCATCCAATTATATCCATCAAAACTATATTCATAATTAGATGAGAACTTTTCACATGTTTTTTCAGACTTATAATCCAAATTAACATCTGGCGCTGCCAGGAGGTTCAATACTTTTTTAGGTTCCTGATAAATCGCATCTCTATGATCTAGCAAATTACTTTTAAACGCATTATAATATTCATCTAAAGATGAGTATTTAGTATCTCCCAACTCATTAATTTTTTTCAAAACTTTTTCACATTCATCATTATCTTTCGCTAATTCAACATAACTTTTCTCACCAATTAATCGAATCTTTATTAAGTACTTCAATGCTTTTAAGAAAAGATCAGCATTTCCATCAGAAGATTTATGTTTAATAACTTCTGCTTTAAGAGATTCTGTGAGACAACCTGCTACACGTAAACTCTCCAATGCTTTTACACTGCTTTCCCATCCAAAGATATAGTCAAGTGTACCAAATGCAACCTTTAATATTGTATGAGTAAATCCTAAATGTCCTGTTTCAGAACCATAATAAATTTTGTCAAGTTTCGATAAAATTTTTCCAGAAATTGTACTTATTGTGCCCTCCAACTCAAGCGTTGTAAATTCTTTAATAAAACAATCTGCCTGGGTTTGAAATCCCTTTTCCATTCCTTCCTTTAATAAGCGAATTTCATCATAAATTGGTTTATATGGATCATATAGCCTATTACCTGTTGAAATTGGATTTTCTAACAGAGCATCTAACAAATAAATTGTTTCTTCTTGTCCTGCTTGAATAGCTAACAACTCATTCGTGATATCAACAGATTCATTCCATGCGTCAAAGCCTTTGTTTATGTGTGACAAAACTTTACTAAGGCTTCCTAACTCTTTTTTTAAACAAGAACCCACCATACCTGCGATACCTTTTGTATATCCACCCGCAGCAATATCAAAATTCTTCATGTTTGTTTCCATGCTATGTTTCAATGCTTCTAATGCTACACTACTAGTATTAGCACCTGTTACCACTAGCAATCTATTCCAAAATCCTGCTGCACCTTCTAATTCGAGCTCTTTTGCTAGGCCATACAAATTACTTGACTGACTCAAAGATCCAATAATTTTATCATTAACAGTTGCTCCGCTATCACTCGTATGATCTTCTGGCAACTCCTTTATAATACTGTTTACAACTGATTTGGTAACTTTCAGCCATTTATCATCAATTCTTGCATCAAGAGCAGTTTGAAAACTTTCATCTCGTAACATCTCATAAATATACCCTCTAGTAATACTTCTAATATCATCATTTTTAATAAAGCTTGTATCAAATTCTAATAATAAATCGAAGTATCTATATAAAATTTCACCTTCTTTTTTCATTTTACTTCCATCATCTGTTAATGCCTGGATATGATAATAAAAGTTTTTATTTTCTAGGTCTAATATATAGTCAAATTTATTACGTTTATCAATATCAGTTTTAATCTGCTCTTTTTTTTCTTCTGCATCCGCAAGACTATACAAATCCATATCGACCATATTGATTTCTACATCTATATCTAAATCTTCTGCGACTTGATAAACTGCTTTCTG
The DNA here is from genome assembly GCA_910583765.1 of uncultured Eubacteriales bacterium. Taxonomy (GTDB): domain Bacteria; phylum Bacillota; class Clostridia; order Peptostreptococcales; family Anaerovoracaceae; genus Hominibacterium. Next base: position 70,189 of record CAJTYS010000007.1, on the reverse strand, counting down.
CAAATATGCGATATCTTCTGTCGTTATGCCATTATAGCTTACGTATTTCTTTGTAAGAGTCTCTCCTTGTGATAGTTTGTCTATCTCAGCCTTTGCGCCTAAATTTTGTTTATAACCTTCAGAATTTTTCAGCACAACATCCAAGAGTTTCACATCTCTTGTTACATTTCCTCCTGCCGCACCAGCCTCAATGACTTCTTCTTCTGAAGAATAGCCCGCTTCATTAGCCTTTTTTTCATACAAGACTTTGATTTTTTCATTGATATCAACTGATGGAAGATACATGTCCGCACCACCAATATTTTGTATGGATAAATCAAAGTACATGCCGCCATATAGTACACTGCTATTAATATCCGCAATTAATTTTATCGCATTTAAACCATATACTTTTATTGGTTTATCTGTTTTAAACTTTGCGGAAACGGTTTCATTAAACTGATTTAATACACCGCTATAATCTGCCTCTAAATCATAATCGCCTGCTTTATCGCCTCTCAAAATCCAATTAAGAGTTTTTTCTTCCTGCCCTTTTAAGGAGCCAAAGTAGATGGTGTCATCAGCAGTTGTGCGATTTGAATCCATCAGGGTCATACCCTTCGGTACATTTAGCTTAACAACATTGTTGGTTAACTCAAATTCACGATCCGCATGATTCACAATATGCAACTTCACATCAAAGAACTCTTTCAAAAACGATGCTTCAACAGGAACATCCATGATAGCGATAATCACATTCTTATTTCCAAATCCTGAAGTTCCATTTCCCCCAACACTATTTGTTGTGTTTACAACAGATGCGGTAAGCTGACGGCGCCCTTCATCGGTATCAACAATCGTTGTCTCACCTGAATATATGTTTTTTCCATTGGTAACCACATTCATGGTGACTGGCGTTGAGCCATAAACTAAATGCAATGTGACTTTAACGACTTGTTGATTCGCAGGATCTGTCGTATCAATTCCTGCTGCGATAATTTCATCTAAAGTCATCCTGTCGATTTCAAATTCGCCAGTTACAATTGGCTCTTTCACCATTGTGATTTCTAATTGGCTTTCTGCTCCAGCCTTAACAGCAATTGATTTTTTTACTGGCAGAAAACCATCCGCATAAGCCCCTATCGCATAAGAGCCCGCGCTTGCGGTGAATTTTACATACCCTTTCGCATCTGTATATTTCACATTGTCTGAAGTATTATCCAAATCAAAATAGACTGGCATACCAGTAATTTTATTTCCTTCGGCATCTACAGCTTTCACATTGACTGTCCCCAACATCTTTGGGCTTTCCACTGTAACATCGTATTTTGTCGTTGCTGTGTTTCCTTTCGTGTCCACAACGCTCAATGTTATGGTATATGATCCTGTATTTGTATATTTATGAACTACTTTTGCGTTTTTCCCTTTCTGCACGGTGCCATCGCCAAAATCAAATTGGTAGGAATCTATACCAAGATCAGCAAATGAAGAAACAGCGTCAAAGTAGTATTCCACGCCAGATTCCATTACCTTATCACAATTCATCCCAGCTGTTACAACTGGTTCTACAATCAGCCATACGGCTTCACTTTCTTTTGCATGAACATTCCCATATTTGTCTATTGCTTCGATTTTATAATAGTACGTTTCTTTTGTTGTCGCATTATAATCCTGATACTGGTACTCTGTACCATCAGATGCGCTTCTTTGCCCGATCAAGGAATAACTTCCAGAGGCTTTTTTTCTATAAATACGATAACCCGCGAGATCTTTTTCTGCGTTTCCAATCCATTTTACTGTTATTTTTTCTTTATCTGCTTCTGTAGAAACACTTTTTACCCTCGGAGCCGTTTTATCAATTGTATATGTAATATCATTTTTTGATGTGCTTAATCCTTGTGCGTCTGCCACAGTTATAGTAACATGCAGTGTATCTCCATCGTTGAACTTTTCAATAGGAATATCCGCATTTAATACTTTATAATAATGGTCTATCCCAGATTGATTGATTAATGTCTTGACATCTTGCGTATCATTTACAGTATATGTGACCTTTACATGATCAACCTTCCAATTATCACTGACCATGACACTGAACTTTTTATTGGAAATTCCAATTTTACTATCTGACTTAGGGGTAAAACTTTCTATCTTAGGTTTCTCTGTATCATTTGGGAGAATTGCCTTAACGGCATTTGTTTGATTGCTGAAATTCCCCGCTCGGTCAGAAACATCTAATTTATACCAGTAATCAGTGTCCTTTTTCGCAGAGCGATCCCAATAATTCACAGAATGTAGTTTTTCAGCAATTATCGAATAATTTTCTCCATCTGTAGAACGATAAACACGATAACCATCTAAATCTGATTCTGTTCCCATATCCCATTTTAATTCGATTGCTCCAGTTATGGCATTCACATTAAATCCCGTTGGTATTTCCGGCGCAGTGCGATCGACAATATATTGTACGTATGGAGCCTTATTAGATGAATCGCCTTCATTTCCTGCAACATCTGTCGCAATTCCTCTGATATAGAGAGTTCCTTCTGGAAATTCATCTAATCTTATAGTTTCTGATGCTGTCTCTGTATTATTCTTTCCAGCGAATTTCACAGTTTTATAATCATCCCATATAATAGAATCTTTCGATGTTTGAATTTTTATTGAGGATATGCCTGTGTTATCTTTTGCTGTAATCTTTAAAGGAATCGCCTTGTTATAATAATTCGCATCTGGCTTAATCGCTGTAATCACAGGAGCGCTCGTGTCTTTTTGTGTTCTAGCTGTAAGTTCCTCAGAAGCTTCTCCACGATTGCCACGCTGATCATAAGCAACAACTCGATAAACATATTCTTTATCAGACTCTAAGTTATAGATATTTACTCCTAATGTTTTATAGATATCCTGTACTTTTTGAAAAGAGCCATCCTCTGTTTTTCTTTCTAATCGGAAGAAGGAAAAATCGTTATCAGCCACATCATTCCATTTTAACGTAATGGTGGTTGCTGTGCTTTCATAGGAAAGGCCCGTTACCTTTTCAGGTCCGCTGTTGTCAATCTTATAGGAATATGTCAGTGGGTTGCTTACATTTCCAGAAGCATCATAAGCAAGACCCTTCACAAGAACGGTCTTATCTCCATATTCTGCTGTTTTTAAAGTATAACCGCAATAATTGGAATCAACTGATTTCAATAAAGACCATGTGTCGCCGTCATCTACAGAAAGATAAAGCTCCGTCTTTATTACTGCGATATTATCCTGGGCATTGGCATATAAATCCACATTTCCGCCAATAATGCTCCCATTTGCGGGGGTTAGTTGAATCACTCTTGGAAGTTCCGTGTCTTCTAGAGGCGTTGCCACAGCAATGTTGGATGGTTCCCCCTCCTGTCCAAAAGAATTGACACCAGTTACATAATAATAGTATTTTTGGTTTTCACTAGCTTTAATATCTGTATATGTAAGAATATTTCTATCATAAACCTTTTTGATTAAGGTATATGCGTCTTCATTTTCCGCACGCCTGTAAATATAGTATTTTACGGTATCAATTTCATGTGAAATTGTCCAGGATAATACAATCTGATGTGTATCACCAACAGCAACTACATTTGACAGTGCTTCTGGACGTGAATCATCAACTGAGATTGTCTCTGATAAACTCCCTTCTTCGCCATCAGCGTCAATAATCTCAAAATAAATCGTATATTGGCCTGATGCGATATTATCAACATCCCATTCCGTCTTATAAACTGCGCCTTCCGCATTAGTTGAAACACGTTTAGTCAGTGTACCACCAATTTGTATTTTATTTCCACTTTTATCATCATAATAAAACTTGCCGCTCGCTGTTTTTAAGTTTCGCGAATCACCAACTAAAGCATAGATGTTGCCATTAGTTTTACCGACTTTATTCAGTTTATTATCTGTGTAAATTTTTTTGACTTGTGGAAGGCTTGTTACTACTGTTATTGAAGCTTCGATTGTTTCTTCTCCACCTTCTGTATATCCAGTTATTATATACTTATATTTCTCATTCGCATCTAAATTTGTGTCATGAAAAGTAGGCTTATTTACAGTAGCAACCTTTTCTCCATTTCGGTAAACATAGTAACCGACAATATTTTCATTAATAGGAGGCAGCCATGTCAATCCAACAGAATGACTGTTTATATATTCAGCAGTTAAATTTGAAACTGGAAAATTCATTATATCTGATGAAAAGGAAACAGTACTAGGAACATATTGGCTCCAAGCGGATTTATATGCCTCTAGGCTATCTGGCATAGTATATATCTTCGTCAAGCTTTTGAAACTTTGGCTCCCGAAAAAGTTCGTTACGAAATAGGAAGAACTGCTCGTCGCCGTCACGCTGCTGCTGACCACCGGCGCTTCCTTCCCCAGGAACGTCACGCTCCCCACTTTCGAGCACCCGTAAAAAGCGCACCTGTACGCATCGTAGCCGTACAGGTTCTTCACGCCCGCCCCGAAAACGACGCTTTCCAACCCCGCGCAGTCCCGGAACGCTCTTTCGCCCACGCTCTTCGTCCCGTCCGGTATCACCAGCGTCCCTTTCAGCCCCGCGCACCCTTCGAAAGCGCTCCCGCTGATCGCCCCCAGGCTTTCCGGCAGCTTCAGCTTCTCGAACCCCGCGCAGCCAGAAAACGCGCCTTCGCCCAGGCTTTTCAAGCCGTCCGGCAGTTCCAGGCTCCCCGTCAACTTAGAACAGCCGTAAAACGCTGAAGAACCCACGCTCTCCAGGCTCCCCGGCAGCTCCAAAGCGCCGCCCAGTTTCGCGCACCCGCTGAACGCCGAGGACCCGATCTTCTTCAACCCTTCCGAAAAGGCCAGGTTCCCCGTCAACCCCGCGCAACCGTAAAACGAGGACGCTTTGATTTCCTCCAATCCCGCCGGGATCTCCAAGCCGCCTTCCAGCCCGCGGCAGCCGTGGAACGCGGAAGCGCCCAAGCTTTCCAAGCCCTCCGGCAAGACCAGGCCGCCCGCCATTCCCGCGCAGCCCGAAAACGCGTAATCTCCGATCCCCGTCACGCTTTCCGGGAACGCGACCCCTTTCAAGGCCGCGCAGCCGTAAAACGCGGAAGCGCCCACGCTCTTCAAACCCTCCGGCAGCTCCACGCTTTCCAAGGCCGCGCAGCCCCGGAACGCCGAGTCCCCGATCCTTTCCAAACCCTCCGGCAGCTCCACCCGTTCCGCGGTCCGGTTGTTCAAGAACGCGTTCTTCCCGATTTCCGTCACCTGTTCCGGCACCTTCACTTCCGCGTCGCCTCCCATGTAGGCCACCAACGTCCCGTTTTCCACCAGGAAGTCCTCCGCCCCTTCTTCCGCGATCTTCGTTTGGCTTTGCAGCAGGCTCCCGTAAGCTTCCGCGTACGCCCGGTAGCTTCCCTCCGGCACCACGATCTTCGTCAAGCTTTTGAAACTTCCGCTCCCGAAAAAGTTCGTTACGAAATAGGAAGAACTGCTCGTCGCCGTCACGCTG
>CAJTYS010000007.1:0-64610 GCA_910583765.1 uncultured Eubacteriales bacterium | reverse complement strand
TCCCCGTCAACTTAGAACAGCCGTAAAACGCTGAAGAACCCACGCTCTCCAGGCTGCCCGGCAATTCCAAAGCGCCGCCCAGCTTCGCGCACCCGCTGAACGCCGAGGACCCGATTCTCGTTATTCCTTCTTCTATTTTGACTGATGTGATAGACTCTTTATAATTATTCCAAGGAGTATTCCCATTACTATAATTTGTCATTACACCTGTGCCTTCAATTTTTAAAACCCCGTTTTTATCCAAACTCCACGTAAGGTTTTCTCCGCAGGAACCATTTGCTATGACATTATCATCAAAGGCGCTATCTTCACTGACTTCACTAACTTCTTGTATGCTTTCACTAGTAGGTTCAATCTCATCTGTTTCCAATGCAAAAACATGCATTGGAAACATGCTAATCATCAATGCAACAATTAAAAATATCGCTAATACCTGTCTATTCTTTTTCATTTTAGATACCACCATATTCATTTGATAGAATTTACAAATTAGTATAAATATTTACTACTAAAGCTAAACATACAATATTCAGGCTAAATCATAGTGAACTTCAGCTTTTTTACCTTCTATATCCCCAACCCAAAATGATCCTTCACTCTCTTCATAGTCTTCTCCGCAATGGCTCCAGCCCGCTCCGCACCGTCTTTCAGAACTTTGATCAATTCATCGGATTCTCTAATCTCATTAAACCGTTCTTTGATTGGTGCCAGAGACTGAGTGGTCAGTTCCACCAGGTCTTTTTTGAAATCCCCGTACCCGCAGCCTTCGTATTTTTTCTCAATATCCGCCATTTCCATGCCGGAAAACACGCTGTAAATGGTTAGGAGATTGCTGACCCCCGGCTTATTTTCCGGATCAAAGCGAATGCTGCCTTCGGAGTCTGTTGTGGCCCGCATAATGGATTTCTTGATTTTGTTTGGCTCATCCAACAGAGAGATGCGGCTGTGGATGTTTTCCGCGCTCTTGCTCATTTTCTTTGTTGGATCGTCCAAAGCCATGATCCTAGCCCCAGCTTTCAGGAACCTGCCGTCAGGTACCACGAAGGTTTTCTTGTATTTATTGTTGACGCGAATAGCGATATCCCGGCAGATCTCGATATGCTGCTTTTGATCGTTTCCCACTGGCACGATGTCCGTGTCGTACAGCAAGATATCCGCTGCCATCAAGATGGGATAGGTGAAAAGTCCGGTAGGTGCGGATTCCTTTCCCTTGCTCTTATCTTTAAACTGAGTCATGCGGGAAAGCTCCCCTGTATAGGAATTGCAGGTGAGCACCCAAGAAAGCTCCGCATGGCCCGGCACGTCTGACTGAACAAAAATAATGGATTTTTTCGGATCTAATCCCACTGCCATGTAAAGGGCGGCCACGTCCAGGGTATGCTTTCTCAGTTCCTTGGGATCCTGGGGAACCGTGATGGAATGCATGTCCACGATGCAGTAGATGCACTCGTTTTCTTCCTGCAGCTCCACGAACTGCTTTAATGCTCCAAGATAATTGCCAATATGGATGTTGCCTGTAGGCTGCACGCCTGAAAAGACTCTTTTCATCTGTAATTCCTCCTAAACTTGCGCTTCCTGCTGAAACTTTTGCCTGATGCTTTTTTCCGCTCTGGAAATGGTCATTTGGGAAACTCCCAGCTTTTTCGCGATCTCTGCCTGGGATTTGTCCTCCACGAACCGCTGCTTGAAAATGTATTTATTGGTGTCGCTGAGTCCTGCCAATACTTTTGCAATCATTTCCCCGTATTCCAGCCTGTCATATCCTGCGTCTTCCACTGCCGCGTATCGTTCCAAGATAGGGCTTTCCCCATCCTCTCCGGATTCATCGAATGTCTGGTTCAGGGAAAACGCATTGTAAGCCATGCTGCTTTCCATGGCCTGGAACACCTCTTCCTCGGAATGGCCGATATGCTCCGCAAGCTCGGAAACAGTGGGGTTTCTTTGCAGCTTGTTAAACAGCTCTTCTTTGGCCATTTGCACTTTACCGGAAATTTCTTTCATGCGCCTTGGCACTTTCACGCTCCATTCCTTGTCTCGGAAATATTTTTTGATCTCACCGATGATGGTAGGCGTGGCAAAGCTGGAAAACTCGTATCCTTTTGTGGGGTCAAACCTTTCCACAGCAGAAATCAGAGCCATGGATCCTATTTGATAAAGATCATCGTATTCCACGCCCTTGTTCAAATATTTCCTGATCAAAATGTCCACCATATACAAATAAGATTCTACGATTTCATTTCTCAGTGAAATATCTTTTTGCTTGTAATATCGGTCGAATAATTCCTGATTCAGCATTTATTTTTCACCATTTTGATACTGTTTCCGCTATCTTTTCTAATGATTTCCACTTCGTTCATCAACGATTTAATGATATAAATGCCCAGATTGCCCTCGTTAGGGCAATCAAGGCATGGCTTGTTGTACTTTTCGATCTCGTGTCCGCATCTGTTGTCCGTGACCGTGATCGTGATTTTGTCTTCCTCGATCTGGCATTCCACTTCATAAAAATTGCTGAATCCGTCAAAGCCGTGGCAGCTAATATTTTTGCAGGCTTCTCCCACTGCGATCTCAATGTCTTCAATGGCTTCAATGTCAAAATTCGCTGTCCCTGCCGCGGATCCGATGGCAAGCTTGGCTATTTTCAAATATTCAGGTTTTCCGGGTATTGAAAATTTCAGCAAATCACCCATTTTCATTCTCCTATTCTGTCTTCATTTCAATCTGGTCGCCGCCATTGTTTTTCTTTTTCTCTTCTTTCGGCGCTTTTTCCTCTTCCTCTTCCTCATCTTCGTCTTTGATGACTTTTGCCAGGGCAATGATGTTGGAATCCTCTTCCACCTTCATGATCTTCACCCCTTGGGTAGCTCTGCCGAGAACGGAAACTTCTTTTGATTCAATGCGGATAATGATGCCATCAGAGTTGATCAGCAGGATCTCGTCATCTTCATTGACCACCATGGCTCCCACCAGTTCGCCGGTCTTTTTGAACTTGGCTTTATCATAGGTCAGCAAGCCTTTTCCGCCTCTGACTTGGATCTTGTATTCCTTCACCGGCGTTCTCTTACCATAACCGTTTGTAGTTACTACCAGCAGTTCCTGATCCGGCTGCACCAGTTCCATGGAAACCACTTCGTCATCGTCTTCCAGCTTGATCGCCCGCACGCCGCCGGCGATTCTGCCCATCGGCCGCACGTCGTCTTCGGAAAAGCAGATGCATTTTCCCTGCTTGGTGACGATGATCACGTTGTCCGTGCCTGTGGTCTGCTTGATATCCACCAACTGATCCCCTTCTTTCAGGTTAATGGCCAAAAGGCCGTTTTTCCTGCTGGTGTCAAAGTTGGAAAGTGCCGTTTTTTTAATGGTACCGAACTTGGTCACGGCCATCAGGTATTTGTCTTCTGAAAAATCCTGAATTGGAATCACTGCCGTGATACGCTCCCGCTGCATCAGGTTCAGGAAATTGACCGCAGGCGTTCCCTTGGCTGTCCTGGTGGCTTCCGGAATTTCGTAAGCCTTGATTTTGTGAGCCTTTCCGGTGTTGGTAAAGAACATCAGATAGTCATGAGTCGAGGTCATGATCAGGTTTTTCACAAAATCGTTTTCCCTGGTGGTCAGTCCGGTGATGCCTTTTCCCCCTCGCTTCTGGGTCTTGTAAGTGTCTGCTGGAATCCGTTTCAGATATCCCAGGTGGGTCAGGGTCACAGCCACCTGTTTTTCCTGGATCAGATCTTCTTCATCAATCTCTTCTGTGTTAGCCACAATAGCTGTTCTTCTTTCATCCTTGTATTTTTCCCGTATTTCCAGCAGTTCATCCTTGATCACACCCATCATTTTGTCGTCATCTGCCAGCAAAGATTTGTAATAGGCGATCTTTTTCTGCAGCTCTGCGTATTCCTCTTCTATTTTTTCCCGTTCCAAACCCTGCAGACGGGCAAGACGCATATCCAAAATGGCCTGGGCCTGAATCTCGGAAAGGCCAAAACGTTCCATCAGCTTTTCTTTGGCGTCATTGTAACTGGAACGGATGATGCGGATGATCTCGTCAATGTTGTCCAAAGCAATGCGCAATCCCTCTAAAATGTGGGCTCTTGCTTCTGCTTTTTTCAGATCGTATTTGGTTCTTCTGGTGACAACGTCAAATTGGTGCTTCAAATATTCGTCCAGGATCTCATATAGTGTCAGGATCTTTGGCTGACCGTCCACTAGCGCGATCATGATCATGCTGTAGCTTTCCTGGAGCTGCGTGTGCTTGTACAGCCTGTTCAAAATGATCTGCGGGTTGGCGTCTTTTTTCAATTCAATGACGATCCGCATGCCGCCTCTGCTGGAGGATTCGTCTCGGATGTCGGAAATGCCTTCCACCCGCTTGTCCTTCACCATTTCCGCGATCTTTTCGATCAATCTGGCTTTGTTCACCTGATAAGGAATCTCCGTCACTAAGATCTGGGATTTTCCCCTGGTGGTTTCCTCGATCTGCGTCTTGGAGCGGACGATGACTTTTCCCTGGCCCGTTTTATAGGCATTGCGAATGTTGTTTTTGCCCATGATTACTGCGCCGGTAGGGAAATCAGGCCCCTTGACGATCTTCACCAGATCATCGATGGTGCAGTCTTTGTCATCGATCATTTTCACAGCCGCGTCAATAACCTCCGCCAGATTGTGAGGCGGTATGGAAGTGGCCATGCCTACAGCGATCCCGTTGCTGCCGTTAACCAGCAGGTTAGGAATCCTTGCAGGAAGAACCGTTGGCTCCTGCTCTTCTTCGTCAAAGTTCGGCATAAAGTCAACTGTTTCTTTTTCAATGTCCCGCAACATCTGCAGGGCAAAAGGGGTCATCCTGGCTTCCGTGTAACGCATAGCCGCCGCCCCATGGCCATCCACGGAACCAAAGTTCCCGTGTCCGTCCACCAGCATGTATCTTGTGGAAAACGGCTGAGCCAATCTTACCATGGCATCATAAATAGAACTGTCACCGTGAGGGTGATATTTACCCATGACTTCCCCCACGATACGAGCTGATTTTTTATATGGTTTGTCCGGTGTGACCCCCAGCTCGCTCATACCATAAAGGATTCTCCTGTGTACTGGCTTCAGTCCGTCCCGCACATCGGGAAGAGCCCTAGCCACGATTACGCTCATGGCGTAATCGATATAGGAGTTTTTCATTTCCTTGTATATTTCATGCTGGATCATCCTCTGATCCTCAATTAAATTCGCCACTCTTTACCCCCTTTTTAAATGTCAACAGTCGCATAGGTCGCGTTTTCTTCGATAAACTTCCTTCTCGGCGGAACCTTGTCCCCCATGAGGGTAGTGAAAATTTCATCAGCAGCAGCAACATCATCCAAAGTGATCTGGATCAAGGTCCTGCTTTCAAAATTCATGGTCGTTTCCCACAGCTGGTCTTCGTCCATTTCACCAAGACCTTTGTATCTTTGGATCACCGCTTTTCCCGGTTTGTCGGCAATGGAAGCCAGCAGCTTTTCCTGTTCCACGTCCGAATAGGTATAATGCACTTCTTTTCCTTTTTTTACCTGGAAAAGAGGCGGCTGAGCCGCATATACGTATCCGCCTTCGATCAAAGGCGTCATGTACCGATAGAAGAAGGTGAGGAGCAGGGTCCTGATATGCGCGCCGTCCACGTCCGCATCGGTCATGATGATGATCTTGTGATATCTCAGTTTGTCCAAATTAAAATCATCGCCAATGCCGCAGCCAAAGGCAGTGATCATATTTTTGATCTCATCAGAGCTGAGGATCTTGTCCAGACGGGCTTTTTCCACATTGAGGATCTTGCCTCGCAAAGGCAGGATGGCCTGTCTTTTTCTGTCTCTGCCGTTGATGGCTGTGCCGCCCGCAGAATCTCCCTCCACCAGGAAGATTTCAGAAACAGAAGGATCCTTTTCCGAACAATCGGCCAGTTTTCCCGGAAGGGATGTGCCGTCTAAAACGCCTTTTCTCCTGGTCAGTTCTCTGGCTTTTCTCGCAGCTTCCCTGGCCCTGGCCGCCCGCAGGCATTTGTCCAAAATCGCCCGGGCCTGGTTGGGATTTTCTTCTAAAAACGCAGTGAGATTTTCACTGGTGGAAGTTTCCACGAATCCCCGCATCTCGCTGTTTCCAAGCTTGGTCTTGGTCTGCCCCTCGAACTGTGGCTCCGTCAGCTTCACGGAAATAATGGCCGTCAGCCCTTCCCGCACGTCTTCGCCAGCCAGGGAATCATCGTTTTCCTTGAGGAACTTGTTCTTTCTGGCGTAATCATTGAGTACTCTGGTGAGGGCTGTCTTAAAGCCCACCATGTGGGTGCCGCCCTCTGTGGTGTTGATATTGTTGGCATAGGAAAGCAGCAGTTCGTTGTAACGATCCGTGTACTGCATGGCGATTTCCACTTCCATGCCTTTTTTCTGCACTTCAAAATAAATGATGGTCTCGTGGAGCGGTTCTTTATTTTTGTTCTGATGAACCACGAACTCCTTGATCCCGCCTTCGTAGTGGAAAACTTCTTCTTTTTCCTTGCCTTCTCGCTGATCCTTCAAAGTGATCTTGATGCCCTTGTTGAGGAAAGCCATTTCCCGCAGCCGGTACTCCAAAGTCCCGTAATCGAATTCAATGTCATCGAAAATCTCAGGATCCGGCCAAAATATGGTCTTTGATCCTGTGTGTTTTGAATTTCCAATCTCTGTCAAGGGGGAAGTCGTCTTGCCTCTTTCGTAGGTTTGTTTGTAGATCTTTCCGTTTCTTCTCACTTCCACTTCCATGTGGGTGGAAAGGGCGTTGACCACAGAAGCGCCTACGCCGTGAAGACCGCCGGAAACTTTGTAACCTCCGCCGCCGAATTTTCCTCCTGCGTGGAGAACCGTATGGATGACCTCAACGGCAGGAATCCCCAGCTTTGGATGTTTGTCCACTGGCATGCCTCGGCCATCGTCTTGTACCATGATGGAATTGTCTTTTTGAATTGTAATGTCAATGGTTGTGCAATAACCGGCCAAAGCTTCGTCCACGCTGTTGTCCACAATCTCGTAGACCAGGTGGTGAAGGCCTCTGGGACCGGTGCTCCCTATATACATCCCCGGCCTTTTACGGACCGGCTCTAATCCCTCAAGCACTTGAATCTGTTCCGCATTATATTGCTGCTGCTTAACATCTGCGCTCATTCATTCACCTCTTTATCTTTTGTTTTTATCATCATTCTAGTTATGGATACACCATTATATAACAAAAACGCACTTTTTACAAGTTAAAGTGCGTTTTGGACATTTTGTATGATTTTGTCGATTTTGTAGCGTCAAAGGCTAAATTTGAAGGTTTTACGGGGTTTTTACACCCAGGGTCACGCAGATGAAGTTTTTGTGACGACTCCATTTTTTATCTGGAAGTAGCGGATATGCTCCAGCGATCGTTCCAGTTCAGGGGAAATTTCCGTGGCAGTGATGAAAATCTGCGTGTCTTCCAGCGAATTGATCAGATCATTCTGTCGCTGCTGATCCAACTCTGACAAAACATCGTCTAACAGCAATATAGGACTTTCACCTGTTTCTTCTCTGATCAATTGGATCTCGGAAAGCTTTAAGGAAAGAGCCGCTGTCCGCTGCTGGCCCTGTGATCCAAAGCTGCGGATGTCGATGCCGCTGATCTGCAGTCTTAAATCATCTTTGTGCGGTCCTTTTCCCGTTGTCCTGTTTTTTAGATCCCGTCCCCTGTTTTCCCGCAGCTCTTGGTAAAAAGCCTGGGGCAGGTCAGGGCAGGGCCTTACGCTAGGTTCGTAAGAAATATCCAGGCTTTCTTTTTGATTGGTGATGCCTTCATGAATGCTCCTGCTGATGGTTTCCAGTTTTTTGATGAAAATTTCCCGCTGTAGGATGACTTTGCTCCCGTACTCTGCCAGCTGACTGTCCCAGATGTCCAAAACACCTGGGTCCACATGGGTTTCTTTCAAATAAGCGTTCCTCTGGGCCAAAACTTTTTTATATTGGTTCAGGCTGTTATAGTAAGAAGGTTTGATCTGGCACAATTCCCGATCTATGAATTTCCGCCTTTTTTCTGGCTCATCCTTGACAATCCGCAGATCTTCGGGTGAAAAAACCACGATATATATATTTTCAAAGAGCTGGGAGAGCTTCTTGGCTTTGATTCCATCTATTTTGATCCCCTTTTTGCCTTGCTTGTTCACTGCCAGCTCTATGAAAATATCGTCTTCTTTGCATGCTCTCACTTTTATCCGGAAAAATTCCGCTCCAAAACGGATCAATTCCTTGTCCTTGCTGGTGCGAAAGGACTTTCCCATGGATGTGATGTAAATGCTTTCCAATAAATTTGTCTTTCCCTGGGCGTTTTTTCCATGAAAAACATTTACTCTCGGGTCGAATTCTGCCTTTAAGGTCTGGTAATTGCGAAAGTCATGTAGTTCGATTTCTTTGATGTACATGATCAGTAGTTGGAGGAAATTCTCACAGGCAGGATCAGGTATTCAAAGCTTTCTCCCTCCAGTGGTTTCACCAGGCAAGGCGTGGTACTGGTGTTAAATTCCATGGCAACCTGTTCATCGTCTATTGCCTTTAACACATCGAGGACATACTTGGAATTGAATCCGATCTCCATGTCTTCTCCTGTTTTTTCCATGATGATCTCTTCTTTCACGTTGCCTTCTTCTGATCTGGAAGTGATGGTCAGGAGATTGTTTTGCATGGTCAGTTTGATCAAATTGTTTTTTCCTTCTTTGGCCAAAAGAGACGCCCGCTCGATACTTTCCATGAGCAGGGAACGGTTGATGGAAACTCTGGTGGGATTGTTTCCTGGGATGATGTCTTTGTATTTGATGAATTCTCCCTCCAGCAGACGGATGACGATTTTGATGTTTTCCACTAAAATGACTGCTTTTTTGTCGCTGAGGATCATGTTAATGTCCCCATCTTCGTCGGTTTCGGAAATGATTTTGTTCACTTCATTGAGGATTTTGGCCGCGACAATGATGTTTCTGCTTTCGCCGTGATCCATAGGTTCCCTGGAAACTGCCATGCGGAAACCGTCTAAGGCTACCATGTTAATGGAATCTGGCACGATTTCAAAGAGCACGCCGATGATAATGCCTTTTGATTCATCTACGCTGGCTGCGAATGACGTTTTTCTGATCATGTTTTTGAAAGTTTCTTTATTGAAAAGAAGGGAGCCTGATTTTTCTTCTAATTCTCCGATGTTTGGAAATTCATCTGCCGCGATGCCCACGATGGTGAATTCAGAGGAAGCGGTTTTAATGAGCACAGTGTTGTTTTCTTTTTCTTCAATGAGAATTTGTTCGTTTGGAAGTTTTCTGATAATGTCGCTGAAAAGTTTGGATAACACAACGATGGAGCCTTCGCTTTCCACTTGTACATCGATTTTTTTCTCAATGCTCAAATCCAGATCAGAAGCCGCTAAGGTGAGCACGCCGTCTGTGGTGGCCTTTAACAAGATGCCTTTTAAGATTGGCATGGTTGTTTTTGAAGACACTGCTTTGGAAACAGTATTCAAAGCTTTTGATAAAGATTGTTGGTCGCATGTGAATTTCATTTTTTTACCTCCAGATGTCGAGAAGACTCTTTTTCTCTTTATATTATATTTTAGTAATAGTAGTAGTAGGGGCTGTTGAAACTGTTGATAAGTGTGAAAACCCCTGAAATTTCAATAAAATTTGTTCCTTATTTTCTGTTTATAACTTGCTTTTTTTGTTCACCGCGCATGTGGGTGAATTTAATTTCCATTGATCTCATCTTTCAGCCGGTCCACGATTTCGGCCGTGGATCCGTTTGCTTTGATTTCCGCGGAAATTTTGTCACAAGCGTGCATCACCGTGGTATGATCCCTGCCTCCAAAAGCTTCTCCGATCTTGGGAAGGGAAGTCTGGGTCATTTCCCTGCACAGATACATGGCGATCTGCCTTGGAAACGCTAGGTTTCTGGTGCGTTTCGCGGATTCGATGTCAGAGATCTTGATATTAAAATTTTTGCAGACGATTTTTTTGATGGATTCGCAGGAAATGGTGAAATCGCTGGCAGTCACAATGTCTTTTAAAGTGTTTCTCGCGAATTTGATTGTGATCTTTTCTTTGAATAGGGCTGAAAAACTGATGATCCGCGTCAATGCGCCTTCCAGTTCCCTGACATTGAACTTGATTTTTTCCGCGATCAGGTCGATCACATCCTCCAGATCCTTGTCCAGTTCCAGGTTTTCCAGTTCCGCTTTTCTCCGCAGGATAGCGACTCTTGTTTCATAATCAGGGGGCTGGATGTCAGCGATCATGTTCCATTGGAACCTGGAAGTCAGCCGGTCATCCAGCTTTGTCAGCTTGTTTGGAGCCCTGTCACTGGAAATGATGATCTGCTTGTTCAGATCGTAGAGGGTGTTGAAAGTGTGGAAAAATTCTTCCTGGGTGGCTTCTTTTCCTTCTATGAACTGGATGTCATCAATGAGAAAAACGTCTACGTTCCTGTATTTTTGCTTGAAAGCCCGCATCCTCATTTTGTTTTTATCTTCTAGGGATTTCACCAGTTCGTTAGTGAACATTTCAGAAGAAACATAGAGAACCTTCATCTTTGGATGGTTTTCCAATATGTAATGGCCGATGGCATGCATCAAATGGGTTTTCCCCAGGCCCGATCCTCCGTAGATGAACAGGGGATTGTAAGCTTGGGAAGGTGTTTTGGCCACTGCTTTTGACGCGGCGTAGGCATAGTTGTTGTTGTTTCCCACCACGAAATTTTCAAAGCTGTATCTGGGATTGAAATAAACTTCGTCTCTTAAAATTTGCTGGGGATTTTCATCAGGCCTGTTTTCTCCTTTTTTTTCTGGGTTTTTGGCTGTTTCCGGCGTTCTTATGGTTCCTGATTCTTCTTCCTCATCTTCATCTTCCTCGAGCTGCAGGATCACTCTGTATGGTTCTCCCAGCACGGTTTCAGCTTGACGCTGCAGATTTTCCATGTACCTGTCGGTGATGACCTGCATAGCGAACTCTTCGGGACTTTCCAGATACAAAATTTTCAGTTCTTCATCTAATTTCACTGGCGTGATGGGAAGAAACCATGTCCGATAGCTGGTTCCGGTCAAGGCGATCTCCAAGAGACCTAGTATTTCCTTCCACACTTCGTTGACGTTTTTCATATCATTGAATTCCTTTTTGTCTTGGATTCTGTTCTTTGTGTGATATCTGTGATAGCTTTATCATAACAAAGAAGTTATCCACAGGCAATACTTAATTTTTTTATGTTGAAAAAAACAGGAAACCCGTAGTTTATCCACTGACTGTGGATAAAGTTGTGCAAAGTTTTCACAGCAGGCAAAGATAGGGCGGGAAAACTCGAGAAAACCGGAGAAAAGCTTGGGAAACGCAGAAAATATTTGACAGATAGGCTTGTCAAATGTATAATGAATAAGCATATGTAAAAAGCTTGCTTTTTAGAAGCATATATATGACGATGATTTTAGAATGTGAGGAGGTGTTTAACGATGAAAATGACATACCAGCCTAAAAAAAGACAGAGAAAAAAGGAACACGGCTTTAGAAAAAGAATGAAGACAAAGAACGGCAGAAGGGTTCTGAAGAGAAGAAGGGCAAAAGGCAGAAAAGTGTTATCCGCATAGAGACCGCTAGGCAGTGGTCTTTTTTATGCGATAGCATTCAAACGAAGAAAGTAAGGCTATGCTAAAAAAAGAAATACTAAGAAGAAACAGCGATTTTTCTTCCATTTACAAAAAAGGTAAGTCTGTGGGAGATCGTTTTGTTGTATTGTTTTACAAGAAAAATCATCTCCCTTACAGCAGGATCGCTTTTTTAGCAAGCAAAAAAGTAGGAAACAGCGTAACTAGGAACAGGGCCAGACGGCTCATGAAGGAAAGTTACAGGCAGATCAATGAAAGGATCGCTGTGGGATATGACATTATTTTCATAGCGAGGAACACGATCATCAATACGAAATGCGCGGATGTGAAAAAATCAATTGAAGCCGCGGCCAGGAGAGCAGGTATTTTGAAAAAATAAGAGGGTGATGGGTTGAGAAAAATAATGATTCTCTTGATCAGGGGGTATCAGAAGTTCATATCTCCTTTATTTCCGCCTACTTGCAGATTTTACCCTACATGTTCTGTGTATTTCATACAGGCACTGGAGAAATACGGATTTTTCAAAGGCAGTTATCTTGGGATTAAAAGGATTTTAAAGTGTCATCCCTTTCACCCGGGAGGTTATGATCCTTTAAAATAGTGGAGGAAATGAATGTACACAATATTAGGAGTAATAGCAAAGCCTCTCGGTTTGTTACTGAGTTTTTTATATGGCTTTATCAATGATTACGGGATCACGATCATTGTGTTTACCGTCATTGTTAAGACATGCCTTTATCCATTGTACATCAAACAAACGAAATCAATGGCCAGGATGTCGGAAGTACAGCCGAAAATGGCGGCTTTGCAGAAAAAGTACGCGAATGACAAGGAAACTTTGAATATAAAGATGGCAGAACTCTACAAGGAAGAAAAATTCAATCCAATGGGTGGATGTCTGCCAATGCTGATTCAGATGCCGATCATCATGGGACTCTTTGCTCTGCTCAGGCAGCCCATGCAGTACATGGAAGATGACAGCATGCTCTTTGCGGTACATGAAAGTTTTTTATGGATCATGGATTTGAGCCAGCCTGATAAATGGATCCTGCCGATCCTCGCAGGCGTGGCCACGTTCATCTCATTTTACTTTAACCAGCAGCAGACAGATGACTCTGGCGCCGCGGCTCAAATGAATGGGATGATGAAGATGATGAAATTCATCTTTCCAATCATGATCGTTTGGATGGGAAGATCCTTCCCCGCGGGCCTGGCGCTTTACTGGGCCATCGGTCAGTTCATGCAGATCTTTTTCAATCTGCACCTGAGATCCGTGAGAAAGAAATTAAAAGAAGAATCCAAAAAGAAGAAGAGAAAATAATAGAAAGCTCTTTCAAATGTCAGATGGAGGAATGAAATGAATTTTTCAGAAAAATGGGGTACAGATGTTGAGGAAGCTGTCAGATTAGCTTTAGTTGATCTGAAACTTGAGAGAGATCAAGTGGAAGTCACGGTTTTAGAAGAACCGTCAAAAGGTTTTTTCGGGATCGGGTCAAAGCTGGCAAAAGTCAGAGTGGAACCAAAGAAGGTGGAAGAAAAAATCCAAGAACCACTGGAAACTCCTGAACTTGAAAGAAAGAAAGAGACAAAAGAAGTCACTGAGAAAAAGCCGGACAAACGGAAAAAAGAGAAAAATAAAAGAGAAAAGAGAAAATCCGTGGTGCCAAGGGAACCAGAAGAGAATCTGCAGCTCGTGACAGAACATCCGGCTCTTGATTTTCTGCGGGAAATCACGGAAAAAATGGGATTGACGCTGGATATGACGGCAAAACAAGGGGTGAACAGCCTTTATGTGGATATCCAAGGTAAGGATTCCGGCACGATCATTGGCAAAAGAGGACAAACTTTGGACGCGATTCAGTATTTGACCAGTCTTGCGGTTAACAAGAACACGGAAAAGTATATTCGGGTCGTGATTGACGCGGAAAACTATAGGTCAAAGAGAGAACGGACTTTGGAGCAGCTTGCCAACAGGCTCGCGGACAAAGTAGTAAGGACGAAAAAGAGCGTAAGGCTGGAGCCTATGAATCCTTATGAAAGAAAAGTGATTCATGCGACTCTTCAGGGCAACCCTAATGTCACTACTAAGAGTGAAGGCGAAGAGCCATATAGAAGGGTTATCATTGAACTTACAAAATAGTTGGAACAAGCCCGCAGATTTTGCGGGTCTTTTCTTTATAACGCAGGAAATATCGCAGTGCGATATAACGGAGTTTCAACAAAGTCCTTCTCTTAAAAAAGAATCATGGAAAGCAGACTTCGTTCTGTTAAAGAAAGGAACATCGTAATGGACGACACAATCGCTGCCATTGCTACAGCATACGGAGAGGGCGGGATCGGCATCA
The DNA here is from genome assembly GCA_910583765.1 of uncultured Eubacteriales bacterium. Taxonomy (GTDB): domain Bacteria; phylum Bacillota; class Clostridia; order Peptostreptococcales; family Anaerovoracaceae; genus Hominibacterium. Next base: position 50,634 of record CAJTYS010000007.1, on the reverse strand, counting down.
TCCGCGTTAGCGGGCCGGAGACATTAGAGATCCTTAGAAAAATTTTCGTTCCTCAAGGAAATGGCATTGAAAATCGAAAAATGACTTACGGCCACATCATGGACCCAGAAAACGGGCAAATTGTTGACGAGGTCCTTTCTGTGTTCATGGAAAGTCCGCATACTTACACAAAAGAAGATGTCGCGGAAATCGATTGCCATGGGAGCATGGTTTCTCTGCGTAAAACTTTGGAGCTGGCTCTCAGAAACGGCGCGCGCCTGGCAGAGCCGGGGGAATTCACGAAACGTGCTTTTTTGAACGGGCGGCTGGACCTTTCTCAGGCAGAGGCTGTCATTGATCTGATCAAAGCGAAGACGGACAAAAGCTTTGATGTTGCCATGGAGCAGTTGGAAGGCAGTCTTTCCTCGGAAATCAAAAAGATTCGGCAAAAGATGATGGATCTATTGGTGAATGTCACGGTGAACATTGATTATCCAGATGAAGATATCGAAGAGCTGACTTATGAGAACATGGAGATAGCCATATCGCAGTTAGACGATATGATCGAAAAATTGCTGGACACGGCGGATTCTGGCCGCATCCTTCGGGAAGGGCTGAAAGTAGCCATTATCGGTAAGCCAAACGTGGGAAAATCTTCTCTCATGAACCAGCTTTTGAAGGAAAGCAGGGCGATTGTCACTGATATTCCAGGCACTACCAGAGATACCATCGAAGAGGTGGTGAGCATCAAAAATATTCCTGTCACCATTACGGATACCGCTGGTATCCGAGACACAGAGGACAAGATTGAACAGATTGGCATAGAAAAAAGCAAAAAGTCTTTCAATGAAGCGGATTTGATCATCTTTGTCATGGACAGCAGCCGAGAAATTTCCGCAGAAGATGAGGAAATCATGGATTATATCGGCACTAGACGATGCATCGTTTTAATGAACAAGATTGATCTGGGCAGCATTTGGAATAAGGAGCGGATTCAAGAGAAACTGCCGAATGGGGCAGTCTTGGAAACTTCTATGCTGGAACGGTCTGGCGCTGAAAAGATTGAAGCAGAAATCCTGGATATGGTGTATAGCGGAAAAGCCCGACAAAATGAGAGCCTTTTCGTGACAAACGCGCGTCATAAAGATCTGTTGGAACGAGCCAAGAAAAGTTTGGATGACGCAGCTGCGATGGCAGGTATGCGAGAAGCCATGGATTTTATAGAAGTTGACATAAAAAATAGTTATGATTTCCTAGGTGAGATTATTGGAGAAACAGTTTCTGACGATATCATTAATGAAGTGTTCTCCAGATTTTGCTTAGGAAAGTAAGGATTCGTGCATTAAGGGAGATGAAATATGTCTGGTTATATCATGGGACAATATGACGTGATCGTGGTAGGCGCGGGGCACGCAGGGTGTGAGGCGGCGCTGGCTGCTGCCCGCATGGGAAAAAAGACTTTGATTCTTTCCATCAATTTGGAAGCGATCGCTATGATGGCCTGTAACCCTTCCATCGGGGGAACGGGAAAGGGACATCTTGTGCGGGAAATCGACGCTCTTGGCGGGGAGATGGGCCTCAATATTGACAAGACTTTTATCCAGAGTAAAATGCTCAACACGGCAAAGGGACCAGCGGTCCATTCTCTGCGGGCTCAGGCGGATAAAAACAGATATCACGAAGAAATGAAAAAAACTCTGGAGCTCCAGGACAACTTGGATCTAAAGCAGGGAGAAGCAGTGGATCTGGTGATTGAAGACGGGAAAGCCTGCGGCGTAGTGATGCGCACCCATTCCATTTATCGTTGTAAAGCAGTGATATTAGCGACTGGAACATTTCTAAAAGGGAAGATCTTTATTGGAGAAAGCGTATTTGACAGTGGACCGAACGGCCTCGCGCCTTCCATGGAGCTGGGGGAAAATCTAAGAAAGCTCGGATTACCTATGAGGCGTTTCAAAACAGGCACGCCTGCCAGGGCTTTAGGCAAAAGCCTGGATTATTCTAAAATGACAGAGCAGCTCGGAGATGAAAAGATTGTTCCCTTTTCTTTTTTGAATAACGGATTGGAAAAGGAGCAGATTTCCTGCTGGTTGACTTATACCAATGAAGAAACTCATACAGTGATCCGAAACAATTTCCAAAGGTCAGCGCTCTTTGGCGGTCAAATTGAGGGAGTGGGTCCTAGATACTGTCCATCCATCGAAGATAAGGTCAATCGGTTCGCGGATAAAAAGCGGCACCAGCTTTTTATTGAACCAGAAGGTTTGTCAACAGATGAAATTTATATCCAAGGAATGTCTTCCAGTCTTCCAGAGGATGTGCAGCGAGATTTTTATCAGACCATCCCTGGATTGGAAAATCTGGAAATCGTTAGGCCGGCTTATGCCATTGAATATGATTGCATTGATCCTCTGGATTTAAAGCTGAATTTGGAGAACAGGCAGATCGAAAATTTGTTCTGCGCCGGACAGTTCAATGGCAGCTCTGGTTATGAGGAAGCAGCGGCCCAAGGTTTGATGGCTGGAATCAATGCGGTTTTAAAGATTGACAAAAAAAATCCTTTTATTCTCCAGAGAAACGAAGCTTATATTGGCGTTCTCATCGATGATTTAGTGACTAAAGGTACGAATGAACCTTACAGAATTATGACCAGCAGAGCGGAATATAGGCTGGTTCTCAGGCAAGACAACGCAGATTTGCGTTTGACAGAGAAATCTCACGCCTTGGGACTGGCTACAGAAGAACGATACAGAAAATTTTTGGATAAAAAGGAAATTGTTTTTAATGAACAGAAGAGATTGGAAAGAGCGATGGTGGACCCGCAGGATATCAATGACTTTCTAGTGGAGCGGGGCAGTACGCCAATTCAAAAGAAAATGTCCATTTTGGAATTGATGAAACGACCACAGGTAGGATATGATGATCTTTCTTTTGTGGATCCAGAAAGACCTTTACTATCAGATCACGCAAGAACGCAATTGGAAGTGCAGATCAAGTACGAAGGGTATATTGCAAAGCAAGAACAGCAGATTCAGCGTTTTAAAAAATTAGAAGATAAAAAATTAGAAAGCGATTTTAATTATGATGAAGTGGAAGGCATTCGCATTGAAGCCAGGCAAAAACTGAATCAGTTTAAGCCTGTGTCCTTGGGGCAGGCGTCTAGGATCTCAGGTATTTCTCCAGCAGACATCAATGTTCTTTTGATTCATCTAGAAAAAATGAGAAGGAAAAAATAAGGAAAACAATCATGAAGCAATTAATAGCAGCCCTTGACGGGCTAGGAATTTCATATGATGAAACCATATTGGAGCAATTTCGCCTTTATATGGAAGGAATCTTGAAATGGAATGAATCCATTAATATCACATCTATCAAAGAAAAAGAAGAATTCATCCAAAGGCATTACATAGATTCTCTCTTGTGCGCGCCTGCCAAAGAATTTCGTAAGGCAAAGCACATCATTGATGTGGGGACAGGCGGGGGATTTCCTGGGGTGCCTTTGGCTCTCATCGCTCCTGACAAGGAATTCGTGCTCATGGATTCTCTCAACAAACGCATCAAGATCATCCAAGAATTGTGCCAGGAGTTAGGTATCAAAAATGTGACAGCTGTTCATGACAGGGCAGAAGATTTGGCACAGAAAAAAGGGCATCGGGAGGCGTATGATCTGTGTCTTTCTAGAGCAGTGGCCAATTTGTCCACTCTTTCAGAATACTGTCTTCCTTTCCTGAAAAGAGGCGGATACTTTCTTTCCTACAAAAGTCTGGACACAGGGAAAGAAATCAAGCAGGCGAAAAAAGCGATTCATATTTTAGGTGGAAACATTGATAGAGAAGAAATCGCTGATTTGGATGGATTTGATTTGCAGCACAAGATCATTTTTATAAAAAAAATAAAACGGACTCCCGCAAAATTTCCAAGAAAAGCAGGAACACCATCGAAAGACCCCCTAATTTAGATGATTTAGGGGTTTTTTGTTGAAGAAAAACTCTTTCTTGTATTTGCGTCTCTTGGTAAGATATTTGTAGGACAAGGAGGATGAGACATGCTGACAAAGAGAGTTGTGGACGTGCCTATAGATTTGATTCTTGCGAATCCAGATCAGCCGAGAAAAGATTTTGGCGAGGAAGAATTGATGGAGCTGCGGGATTCCATTAAAGAATATGGTGTCATACAGCCTATTATTTTAAAAAGATATAACGGATCTTCTTACATATTGATTGCAGGAGAAAGGCGGCTGCGAGCAGCTTCCATGGCAGGACTGGAAAAAATACCTGCCATTGTCAGAGAAGCAGATGAAAGAGATTCTGCTATCATTGCTCTTGTAGAAAATGTTCAACGTGAAAATCTCGGATATATGGAAGAAGCATATGCTTATCATAAATTGATGGAGGATTACGATTTGACACAAGGGGAATTGGCAGAGCGGGTAGGAAAAAAGCAATCTACTATTTCCAACAAAATAAGATTGCTGTCTCTGCCAGAAGATATCCAACAGGCATTAATCACTAACCGATTGACGGAGCGTCATGCCAGAGCGCTATTGAAGATACCAGATGATGAAACAAGACGCATGGTGATCGAACGGATCATCAATCACGGACTGAACGTGAGGCAGAGTGAAAAGCTGATTCAAGATATCCTGGAAAAGCAACAGGAAGAACTGAGAAAGAAGAACAAAATTCGATATATCAGTTACAAGCTTTACCTCAACACCATACGTAAAACATTTAACGAGATTTTTCAGGTTGAACAAGGCGCAAAGTATACTCAAGAGGATAAGGGTGAGTATTACGAGGTCAAAATTACAATTCCAAAAAACACTCCTAAGCATAAACAGGTAGTAAACCAATAAAGGAATGTTTCACGTGAAACATTCCTTTATTGTGTAGAAAGTATTTTTTATATACAATAAAGTTTATCTTTGAAAATAATTGAAAAAGATGAATTCAATTTTTCTATATTAGATTTTAGTAAAATTAAAAAATATGGGCGAAAAAATTAATTGAGAATGATTTTATTGCAGTCTTGGAAAATAATGAGATAAGATACTTACAGAAATGAGCGATTCTAACATGTTAGAAAATGTATTTATAGAATACTAATGGGCTTCTGAAACTGAATGAATACTAAAAATTACTGTTTCATTCCTTTATAAGTACTTTTTCGTAAAAAAGTATAGTCAAAAAATATGTAATGGTGTATAATCAAAAAATGCGAAACTAATATAAGCTAAAGCATGTTTCAGTTTGCCTGACAATCGAAAATATTTAGACAAAGCAGCTGTAAGTAAGTTTAAAATATGCTTTAGGTGTAGGAGGAATTAATTTGGGAAAAGCAATTGCAATATTTAATCAAAAGGGAGGCGTAGGTAAGACGACTACGAATATCAATCTTGCTGCCTGCCTTGCATTAAAGGGTAAAAAGATCTTAATAATAGACATCGATCCTCAAGGAAACACAACGAGTGGAATTGGATTATCAAAAAAAGAATTAGGAAATACTTCTTACGAGATTTTGATTGAAAAGAATATTGACACGAAATCTGCCATTATAGAGACTCAGGTGAAGAATCTGGATATCATTCCAGCTAGTGTTCAGTTAGCTGGGGCAGAGGTGGAATTGATTCAGCTCCAGGGACGGGAAAAGAGATTGAAAAATGCTCTTGATCAGGTAAAGCCTGATTATGATTACATTTTCATTGACTGTCCGCCATCACTGGGATTATTGACGATCAACTCTTTGACTGCAGTGGACTCTGTTCTCATTCCGATCCAGTGCGAATTTTATGCTTTGGAAGGTGTAAGCCAGCTCATGAGTACCATTGAGATCGTCAAAAAGAGCATGAATCCAAAGTTGGAGATCCAGGGCGTGATCCTTAGCATGTTTGATGGAAGGACAAACTTATCGATTCAGGTAGTAGAAGAGGTTAAAAAATATTTTAAAGAAAAAGTATATACAACCGTGATTCCGAGAAATGTAAGGCTTGCGGAAGCGCCTAGTTACGGTCTGCCGATCATGCAGTATGATCCAAAATCAGCAGGCGCACAGGCTTATCAGGAATTTGCAGAAGAATTCTTAAGTCTGGAGGATGAAAACTAATGGCAGCTTCAAAAAGCAGAGGGTTGGGAAAAGGGCTGGATGCTCTTTTCAGCAGTTCAGAGATAGAGGTACCAACAGAGCCTATCAGTGGTGCGGAACAGTTAGATAATAACGGAATTTCATATATTGACATCAATGATATCAAACCAAACGAAAAGCAGCCGCGAAAAAATTTTGATGAAGAAAAGCTGGAAGAATTAGCGACTTCTATTAAAGAGCATGGTTTGATTCAGCCTGTGGTTCTGCGGCGTTCTGAAATAGGGTATGAAATCGTAGCAGGGGAACGAAGATGGAGGGCCTGTAGAAAAGCCGGCATAAGAGAGATTCCTTCTATTATCAAAGACCTGACTGATGAGCAAAATATGCTCATCGCTATTGTTGAAAACATGCAGCGAGAAGATCTGAATCCTATTGAGGAAGCAGAGGGCTTGAATCAAATGATCGACCTCTTTGGCCTTACACAAGAGGAAGTGTCAAAGAGCATTGGAAAAAGCAGACCCTATATTACCAATGCACTACGGCTTTTAAAGCTCCCGCAGCAAATCAGAAATTTTCTTTCAGAAGGAAAGCTTTCCGCTGGACATGCTAGGGCAATCGCAGGGATTTCTGATCCAGAAAAGCAAGTAGAAATCGCTGAATATGTCATTGAAAAAGAACTTTCTGTCAGAGAAATCGAGAAGCTGATCAAAGAGTTAGGTAAAGATAAAAAGAAAAATGCTCAGAGAAAGATGGAAAAAACACCAGACGTAAAACGCCTGGAAGAAGATTTAAAGCAAATTATGGGCACTAAAGTAAATCTGAGTCAAAAAGGAAAAAAAGGCAGGATCGAGATCGAATACTATAGCCGAGACGAATTGGAAAGATTAATAGAACTATTGAAATCCCTTGCATAAAGGGATTTTGTTTCACGTGAAACAATGTAACAGTATAAAAGCTTGAGCTTGAAATATTGACTATGTGTTAAATTAGCTGGGAAGAATATATCTTTAAATCATGAGAAAAGAAGAAATAGAAATTTATATGGCCAAAATTATCGAGGAATGCCGCTTGATTCATATACCGGTCAGTCATCATATTAATCCACGGATCACGATTAATACAAGAGCCCGCAGTAGGTTCGCTGCCTGTAAAAAAGCAAAAGGTCCTTACGAGTACGAAATCGAAGTAGGGGAGATGATGCTGCAAGCAGATCTCAAATGGATAAAAAATATACTGGCCCACGAGATTTTACATACATGTTATGGATGCTATAATCACGGACAGAAATGGAAAACATACGCAAATCAAATGAACCAGGCTTATGGATATGAAATCAGCACAACGACCACTTATGAAAACATCGGGCTAGAGACGCCAGAGAAAAAAAGACAGATTAACTATATGATCGTCTGTCAGAGATGCGGTCAGAAAATATATCGGCAAAAGCGATCCCGCCTTGTGACTCATGCAAAGGAATATCGATGTAAGTGCGGAGGAGACTTAGTGTGCTATAAAATAGAGAAAAATTGATTTTGAAAAAAGATGAGTGGAAATATAAAAGATTTAGAAAAGCAGGAAATAAATATTTTGTGCAAAGAAAATCGGGAATCTAGAAATAGACTCTCGATTTTTTATTATGAATTAAAAAAGTACCACGTAAGTCTCCAAAGAAAAGAGCATCACTGAAGCAAAGAAGAAAAATGTTAGGATAGGAAATAATAGAAATAATATAAATAATATAAAATGTTAACAACGGTATTATTGCATGATAAAAGGCATACTACGAACAGTATGCCTAATAGGTAGGTGTCTTTACGCAGGCGTACTCTGCGTCGGCTACCAGGAGACAGAAAAAATTTTCCATGACTGGATATCTCTATTTCAACTGGATCCAAGTCTGATACACATCCAGCTTTTTTTCTGTTTCTTCATCTTTCTTCGTTAAAATAAATTTACAGATGATCCTCTCATACTCATATCCATGTTCTTTCAGATACTGGAAATGTTTCTCCAGATCATTTTTGTTTGGATATGCGTATTCCGTGTTAGTCAGACATTCCAGATAGGTAATGTTTTCATTGTCGCCTCGTTCCCATAAGATATCGCTTTCAAAATGCTGAGCATCCGCAAGGCCTTCGATGATTTCAGAACTATTGTCATTGATGCAGATAAAGCAATAACTGCGCGTATGAGGCCGCTCCAGCCAGGCATGCAAATGATCAGGGGTCCATAGATGGAATTCCTTGATATTTACGATATCTATATTTTTTGTTTCTATGTATTCTGCTTTTTCCAGGTCCAAATACTGCTGCATGCACAGGACCTTTTGCATCAACTCATTGTTTGCGGTTATGATCTTTTGTATCTTATCTTGGTTTTTCTTTACAATGTTAAATAATTCCTGGCACTGCTCACTAGTCGGGAGGGAATTGGTGTGGATGATATCTTTTATGGAAATGTCAAGATTGCGCATCAAAAGAAAATCCATCAGCTGGATCATGTCCGCCCTGTCATAAATGCGGTAAGCGTTTTTCTTGCCGTTTTTTCTTTTATTGTGGATAATTCCGATCTCATCATAATACCTAAGCGTTGATTTAGATATCTTCAATAATTTGCTGATTTCATCAATAGAAGCGATCTTGTTGATTTCTTCTGATTTCATTGGCCGCATACGCAGTCACCCCTTTCAAAATATAGAGATAGAAGGCACGCCAAAATCAGCAGAGCGTTTTTTCAGACTTCTTCTCTTACAAAAGAATACAACAACTTTAAAGCTACTGTCAACTTAAAAATAAAACGATTGTTTAGAAATCTCTGTAAATTTAGAAATCCTCTCTATTAATCAAACTAAATTGCAGATTTGAGCGTATTAATTTGCATAGTAGTATTTATAAAATATATCTATTTGGAAATAAATTACGATTGACTTTAAAGTTACTCGAAAGTTTAGAATGAACATAGCGTACATAGATATCTATCGCATTGTTATAAAAGGGAAATATCTTTCAGGTATTTCCAAAGCTTTTAACAAAGTCTGCGTTTGCGAAAAAATGGCCAGAGGGCAGCTTTGTGATCTTCAATTTTTATCAATTGCAGGAGGTCTTATTATGGCACAATATGAAGAAGTTTATGAAGAGCTGAAGGGAAGGACGGGAACTGACCCAGAGGTGGAAAAAGAACTTTGCAAAAGAGTCGCGGAGATCGAGACGCAGGGAGAGGTCGTTCCAGGGCTGACAAAAGGAGATTGGATCCTTTCATGGGTATTGATCGCCTTGGGCACGTTCCTGCCAATCGTTGTTTATGCGTGCAAGTTAGGTATCAGTGGTTAAGGAGGGGATAATCGTGGCAAAATTTGACGCAAACAAAGAATCGCAGTTCGGCTTGCTGCCGATCACAAGGAGCGAACGAGTTTATAATTTATTAGACAATACTTCCATCAACATCGGCTTGACCATTGCGACATGGTGTTTTCTTATCGGAGCTTCTCTCGCCCTGTTCACAGATTTTTGGACAGCCGTGTGGGGGACATTGGCAGGAAACATGCTCACAGTGCTGGTCATGACTTGGATGCCTTGCCTGTCCAGCGCAAAGTACGGCGTTGACGGATACACGGGCGCTGTCAGCTTCATGGGCACAAAGGGCAAGAATTTCATCCTGGTGTGCGTGGCTGTGTTCATCGCCTGCTGGGACATCGTGCTGTCTGTTTTATTCGCTAGATCCGTATCCAACGTAGTAGCGGTCTTCATGGGAAAAGAAGCTATGAGCCACGCATTTACCATTTGCATGGCGATCCTGTGCATGGTGATCACGTTCCTAGTCGTTTGGAAAGGACCGCTGGTGATCAAGAAATTCAACAACATCGTGGCGCCGCTCATGTGCGTTGTCATTATTATGTTAGCAATCATTTTAACAGTAAAGATCGGATGGGGAAACATCGCGCAGGCCGAACCGCTGACTCCATACGACAGCAAGTGGGTCAATTTCCTCATTGCAGTGGAGCTTTCCTTTGGAGCAGGTCTGTCTTGGTGGCCTGAAATGGGTGGACTTTCCAGGCTGTGTAAATCAGGAAAAGCCGCTTACTGGCCAAACCTTTTCGGTCTGGTAATTGCCGCCACAGTAGCCACGTCCATTGGTACCGCAGCGTGCCTGACCATTGGTTCAGAAGACCCTACAGTATGGATGCTAAAGCTGGCTGGAATCGGCCTTGGCGTTTTGGCTCTTTGCTTTATCGCGGTTGCCAACATCACATCCTGCAGCACCATCACATATACCATGTGCCTGGGGCTGAAAGGTTTGAAGGTCCTGCAAAAGAAATCATGGGGCTCCATCGTAGGTGTGTTCTGCGCTGTGGTCGCAGTTGCCCTGATCTGCGGCGCGGACTGGATCTATGACCATTTCTATATCATGCTGGGAGTCACATGCGTGTTCTATGTGCCGATGACAGCCATAGCCGTAGTCGATTACTTTATTCTGAGAAAGCAGAATCTGGAATTGCGGTCCTTGCTCAATCAGACTAACACATCGAAATATTATTTCTGGGGCGGAGTGAACTGGGTCGCTTTGATCATCTTCATAGCGGCAGCGCTGTTCTATCTGGTGTTCTTTAACCCAGCGACTTTAGTTTATCATACGCCGTTCATTTACTGCACAGCGTCCTTAGGCGCGGGCATACCATGCGCCATCGTATACTTTATCGTCATGAAGCTGTTTGTGGTAAAAAGCGGTAAAGGCGGATATGTTACATTAAATCAATAAAAAAGGAAATAGGGGCACATGGGGAAATTTTCGCTGCGCCAAGCATTTGATAGATTTTCCCATGAAGCCTGAAATTCTCATATACTAGAAAGAAAGAGGTTGAAATTTATGGAAATACGAGAATTTTTTCATGCCACGAAAGTGGTTTCAGGAGCAGGTTCAGTAGCGAAAACAGGCGAAGAAGTACTGGGTCTGGGTGGAAAGAAAGCGCTGATTATCACAGACGGTTTTCTGGCTTCCAGCCCAATCTATGAAAAGGTGACAAAGAGCCTGGAAGCGTCAAGCGTAGAATACGTGACTTATAAAGAAGTGCGGCCAAATCCAAGGACAACGGATTGCGATTTCACCTGTGAAATGGCGAAAAAAGAAAAGGTGGACGTGATCATTGGTTTAGGCGGCGGAAGTTCCATGGATCAGGCCAAGGCCACGGCTGCTCTGGTGACTAACGGGGGAAAATGCGTGGATTGGGATTACACGGACCTGCCGGAATACATGCTGCCGGTGATCTGCGTCCCGACCACAGCAGGGACAGGCAGTGAAGTCACTTTTGTGGCAGTCATCACGGACGAAGAAAAGAAATACAAGATGGGGATCATGGACGCGATCAAACTGCGGCCCAGCGTAGCCATTGCGGATCCGGAGCTTCTGCTGACTCTGCCGCCGTCACTGACAGCTTCCACAGGCGTTGACGCATTGACACATGCCATCGAAGCTTATACCTGCAAAGTGTCCCAGCCGCTGACAGACGCGTGGGCGCTGCATGCCATTGAACTGATTTCTGCGAACCTGGTGGAAGCAGTGGAAAATGGCAATAATCTGGAAGCCAGAACCAATATGATCAACGGCAGTCTCATGGCAGGAGCGGCCTTTATCAATTCCAACGTAGGGGCTGTCCATGCCATTTCCGAGACCATTGGCGCATGGTTCGACACGCCTCACGGAGTGGGCAATTCTATATTCCTGCCATATGTGATGAAGTACAATATTCCGGCCAATCCAAAGAGATTCGCGGAAGTGGCAAAGCGCATGGGCATCGATGGGACGGGAATGACCACAGAAGAGCTGGCTTACGCAGGAGTGGAAAAGGTTAAGGAGCTCAATGAAAAGGTGAAAATCCCGAAGCTAAAAGATCTGGATTACATTAAAGAAGAAAATTTCCGTGCCATCGCCGAGCGCTCCGCGGAAAACGTGTTATCCGATGACAATGCCAGAGAAATCGACGCAGATGCTTATCTAGAGCTGATTTATGAAGCATATAATGATAAATAGAGCCTTGGCGCAAAATTTACAAAAGAGCAGATAGTTTCAAAAGGGCAATCAAAAATAACAAGAGTTTCAATCAGTAGCACCGCCAGTCTGGTAGATGAAGGCTGGCGGTGTTATTTTCTATTATTGCATAAAAGTTAAAAAAGAAATCTCTATTATTTTAAATCCTGAGGTATTTTTCTGTTTTAGGAATTTGAACTTAATAATCGAATTGAGCAGACTAATGTATCAATTTCCTTGGATTAGCACTGTGCTCCCTTCAAAGGCGAACCCGTATTTGCGGATTTTTTCCGGGGCGATCCCCTTGGCCTTCAGGCTGGCGGCGTATCGTTTTTCCTCGATCTGGGCCAGGGCCGCCGCAGCCGTTTCTTCCAGGTTTTTTTCATCTTCTGGGTCATGAACCTTGAATTCTAAAATCATGGCATCATCTTCCGCTTTCAACGGTTCCAGCATCACGTCATACCTGCCGAAACCGCTCTCCCGGTTGGAGGTCAGGGCGTACCTGCCGGAAAGCTCCACCATCAGGCCTAAAACGAAACCGTGGTAAAATCTCTCTGGATCGGATTTTGAAGGCTTCTTACCCGTGTCGAAATAGCTGAAAGTGGCCAGGGCCACGTCGTTCATGTATTTATTCATGGCTTTCAGGTCACTGGAAAGCAGCGCCTGGATGAAATCGTTGTAATTGGCTGATCCTTTCTTGAACCAGGTTCGCACCATAGAGCGGAACATGCGCCGCGTTTCCAAGTTGGTCAGGGTCAATTCGTATTCGGGACCGTCCCATTCGTCTCCCCCGAACCCTTCTTCCTTGCGAACCACTTTCAAATAACCGCTGGCCAAAAGCAGGCTCCAAATGGCGGACTCATCTCCATCCAGTTCGCCGTACACGATCTGTTCGTCCAACCCCGTGACGATGGTTCCGCCCTCCAGCAACCGCTGGAAATTAAGCTTCACGGTCTTGTTTCCTTCTCGGATCAACTTTCCCACCAGACTGTTGGAACTGGAGTTGGCCCAGTAAGCCCCTACTTTTCCAGCATCCAGATAATTGATGATGGACCAAGGATTGTAGATGTCGGTCTTGTCTCCGAAGGTGAATCCGTCGTACCAGGTCTTTACTTCATCCTGCTTGTTCGACAGGCCTTGCTCGTCCAATGCGGCAAAGACCTCTTCTTCCGTGAAACCGAAACAGTCTGCGTATTCATTGGAAGTCGTGGTCACCACTTTCAAATTGTTCAAATCGGAAAAGATGGACTCCCGGCTGACTCTGGTGATTCCTGTCATGATCGCCCGTTCCAGGTAGGGGTTGGTTTTGAACGTGTAATTGAATAGGCCTCTGGTGAAGGCCACCATGTCGTCCCAATAGTCGCCTACGTAAGCCTCCTGCATGGGGGTGTCGTATTCGTCCAACAGAACGATAACTTTCTTTTTGTGATAACGAGACAAGTAGTCGGACAAGGCCCTGATGGAAAACGAAGCCCTGCTGTCTTCCATGTCTTCCGATATTTTTCTGAAGTCGTTTTTTTCGCTTTCATTGAGCAAATCGCTTTCCAGCAAAAAGTCGAAGCGATTGTAGGCCTCTTTGATGATCCTGCAAATGCTCTCCCTGGCTTGTGAAAAAGAACGCTCTTTCACGCCGGCGAAGGTGAGAAAGATCACCGGATAAGTCCCCTGCAGCTGCCGGTAAGTCTCGTCTTCCCAAATGGATAGTCCTTCAAACAATTCGCCTTTTCCCGCATGGTCCGTGGAAAAGAACTTTTCCAGCATGCTCATGTTCAGGGTTTTTCCAAATCGCCTGGGGCGGGTGATTAGCGTCACCTGATCCTTTGCGTCCCACCACTGCCGTATGAAATCCGTTTTGTCAATATAAAAGATGTCTTCCTTTCGTACCACCTCGAAATCCTGATGCCCGATCCCCACTGTTCTTGCCATGATTTTCCTCCCCGTTTTTATCCCTTTTCGTTGATTTTACCATAGAACAGGCGAAAGCGACACACTTTTTGCAGAATATAGGCTTTGATCAAAAGGCAAAAATTGCGATGCGCCTGTATTTGGCTACCGGAATAAGTATTTTAAAAAGACAAGCCCATTGACTTTCAGTGGATCATCCCATACAATATATTCATAAAATTCTGATATCAATTATACGGCCACAAATCGGGAGGTGTTTTCCTTGAACAAATACCTATCTTTGATTTTCTTATACAACAAAGCAGGTCATAAAAAAATTCTGCTGATCGCGGGGGCCATTCCCCTATGCTTTCTGGCGATTTTCTTATTGAAAATCGGCGATCCCCATGAAGCGGGTTCCCACCTGCTCATGGAACGGGCTTTCGGGGGAGCATGGGCCGTCTTGCCTCTTGTGGCCGCGAATCTGCTGGGGATGCTGCTGGTGGCCAATTCCTTGAATGGAAGGAAAGCCTTGAAAGGAAGCGGCTCGACCACTGGATACACCATGAGACGGCTGCGCTTGTCGCCCATTTCCGCTTACCTGACGGTTTTCGTTTACTATTTCGCCGTGATCCTCATCTTTTGGGGCGTGGCCATCGCTTCTTTATACGGGATCGGGAAAATGGGACTGACCATGGCGGGAGCCTCGGGCCTTGACGCTAAACTGGCGCTGGGCCTCTTGAGGACGGAAATCGGGCACGCTTTGATTCCCATCGCGCATCCCACAGTGATCGCTTTCAACGTGGTCGCTGCGCTGGCTTTAGCAGGTGAATGCGCCAGATCGTGCTATTTGCGCTGGCACAATGGAACGCCGTCAGCGGGAGTGGCGCTGGTGATCATCCCCATGTTCATCGTCTGGGCCTACGCGCCGGAGAACAGTTACATACTGGTGGCCGTTCTGATCATCGCTCTTTACGCTGCCCTTTCCTTCGCGGACGTGATCTCCAGGGAGAAACGCCCCAAAGGTGATCCTTTTAAGGTCAACAAGCATGACGGGATCGTGGACCTGGACAGCATGGAACATGATGACGAGGTTTACATGGAAGTGAATCGTCCAGTGGAAACTGACGACTCGTCATCCGCTGAAACATCCCTTTTGCGGCAATACGGCAGGGACGAGGAAAAAGGCGGGAGCAAAGGCTCCAAAAAAATGGATCTGGGCCGACTCAGACGCAGATACCTGCCACTGGGGATCAACTTGGAAAAAGTCAACTTTTTCTTCGGAGCGTGCGTTGTTATGGGTGTCGCCGAGCACATGGTGTTTTATGGAAACTATTTGATGAGGTTCAGGGAAATCAAGAACAGCATTACGGGAATCACCATAGACTCCGGCGTGAAAATGCCTTACTTTTGGGAACTTGAAACGCACGCGTATTACGGATACTTGATCGGCGTTTTGCTGGCTCTCTTTCTTCAAGCATATTGGAATCATGAATACTACAACAAGAAGACCAAGAGCGTGTACGTCATGAAACGGCTGCCTGACAGAAAGGAGTACGCGAGGACCATTTGGGTGGCGCCCGTCATGCAGGCGTGTTTCATCGTCATGGTCATGGCGGCGCAGACCGTGATTGATTTCTGTTTATATGTTTTCGTGACGCCGGAAATCGCGCTTCACGGGGATTATCTATCGCGTATTTTGCCATTTTAACGACAAGCGCCAAGCTGCTGGCAGACGCTCACGGGGCGCTAAAGCATAAGGTCCGCCAAGCCAAATCAAAGATTTGGGGCTGGACCATTCTACGACAAGCGCCAAGCCGTTCGCAGCCGCTCACGGGGCGCTAAAGCATAAGGTCCGCCAAGCCAAATCAAAGATTTGGGGCTGGACCATTATACGACTAAGGAGGACGAGACATGATTGAGGTTAAAAACGTGTCCAAGAAATATAAGGACAAGGTGGCTCTTTCAAATTGCAGCATTCAGATTCCCAAGGGGCAGATCATTGGGCTCTTTGGCGCGAACGGAGCCGGCAAGACCACGTTGATGAAATGCGTCATGGGGTTTCTCACCTTTGAAGGCGAGATCACTTTGGATGGAAAAAAGATCGATGGGAGCAACATATCCAAGCTGTCCTTCGCGACAGGGGATCATTCTTTTTTTCCCGCTGTCACGGCGGATGACCACAAGTGGTTTTACAAGACCCAATTTCCAATGTTCAATGAAAAAAGATACAACGCGCTGATGGAATTCTTTGAATTGCCCACCAAGAAAAAAATCGGCGAATTCAGTTTGGGACAGCAGAATCAATTTGAAGTGACGCTGGCCATCAGCCAAGGGGCGGAATACATTTTCATGGATGAACCTTTCGCGGGCAACGACGTGTTCAACAGAGAGGACTTTTATGAAGTTTTGGTGAGCGTTTTGGACAAGGACGAAACCGTGATCATTTCCACCCATTTGATCGAGGAAATCGCTGATTACATCCACAGGGCGATCCTCATCAGAAAAAGCGAGATCATCGATGATTTGAGCGTGGCCGACATCGAAGGATCCGGCAGGTCCCTGATTGAAATCATAAAGGAAAGATACGATTATAGGGCGGACCGCATTAGAAAAGCCGTGGATCAAATGAAATGAAGCCGCGGAAAAGGCCGTGAGGAGGAAAGGAGGGCCATTGACCATGAAAAAGTCAATCGTTATATTTGTGACGGCCACGATTCTTTCGGTGGGGATGATCGTTTTTGGCTGCGTTTTCGTGGATGATCAGATCGGTGAAACCACGCTGACAGAAGAAACCATCGCCGGAA
This sequence comes from uncultured Eubacteriales bacterium, assembly GCA_910583765.1. Lineage (GTDB taxonomy): Bacteria > Bacillota > Clostridia > Peptostreptococcales > Anaerovoracaceae > Hominibacterium. The sequence goes on along the minus strand of CAJTYS010000007.1, from coordinate 33,862 downwards.
ACAGGGACGCGGCGGAGGGATTGACGGCAGGTTTCAGAGCCGATTCCGGAGACGATCTTCATTGGATCAATCGTTTCGATTACAGCGCGAACAGGACGGAATCGTCTTTCAAAAGGGGCGAAATGGCGAAAAAGGCGGATCCTTTGGTTTATGATGACATTCGTTTCACAGGATGGTCCGCGGCGCCTTACTTCACGCGGCTGAAATATGACAGGTTGGAAGGATCGCAGGACAAGGAAATCCAAGGTTTTTACGATGAAATCCAGCAAAGGGTCGTAAAAACCGGCGTGGAGGAAACAGGGAAAATCAGGCTCAAGGACCACCTGGATTTTTATCCCGTGAGCTTTCGATTCCAATTCGGTTCCAAGAAATACAATTCGGACAACGCTTTGACTGGTCTAAAGGTTTACGATGAAAAGGGCTCCCTTTCCTCGGAAAACGGAGCCTCCTATGATGAGGACGTAGATCTGTACGTGGCTTTTAATCACTGGTTCAAGATCCCGATCATAGAAAACGAATATCAGGAATACAAGGTTTCCAAAGCCAAAGAACAGGATCAAAAGACTTCTTTGGATTATCAGACGGAAGTGAAGAAGCCTTTGGGCGAGGGCGAAGATCTTTATGAGTTCGATCCTTTGATCGCGATTCAAGAGGAGAACGTCATGGATGGAAAGAAGTGGTTCCATCCGGATCTTTCCCAAGGGCCGGCACAGGAAGCCAGCGGCGAGAAGGAAGACGGTGAGGACGAGAACGGCGAAAACAAAGAAGGCGAGAAGCAAGAAAGCGATGGCTCCCGTGACTCTCGTGGGGCGGAAACCGCCTCTGATCATGGTTTGAAAAACAGGTTGCTTTTCATTGTCAACAATCGAACGGCCAAGGGCGCTCCCGTGGACGTTTCTCAGATCCAAGGCGGTTACGGCGTGTACGAGCTCCCCATGGAAACAGCCGCCGCCGCGACCATCAGAAAGGGAAAGAGAAGCTGGACCATGCCCAACCCCAAGCCTTTGATGGACGAACTGGCCATGGTCCATCCCTTGGACGAGGATGCTGAATACGTGGAAATGAGCCTGTCGGGGGACCACAGGCATTTGGCCGTTTTTTCAGTGAAAGACGGGTTCTGCTTCGTGGATTTCATCGACGCGGATCGTTGGACTTCCAAGGGACCCATCGAAATGTTTCCAGCGTCAGAAAACATGACCTATGCCTGGGGCGAGGACGGAACTTTGGCGGCGACCAACCATCAGGGCCAGGTGGCGGTCCTTTCCAGGACGGAAAACCAGGATCAGCCATACGAAACGATCTATAGCGGGAAGGTGGAAAACGGCTTGGACCAGGCGTTCTTTGACACGGGGACGGCGGTCAAAAAGCATTCCCGGGCCAAATATCGGTGCGGCGTTGATAAAGGGCTGGCCGCGGCCACGAAAGACGGCAAGGCGGCGCTGGTTCAAAATTTACTGGTGGGAAATCAGGAATGGAACGTGAGGAACGCGGCGCTGGAATGCGCTGTCTTGGACAAAAGCGGCGTAATCTACAGGGGCAGGCTGAAAAGCGACATCGTGGATTTGGAATATGAACACGATGGAAGCGAGGAGGAAATTCAGGACTTAAAAGACCTTTTCAGCGGTGGGGGAAGCGGCGAAGTGGATCCGAAAGGGGCGAAACATGTCATAAGACCCGTCAGAAACGAAAATTGGGTTCAGTGGGAAAGTCCAGACAGGCAATAGAGTCGCTGGTCACGGGATAAAAGAACCCTTGCATATGAAAAACAAAGTCTGCTTGCTGATGCTGTTTCAGCGGCAGACTTTGTTGATATTCAGGCAATACTACAAACTGTTTTCCTGGATCAGCACCTTGCTTCCTTCAAAGGCGAACCCGTATTTGCGAATTTTCTCTGCCGGGATCCCCTTGGCTTCCAGAGCGGCGGCGTATTGCTTTTCTTCGATCTGCGCCAAAGCCGCTTGCGCTGTTTCTTCCAAGTCCTTCTCCTTCTTTGGCTGGAAGACCTTGAATTCCAGAATCATCGCGTCATCCTCCGCCTTCAGCGGCTCCAGCATCACGTCATACCTTCCGAATCCGCTCTCCCTGTTGGAGGTCAGGGCGTATCTGCCGGAAAGCTCCACCATCAAACCTAAAACGAAACCATGATAAAATTTTTCAGGCTCGGATTTTGAAGGCTTTTTCCCCGTGTCGAAATAGCTGAAAGTGGCTAGAGCCACGTCATTCATGTAGGCGTTCATGGCTTCCAGGTCACCGAAAAGGAGCGCTTGGATGAAGTCATTGTAATTGGCGGAACTTTTGTTGAACCATCCCCGCACCATGGAACGGAACATGCGCCGTGTTTCCTGATTGGTCAAAGCCAATTCGTATTGGGGTTCACTGAAATCTTCTTCGCCTTTGGGAAAATCTTCACGGCTGATGACTTTCAAATAACCACTGGCCAATAGCAAACTCCAGATGGCAGTCTCGTCTTCACCCAGCTCGCCGTACACGATCTGTTCGTCAAGGGCTGTCGTGATGGTCAGGCCTTGCAGCAGGCGCTGGAATCGAAGCTTCACATTTTTGTTCCCCTCCCGGATCAGTTTGCTCACCAGGCTGTTGGAACTAGAATTGGCCCAATAAGCCCCCACTTTTCCAACGTCCAGATAATTGATGATGGACCAGGGGTTATAAATGTCGGTTTTGTCACCAAAGGTAAAACCGTCATACCAAGTCTTCACTTCGTCCTTTTTGTCCGACATGCATTGCTCGTCCAAAGCCGCGAAAACTTCTTTCTCCGTGAAGCCGAAACAGTCCGCGTATTCGTTGGAAGTTGTGGTCACCACTTTCAAATTGTTCAAGTCGGAAAAGATGGACTCCCTGCTGATCCTGGTGATGCCGGTCATGATGGCCCGCTCCAGGTATGGGTTGGTCTTGAAGGTGGCGTTGAACAAGCTCCTGATGAAAATCGCCATGTCGTCCCAATATCCGCCCACATAGGCTTCCTGCATGGGCGTGTCGTACTCGTCCAAAAGGACGACGGCCTTTTTCCCATAGTAGCGGGACAAGTAGTCAGATAAGGCCCGCAGAGAGGAGGTGGCCTCATTGTCCTCCATGTTGGCGGACACGCCGCGGAATTCTTCCTTTTCTTCATGGCTGAGGAGGTCTGTCTCCAATAAAAAATCGAATTTTTTGTATAACCGCCGAAGGGTTCTGCAGATCCCTTTTCGAGCTTCAGAAAAAGAGCGTTCTTTGATGTCCGCAAAGCTGAGAAAGATCACCGGGTAAGTCCCCTGCAGCTGCCGGTAGGTTTCATCCTCCCAGATGGAAAGGCCCTCAAACAAATCGCTCCTTCCCGCATAATCCGTGGAAAAGAATTTTTCCAGCATGCTCATGTTCAGGGTCTTGCCGAACCGCCTGGGGCGGGTGATCAGCGTCACACTGTCGCCGCCGTCCCACCATTCCTTGATGAAATGGGTTTTGTCAATATAAAAATATCCGTTTGTTCGGAGCACCTCGAAATCCTGATGCCCGATCCCCACTGTCCTTGCCATGATGTTCCTCCCTGCTTTCTCCCTTTTCATTGATTTTACCACAGAACATAGGCTAGAACCATAGGAAAAGGATTTAAATTTCAAGGATAAAACGACAGGTTCAATCAAAACAATTACATTTTGCTGGTAGATCTATGGTGGCTGCCAGTGTTTTTCATAGCTGTAGAATTCTAAAAATACTCCTTGCCATTGTGAGCGCAACTGCATATAATGAAAGAAAACTTGAAAAGAGTCAAAAGGGATTTCTTGGACTAGTCAAGCTGCGATTTGGGGGATGGTATGGAAAATGACGACTTTCTTATTTTTTTATAATATTTTGCTTATGATCGCATACACGTTCTGCTTTGTGATATTTTTATTATTATTTCAGAAAGAAAAGAAAGTGATTTACAAATATGTTGGAGCCATGTTCCTGTTTTTTCTCTGCAGCAGCCTGATTTACTTTATGAAAGAATTCCTTCCCACGTTCAGCCATTTTTATGAAGGCACGTTTCCAATCAATGTCAGGCTTGTGTCCATCGTAGACACCATGGGACTGCTGTATAATAGATCTATTCTGAAAATGTTATGTGGAAAGCCGATCAAAAAAATAGACCGATATCTTTGCCTCGTATTCGTGGTCCTAAACTTCATAACGCCTTTTGCTATGCTGGCAGCCCTTGCTTTGCTGAGCGTCAGCTTTATCCAGACCGGATTGGCGGTCATAAGAAACAAAGATTCAGGTAACAGAATCCTTAAAATCTGCGGGTCATTTCTGTTTTTTGCGTTAAATTTCATAAATCTGATCGAAGGGGTCAGGGTGCTTTATCATTATGGAAGCATTGTGATTGTCGAATCTTTTGCTTATGATATGCTGGACAGAGGGATTTTAGCGGAAATGATTGGCGTTGTTTACGCATGCCTTGCGCTTTGGTACGTGTTCATTCACATGAGCAGAGATTCAGATCCACAAAAAGACATGGAAGCTCAAAAAGCGCGTTTTGATGAAATGTGCGGCACCTATGGGCTGACTAACAGAGAAAAGGAGATCGCGGCGCTGCTGACAGAAGGATACAGCAACGCGGAAATCAGCGATGCGCTATGTATTTCCATTGGGACCACAAAGACCCATGTTCATCATATCTATAACAAGTTTGGAGTCAACACAAGGATTCGTTTTTTAGCCAAGCTTTCAGAAATGGATCATTGAACAAACAGAAATCCTAGAGCGGATCACTGAATAAGCGACTCCCAGGCACATGCATGCATGATAAGAAGGCGATGATGTTCCTGGGAGTCTATTTTGTAGATGTAGAATGCGATTAAACTTGATATACGATGTTGCCATCTACGATCGTGCAGCAAACTTTGGTTTCTGCTATGGATTTTATGTCACAATCAAGGATGTTTTGTTCAAGAATGACCATGTCAGCTTTTTTGCCTGCTTCAATGGTCCCAATGAGATCCTCCATTTTCATTTCAAACGCACCGTTCACCGTATAGCATTCCAGCATTTGGCGGGGCGTTACTGCTTGGTCAGGGTTTCTGTCGAACTTAGGGTCATCCCATTCATCTGGATACGGAGAGCCATGTGTCGCTCCGGTCTGGATTCCTGCCAGAGGTCTGCAGTCTGACTGAATCGGATAATCTATAGAGCCGGTGATTTTGATCCCCGCGTCCATCATATCTCGAATGCGGTATTCTTTGTTGTACCGCTCCAAACCAAGATATTGCTTTTCTAATGGCGCGAAGTTAGGGTCATGATACCACCAGAGGGGCTGCATGGTTCCGATCACGTTTAATTCTGCCATCCTTTGCATATCCGCATCACTGATCAGGCATACATGAGCGATCATGTTTCTGCGATCTTTTTTACCATTTACAGAACTTGCGTATTCAAAGGCATCTAAAGCCGTGTGCACAGCGCCATCGCCTATAGCATGAATCTGCACCTGATATCCGTTTTCATTGATGATCTTGACGAACTGATTCAGATCAGCGGGATCAACGTAGAGCGAACCCTTGTAATCCGGCGCTTCTTCGGCTTCAGGAGCGTAAGGCTCTGTGAGATAGGCGCTTTTTCCTTCTACAACTCCGTCCAGCAGTACTTTTGCCTGCGAAACCACTTGGAAATCCGAGTTGTATTTTTGGCCTTCATTCAGCGCTTTTACATATTGGCTGGCAAGATCCGCGTTTATTCCATTGTCAATCACATCCATGATCGCACAGTTGATCCTTAGTTTCAGTTCGCCCGCCTCATCCATGTTATGAAGTGTTTTCCATGCTTCCTGAGAATCAATGGCAGCGCCTGCGATATCGACCCCTGTGATTCCATAAGAATGGCACATGGCCTGGTATTTCAAGAAGGCTTCGCGGTACTTGGCAGGGGACCGGTCTATCTGAGGCAATTTCTCCATGATGTTAAAGGCATCGGCCACGAAACCAGTCAATTCGCCATTTGGATGTTTATGGATGTTAGCGCCATCCGGTGCAGGCGTGTCGCGGTCAAGACCCACGAATTCCAATGCCTTTGCGTTCATCAGAAAGCAATGCTGTGACATGTCCGTGACGCAGGCTAGTTTGTCTGGACAGATCTCATTTAGCCAATCATTGGTCACGGAGCCTTCTGGAAATGCGTTGATGTCCATATTGCAGCCATAGTATATCTCTTTTTCTGGGTTTTCTTCCACGAACCTGCGAAATCCATCTATGTAAGTGTCTATTTCCGCCGGCAATGTGTCGAAAAAGAACATCTCGCCTTCATCGATCATATGCATGACTTCGTGGGTATGGCCGTCAATGAATCCTGGTGTCACATATTTGCCTTCCAGGTCCATGATCTCTGTTTTTTCATCTGCAAAACGCTCAGCGCCCATGTCATCGCCAACGTAAAGGATCTCGCTTCCGCCTATGGCCACAGCGCTGGCCACCTGATCACCGTGCATTGTCTGAATGATACCGTTTTTTAAGATTAAATCTGCTTTCATCATTGATTTCTCCTATACTCCGGTTTAAAGATCCATTTCCATTCCCAGTCCGGCTTTTTCGTTTTCAGTGCAGTAGCGTTCCATTTCCTTGTCAGAGACGCCGTGAACGAAGAGCAGTATGATGGAAATAACGTAGCAAATGGCAGGCACAAGACCGACTGTCCATGTGAGCGTCTTTGCTGTTTCCGCGGAAATTTCCGTATCAGGCACGTAGTTGATCAGCATGAGCACGCCTGCGAAACCTAAAGAAGATAAGGCCATGGCGACCTGCATCGGCAGCGCGGCCAGACTCATGAGATACACCCGTGTATCCTTTCCTGTCTTGTACAGCCAGTATTCTCCCGCGTCCGCGTACATCATCGGACAGATGCTGTCGTAAAAGCTCATGAAGAAGCAAGCGGCGCAGCCAAAGGCCACGAACCCTACCAGGGTGCCTCCAAACAAAGCGATGCCCAGGAAAGAGATCATGGTCAAAACGCATGCTACGAGAGCCAGTTTCTTACGTCCTCCGAACAGCTTGGCCGCTGGGAAGGAAAGATACGCGCCAACGATACCGAGAAGATTGGTGGATGTGAGAACAATAACCATGGAGTTCATGTCACCAATGACATATTTGCATTGATAGACAATGAGAGCGAACCACATGCAGTATCCGAACATTCGTGCCACGTCAGAGAAGAACACAGTCATGGCGGTACGGTTGACCACTGCGCTTTTGATCATGTCCAAAAATCTTACGTTTTCTTCTTCCGCATCTCCCTCTGCGCTTGGCAGGTCATACAATTTGGTGACTCTAAAGAGCGCGATGATACCGATCAAGCCAGCGATTGCCAGAAGGATCTGCATTAAGGAATATCCCTTGACACCGCCGCCAAAGAAGTTGGCGATAGGGATCACGATCGCGCCGCTGAGCACCATGCCAGCGTTCAGCCCTAACATAAACCGGCTGGCCATCAGATTTCTCGCATCTGAATCCGAGCCCGCTACGATCCGCTCCAAGCCATAGATCGCTGCCAGCAGAATCGCGTTCCCAATGGTCATCAGTCCAAATCCAATAGTGATCACAATAGTCCTGGTCATTGTGCCGCCTCCTGCGCCAGCAGCGAACATGACGATTGAGCCCATTTCCATCGCAATATATGACCCTAGTATATAAGGTCTGCATTGTCCGAAGCGGGTCTTTGTTTTGGCGATGATCGCGCCAACGGTCAAGGCCGCGATGACTCCCAGAACAGTTACCAGGAAATTGGAAACACCTGTCCAGGCAACAGGGATCTTCGCCAGATCCGTGTAAGCGTAACTGATATAACTGATTGGGATCGCGCAGTCGGCTACAGTATAAGCGATCGCCAATACCCAGGCGACTGTTCGCACTGAAGGTTTTTTAATGTTGTTCGTATTCATGATTTCCTCTTTTCTCAGCTTGTTTCGCTGTCAAATTTTTATAATGTCCGAATAAGGACGCTGACATTTTAGCGTTTTGCGCGGTTCAAAATCAATCAACTTTCGATGTATTTGGCTAAATCTATCGAAAGTTGATTGATTCCATAGAAAATTAACGATAGAATGCATCAGCAAATAAAGACAAAAAGAGAAGAAAAATCAAAATATGAAGGAGAGATGATCATGAGCGAAATGGAAAAGAAAAAAATCATCATCGGTCAGTTTTATCACGAAAGCAACAGCTTTGCTTCCGGACTGACCTATGAAGAAGAATTCATGCTGGCAACGGGAGATGAAATTGATCTGAGCGGCGATGATTCTCAGAACACCATCGGCGCCTTTGCCAGAAAAGCAGAAGAATACGGATGGGATTATACTGCGGCAGTGGACGCGGGCGGTATTCCGTCAGGTGTCATTGAGCGGAGTTTATATGAAAAGATCAAAGCTCTTTTAGTAAAGGGAATCAAAGAAAACCAGCCAGTGGATGGCGTTTTGCTGAGTCTGCATGGGGCGGCTGTGGCACAAGGATATGATGATCCTGACGGTGATTTGCTGCAGGCTGTACGCAGTGAGGTGGGACCCGATGTGCCAATCATCGTCACATTGGACAAACACGCCAATGTCAGTGAGCTGATGGTACAGGCTGCGGATATGCTATTGGCATTCAACAATGAACCGCACACGGATCCATATGAAAGGGGCCTGGAAGCCGGTGATCTGCTGGCGAAAATGTTTAAAGGGGAGATCAATCCAGTTGCTGTTCGAGTACGGCCGCCGCTTCTTTTGCCAGCGATCAATGGATGCACAGAAGAAGAGCCAATGAAATCCATCATGGAAAAGGCTTTTGCATACGAAAAGAAGGCAGGGGTCATTGATGTGTCCGTACTCATCGGATTTTATGGATCCGATAAAGCGGACGCAGGCCCATGCGTCGTGGTCACTACGGATGGTGCGCGGAACCTCGCGGCGCGGATCGCCTGTGAAATGGCAGATCTGATCTGGGAAAAGCGGGAAGATTTCTTTATTGATCTCGTTTCTATCAACGATGCCATCGACCAGGCAAAGGCAAAAGGCGGACTTTGGGTGTTTATCGATGAATCTGATGATCCTTTTGGAGGTGCCAGCGGTGATAATGTGGAAATCCTGCGGCAGATGATCCTAAGAGGCGTTGAATCTGCGATCCTTTCACCAATCGCTGACAGGGAAGCAGTGGCCAAAGCCGTAGAAGCAGGAGTTGGAGGAAAAATCCAGGTACAGCTGGGGGGAAAAGAGGCGCCGGAATACGGCGGGCCAGTTGAGATTGAGGCTGTTGTCAAAAAAATTCACACCGATCCGATCCGCATGTCAGAATGGGATGAAGAAGCAGTGCCCATGGGGACTATCGCCATTCTTGACAGAAACGGCATTGATATCCTGGTGAGCGAGGAAAAAATGGGCGCAGAATCGGTGAATATTTTCCGCGAAGTGGGGCTGGACTTCACCAATTATAACATCGCCGTTCTCAAGGGGCTTGGCAATTCCATCAGACAGACTTATGGTGACGCGCCTGCGGGTTATCTGGAGATTGCCAGTGAAGGATGCACCAATCCAGATGTGACGAAACTGGGTGAATTCCGAAAACTGAGCGCAGGTCTATATCCCTTTAATCCGAAGGCGGAGTTTGAGATCACGGTGCTGCGGGGAGGTACGATTCACACAATGGATAAAGCGGATACTGTGGCAGAGGCTTTGGTTGTCATCGGTGATTCCATCGCATACGCAGGCGACAATGAAGACACTGCCGCATATATCATAGATCGAACCCATGTCATTGATTTGGAAGGAAAGATGGTGGTACCGGGATTGATCGATGGCCACAATCACTGCCCAGGAAACGCATTGGTTCGCGGTCAGATGGATTTGGTTCATTGTGAACACAGCCCAGAGGCCTATGCCCAGGCAATAAAGGCCTATGCCGCAGAACATCAGGATGACCCGTTTCTGGCTGGCACGGGGATCCGCCTGATCGATTTTGGAAACTGCGGCCCGGACAAAAGCTTTCTGGATGAGCTAGTCAGCGATAAACCGGTATTCCTGCGGGACGCATCCACCCAATATATGTTCATGAATTCCCAGGCTATGGAGCAGGTTGGCATCACAGCGGACACAGAACTGCCTCTGGGCGTTACCATGCTCAAGGATGATCAGGGTGAACCAACGGGCTTGTTCCTGGACGGCACCATGTTCATGGATATGGACGGCATGCTGGCAGATTATGAAGTCGCACCGGAAGAGCCGACAGAAGAAAGTTTTATTGACGAATGGAAGGCTTTTGAAAAAGAGGCCTTGGAGAAAGGCATCACCGCCTGTGTGAACGGGCTTAGCTTTGATACGGAAACGCGGCCTATTCTGGAAAAATTGAGGAAGCAAAGAAGCCTGAACCTTCGTACCTCGTGGCTGTGTTCTTCATTTCCAGGATTTCCAGAAATCGGAGCCACGGCAGAGGAGACTATTGCGATCATGGAAGACGCCCAGCGGTATGTGTCAGATTGGCAGTCCGCGCGAGGGGTCAAGTTGTACATGGATGGGACATCTTACGGAAGGACCGCCTTCATGCTTCAGCCATATGAACCGGGAACCTGCCATGTGGACGATTATCAGGGAGAGCCTTGCTATGATGAAGAAACCCTAAAGCAAGTGGTTGCCGCATTGGACAAAGCAGGCTATCAAGTGCAGGGGCACTGCATGGGAGACGGCTCTGTACATATGCTTCTGGACGCTTTTGCATATGCGATTCGTCAGAATGGTAAGCACGATCGGAGACATACGGTCATTCACGCCAATATGATCACCACGGAGGATATTCAGAGAATGGCTGATCTGGATATTTATGCGGCCATGCAGGTGGCCTGGGCCTGGAAGGATCCGTTCATTCTCAAGTTGACGGAACACTATGCTGGGAAAGAACGGGCAAACGCCCAGTATCGGGTGCGGGATATGATCGAGATGGGTGTGACGGTAGTCGCCTCCAGTGATTATCCGGCAGGCGATTCTACCGGTGGATGGTGTCCCCTGGCCGGAATCCAGACTGGTGTCACAAGGACAGCCACAGAACCCGCATTGAAAGATGACCCTCAATATGTCCTGGGGCCGGATCAGGCTGTCAGCGTCAAAGAACTGTTGAAGATGTACACCATCAATGGCGCGAAGCTGATGTTCATGGAGGATAAAATCGGTTCCCTGGAAACAGGAAAGAGAGCGGACATGGTGATCCTTGCCCAAGATATCACCAAGATCGATCCTAAGCGCATCGCAGAAACGGAAATCATAGCGACAATTGTGGATGGTAAAATTCGTTACGGCAAATATGACGGTTAAGGCATCAAGACGCAGTAGAGAAAGTCCCAACTGGCTGTTGGGCACGGAAGTGCCGGATTTCGCTTTTGCTAAGAACAGAATCCCATGCGTGTTGGGTCTGGTGGACGCTGTGGCGCTTCCTGACGAAGTGACCTTCGTTGCCGCACCGTTGAAGCTGAAAGGCGCGGATGGTTCGCCGGTCAGGGCCTTCGCCTATGAGAGATAGGCAACCTAAATGTTAGAGTGATCACGATTTTACCGCCAGTCTAAGGAAAATGACTGGCGGTGCTTTTCGATTTCCAGGATTTAAAATTAAAGATCAGGTGTGGCGGATCGATGCGTCAATTCCCCTGGATCAGCACCTTGCTCCCTTCAAAGGCGAATCCGTATTCGCGGATCTTTTCCGGAGCGATCCCCTTGGCCTCCAGGCTGGCGGCGTATCGCTTTTCTTCAATCTGGGCAAGGGCCGCAGCAGCCGTTTCTTCCAGGTCTTTTTCATCTTCCGGGTCATGGACTTTAAATTCTAAAATCATGGCATCGTCTTCTGCGTTCAACGGCTCCAACATCACGTCATACCGACCGAACCCGCTCTCCCTGTTGGAAGTCAGGGCGTATCTGCCCGAAAGTTCCACCATCAGACCCAGAATGAAACCATGGTAGAAGCGTTCCGGCTCGGACTTCGATGGTTTCTTTCCCGTGTCGAAATAGCTGAAAGTGGCCAGTGCTACGTCGTTCATGTATTTGTTCATGGCTTTCAGATCGCCGGAAAGGAACGCCTGGATGAAGTCGTTGTAATTGGCGTCCGAATCCGCGAACCAGCTCTGGATCATCCGCTGGAACATGAGGCGAACCTCCTGATTGGTCAAGGCCAGAGTATGCCGCCAGCGCCCCGTGGGTTCCAGGAACGCCACGTCCACCACTTTCAAATACCCGCTGGCCAGCAGCAGGCTCCAGATAGAATCCCGCCGGGCGGCGAGTTCTCCGTAGACGATCTGCTCATCGATTTCCACCGTCAAAGTCTCCCCGTTCAAAAGCCGCTCGAACTCTTGCTTCACGTTTTTGTTCCCTTCTCGAATCAGTTTGCTCACCAGACTGTTGGAACTGGAGTTGGCCCAGTAGGTGCCCACTTCTTTCGTGTCTAAACAGTTGATGATGGACCAAGGGTTGTAGATGTCGGTTTTGTCCCCGAACGTGAAGCCATCGTACCAAGCTTTTACTTTCTCTTTTTTGTCCGACAGGCCCTGCTCGTCCAGGGCGGCGAAGACTTCTTCCTCCGTGAAGCCAAAACAGTCCGCATATTCGTTGGATGTGGTGGTCACCACTTTCAAATTGTTCAAATCGGAAAAGATGGATTCCCTGCTGACCCTGGTGATGCCAGTCATGATCGCCCGCTCCAGGTATGGATTGGTCTTGAACGTGCAGTTGAACAGGCCTCTGGTGAAAGCCACCATGTCGTCCCAATAGCCGCCCACGTAAGCTTCCTGCATGGGCGTGTCGTATTCGTCCAGTAAAACGATGGTTTTCTTTTTATGAAAACGAGACAAGTAATCGGACAAGGCCCGAAGCGAAGAAGCCGCCTTGCTGTCCGACATGTCCTCGGACACGCTTTGGAAGAACTTCTTTTCGTCCTCGTTCAGCAGTCCGCTTTCCAGCAAAAAATCAGAGTGATTGTAAGCTTCTTTGATAATCCTGCAAACGCTCTCCCTAGCCTGTGAAAAAGAGCGCTCCTTCACGCCGGCGAAGCTGAGAAAGATCACCGGATAAGTCCCCTGCAGCTGCCGGTAAGCTTCATCTTCCCAGATGGAAAGCCCCTCGAAAAGGTGGCCTTTTCCCGCATGATCCGTGGAAAAGAACTTTTCCAGCATGCTCATGTTCAGGGTCTTTCCGAACCGCCTTGGCCGAGTGATCAGCGTAACATCGTCTCGGCTTTCCCACCATTCTTTTATAAATTCCGTCTTATCCACATAAAAGGTGCCGCCTTCTATGATCTTTTCAAAATCTTGAATCCCGATCCCCACTGTTCTTGCCATAATTATCCTCCCTGTTTTCTCCCTTTTCATTGATTTTACCATAGAACAGGCAAAAGTGACACTATTTTTGCTTTTCATTTGTTCAGGCAATTGTCAATGAGATTCCCAGAATATCAACAGAGTCTGCTGCTGAAAAAGAGTCTGTGAACCTGGCATTATTGTGACGCACATCACAAACAAATAAATTTTCAAAACTTTTTTCATTTTTTTGTAACCTTTCCGCCTTCTGAAACGTGTTATGATTGAAAGGCCTTTTAAGAGAAAGAATATGAGGATCATTCATGAAAATACCGGTAGATCAATTGATCGGCAGGTACAAGGACAATTTATTCGCGATTGCTTTCAACATATGCAAAAGCGAGGCGGACGCGGATGATGTGGTCCAAGACACGTTCCTGCAGTATCATTTAACGGAAAAACAATTCAATGACGAGCAGCATATCCGGGCGTGGCTCATCAGGGTCGCGGTCAATCGGGGGAAAGACATCAACCGCTCTTTCTGGAGAAGGAAAAGCGTTCCTCTGGAAGAATACATGGAGACATTGGCTTTTGAAACGCCAGAATCTGAAAACCTATTTGAACAGGTGATGAAGCTGCCTGAAAAGTATCGCCTTGTCATCCATTTATTCTACTACGAGGACTATTCGATTCGGGAAATCGCCGGAATCCTTGGGGTAACGGAAAATAACGTCAAGGTCAGGCTCACGCGGGGGCGGAAGCTGCTCAAGAACGCGATCAAGGAGGGATGGAACAATGACGAATCAACCGATGTCTAACAAAGAAAAGTACAAACAGGCATTCTCAGTGCTTCATGCTTCCTGTGACATTTCTTTGGAGGTGGAAAAGATGGAAAGAAAAGCAGAGAGAAATAAGAAAGTTTTTAGAATGAGACCAGTGGCAGCGGCTTGTATTTGCGCGTGCCTGTTGTTTGGAAGCATGGCCACGGCCTATGCCACAGATCTGGGCGGGATTCGAGAAAAAGTCAGCACCTGGATCCATGGGGAGAAAGTGGACGTGGACGTGACAGAAAATAAGGACGGAGGCTACCATTTTTCCTATAAAGACGGTGACAATGAGCAAGAATTCGGCGGCGGCGGTGTGAGCATTGATGAGAATGGGAAGGAAAGCGCCCTGTCTGCCGAGGAAATCCTTGATGAAGCAGGCTCTGAAGTAGTCACGGAAAAGGATGGGACCGTGCGGCTCTATTTCCACGAGCACAAAGTGGACATCACAGAGCTGGTAAAGGGCGGAAAGACCTGTAAGGTGGCCATCATAGAGGATGGAAACCCAGTGTATTTTGACATCAAGTCCAATGGAAGCATTGGGTATGAAATGACCAGATCCGATGAACCGACAGGCGGCAAGGATGCCTATAAAGTCGTAGAATAAACACAGGATCAAAGAGATGGATCCTTTATGAAGCATGGAAATGCTTGGAGTTTGGGGCTGGCTAGAACTGGCTGGTCCCAAGCTATGCTCTTTGCTCTGTTAGGGAGCGCGGGCAGAGTCTTGGATTGGCGGCTTAACCAGTCCAAGAAACCGCGCCCTCATTAATGAAATAAAGTGTGTAAGTTGTTCATCATTTCTATCGGTGGCCACAGTCGGCTGCCGATATTTTGATCCCGTAAAATATTATTGTTGATTTCTGTAAATAAATCTTGCGATTATGCGTACAAATGTATATAATTTACATTAAACGAAAAGGGGTTTAATTTAGGGAGGAAAATCATGGCCAGGACAGTGGGGATCGGACATCAGGATTTTGAAACCATACGGGAAGAACAGCTTTTTTATGTGGACAAAACGGATTTCATACGGCAATGGTGGGAGGCAAAGGATCAAGTCACGCTGATCGCCCGCCCTAGGAGATTCGGTAAGACCCTGAACATGAGCATGCTGGAAAAGTTTTTTTCCACGGATCACGCAGGAGAGAGCAATTTGTTTGAGGGCCTTTCCATTTGGGAAGACGAGACTTACCGGCAGCTGCAAGGGGCTTATCCGGTGATCAGCCTTTCTTTCGCAGGCGTTAAAGAAGGAAACTACGAGAACGCACGAAGGAAAATCTGCGAAATCATCGCCAGCCAATACGCAAAGCGGGAATTTTTGCTGGAAGGGGATCTCTTGGCCCAGCAGGAAAAGGAAGCTTTCCGCAGAAAGACCATTGACATGGATGACGTGGACGCGTCATTGGCCCTGCACCAGCTGGCGGACTATTTGTCTCGCTATTACAAGAAGAAAACGATCATCCTACTGGACGAATATGACACGCCCATGCAGGAAGCTTATGTAGGCGGCTATTGGGATGAACTGGTAGCGTTCACCAGAAGCTTGTTCAATTCCACGTTCAAAACTAATCCATATCTGGAGCGGGCCATCATGACCGGCATCACTAGAGTCAGTCGGGAATCCATTTTTTCGGATTTGAACAATTTAGAGGTGGTGACCACCACATCAAACAAATACGCCAATTGCTTTGGCTTCACGGAGGCGGAAGTCTTCGCCGCTTTGGACGAACAAGGCATGCCGGACAAAAAGGACGAAGTAAAGACTTGGTACGATGGCTTCACTTTCGGTGACAAGACCGACATCTACAATCCTTGGTCCATCATTAACTGCCTGGACAAGAAAAAAATGGGGAAATATTGGGCCAATTCCAGCTCCAACAGTCTGGTGGACAAACTGATTAGGGAAGGCGGTAAGTCGGTGAAGCTGGATTTCGAGACATTGCTACGAGGCGGGGTATTGGAAAAGGAGATCGATGAGCAGATCGTCTACGGCGAACTGTCCAGAAAGAAGAACGCCGTCTGGAGCCTGCTTTTGGCCAGCGGCTACTTGAAAGTCATGGGAAAGGGATCGTCTCCCGACACGAGTCGCCAGGTCTACCGTCTGACTTTGACCAACCGAGAAGTGAAAGAAATGTTCGAGTCCATGGTGCGAAGTTGGTTTGAGGATTCCACGGACGACTATGGTGACTTCATCAAAGCCCTGCTCACAGGCGATCAGGAAGCCATGAACGAATACATGAATGAAGTGGCTTTAGCGACTTTCAGCTATTTTGACACGGGGAAAAAGCCTTCAAAATCCGAGCCTGAACGCTTCTATCATGGCTTCGTTTTAGGTTTGATGGTGGAGCTTTCCGGCAGATACGCTCTCACTTCCAACAGGGAGAGCGGCTTCGGCAGGTATGACGTGATGCTGGAACCACTGAATCGTGAGGACGACGCGATGATCCTGGAGTTCAAAGTTTTTCAGCCTAGAAAGGAAAAAGACCTGGAAGAAACGGCTGCTGCGGCTCTTGCTCAGATTGAGGAGAAGCAGTACGCCGCTGTCTTGGAAGCCAAAGGGATCCCTGCGCAGCGGATCCGCAAATACGGATTCGCCTTTGAAGGGAGCAATGTGCTGATCCAGGGGAAATGATCAAAAATAGTTTCTCCCTCCCTTAACGGTCTGAGAAAAAGGACAGAGAAATGTAATGCGCATTGTGTTCTGACAGGGTGAGGAAAATGTCATATTCAGAAGTGAAAATCGGGGAGACTTGTTTTTGAACAGGCCTGCTCATATTTTCAATGGACTGTTTTAGCTCCTTTGAGATTGTCACAGGAATATCTAGAGACTTCCAAATGCGAGCATCCTGGCAAGAAAACTTCGTGATTTCCTGATGATTTAAAATGCTCTGCTGCGGTAGGTTTTTCAGCTGTATGATGTGTTCGGATGAAGCAGAGGACGCATGAGCCGCCGCTGAAAAAATTAGAATGCGCAATTGGTCCTCTGATTTGGATATGATGCAGTTGGCGTTGTCCTGAATCACAGTTGGCTCCAGCAGATTGAAATACATCATTCCATAAGCGGCAGGTGTTTTCAAGCCATTATTGAGCATGATTTCTTCCAGAGGAAACAGAACCGCCTGATTCCGGTGCAAAGAAAGAAACGATAAATAATCACCAATGTAGTCCATGGGCTGACAGATCACAGCCTCTGATCTGCGCAGAGCATTCATATGAAAGGCAGGACACCTGGCCCTGAACCCCTGGAAATGTTGGGAGAGCTGTGAAAACCGCGACAAATCATTTCCATCAGGATAAAGAATCTTTAAATGAAATCCATATTGTTGGAGTTCATAAAGAATGGTTTCCATAAAGGACCAGGATTGAAAGATCTGATAATGGTTCTCAATAAGCTCAGAGTCAAGGCAAATAAAGGTATCATAGGATAGTTCCATTTCATGCAAATGTTTCAGATACGTCCCATGTAAATCGCTAAGTGACGCGAAAAGAATGTGGTTTCCAGCATACGATAACTCCGATTTTTCGGTACTGTTAAAATCACACTGCAGTTTTATGATCTGTTTTTCAGCAGGGATCCCTCGGGCGCTCCCATCCGTGTTTGCCAGAATGACCTTGATTTCATCCACATCTAAAATCATTTTGATTTCAGGAGCAGTCGTGGAAAGGGTCCCGTTCCGCAGCCGTTCCCTTTCCTCGAAAGGTGTTTTGCCATAATGATCAGGCACAATCTGCCGGAACTTTTTTCGGAAAAAGGAAAGGGAGGAAAACCCGCATTTTTCCGCGATCTCTTCCACAGTCAGACTGGTGCCGTGAAGCAATTTGATGGACTCTTCAATACGCGCGCGGATCAGATATTCCTGAAAAGGCCGATTCACACCCTCACGGAATAAATGTGAAATATAGAATTTACTGATATGAAACTCTTCAGAAAGCATCTGGAGAGAAATTTTTTTGTTGGAATTCGCATAAATGTACCACAGTATTTGATTCAGGTAATCGATCTGCGCTCCATTTTTTTTGTAATTGCTCATCAATTCGATTTTATTTGCGGCAGTGCGCCAGCTGCGGGAGTAATTGATCAGATAAAAGATACAGGAAACGCATTGTTCCTGTAACGTGGTTTTTCTGATGCCAATGTCAAAATAGGTCAGAAGGATTTCAAAAAGCTGGTTTTTGATGTAATTCTGCACAGTATAGTAGTCTGACTCGCGGAAAGAGTTATAGAAAAAAATAGACTTTGTGATCTGTTCATGATAAGTCTCGAAGTAAGCTGGCTTAATATAAATACTGGCAACCACGGCAGTTTCGGATTTCTTTTGGATGGAATGCAGCGTATGTGGATTGATGAGAATGATGTGCCCGCTTTCGATCTCATAGCAATAAAGACTGAAATCAGCCTCGACTTTACCGGACAGAACAAAAAGAAATTCCATGTCTTCGTGCATATGGAGCGGATAGCGGCCCAGTTCCATCACATTGATATGAATAAAGGGATGCTTATCATAAGAAATTTCTTCATACAAACGATTGTAGTTTTCCATGATTGACACCTGCCTAGTTGGTAAAGAAATGTTCTTGTTACTATATGGAAATATTGTTTTCAATATTCCCAAGATATCAAAAAAGTATCTTGCAAAGAGTCGCCGCCTATGGTCGGCATGTGGAAATCAGAGTCCCTAACGCTCCTCATTTCCGCTTTTTTAGATTGTACCATAATAAAGGGGCGGTATGGAGGGTATATTAGGGGACAGATCTTGCGATGTGAACTCAAATCAAAAAAGGAAACATAACAATTTATGAAAGGGATAATGCATAGAAAATGCCCTGTAAATTCTGAAAATTTCAAAATATGATGATCTTAACAATGATGTTTTGAAAGGAGATGTTATCATGGAACAAGTGAAAAAAACAGAACAAGAAGTCAAATTGACTGGAAACATGGGCCTATTTTCGCTGATCCTTATGGGGATCGCCGCAATGAGCCCCAACGTGGTTTATCTGTACGCGGGGATCCTTCCGGTCCTCACCAAAGGCATGTACGCGCTGACCATCACCATAACGGCAGTGGTCATGTTCTTTTCAGCGCTCAGTTATGCCAGGATGTCCAAAGTGTATCAGAGATCAGGGTCCGTGTATGTGTTTACTTCTGAGTCCATCGGACCAAAGGTAGGCTTTATGGCAGGGTGGGCCATCATAGCGGACTATCTGCTGCTGCCAATGGTATGCTATTTATCTTTTGGCCTATATCTCAATGCCTTTATTCCAGCCGTGCCTGTCTGGGGATGGATCCTCATCGGCGTGGCCAGCTGCGCGGTCCTCAGTATCATGGGGATGCAAATCGCTGGCTCTGTGAATTCATTTTTTACTGTGGTGGGCATAGGATTCCTGCTGTTCTCGTTTGCCTTTGTGGTGATTTATGTGGCGCGGGGAGGCGGCGCGGGAACATTCTTTGACCCGACCGCGTATCTGAATCCAGAAGTGTTCGTCCTGGACAATATTTTGACAGCCTCCGGTATTTTCTGCTGCGGATTCGTAGGATTTGACGTTATTTCCACCATGTCAGAGGAAACAAAAGATCCGGAAAAAACGATCCCAAAAGCCATCATTCTCTGCTGCGTTATTTGTGCCATCGCGTTTATCATCATGGCATATATTCTTCAGCTGGCATGGCCGACAGGCTATCTGGAAATGAAAGATCCTGATACAGGGATCCTGGAAATGTTCGCCCATGTGAACGCGGGCTGGCTGGTTCCAATCTTTTCTGTGTTGAAAGCCTTCACGTCACTGATGTGTTGCCTGGCAGGGACCAACGCGGTAGCCAGAGTGTTTTACAATATGGGAAAGAGCAACTTTCTCCCGAAGAAAACCTTTGGATACCTCCATCCGAAATTTAAAACCCCTGTGTTCGGGATCGTCATCGCTACTGCGGTAGGATTGCTGTCCATCGCCTTCGCCAATAATCTGCAGGCAGCGGCATCATTGATCAGCTTCGGCGCGCTGACCGGTTTCACATTCACGAATCTTTCCTGTTTTGCCCATTATTACGTGAGAACGCCTGCGAACAGAACGGTAGCAGGATTTGTGAAGTACGCGGTCCTGCCTTGGCTGGGCGTGATCTTCTGCATTTATCTGATTTTCAGTCTGGCATTGTCAGCACAGCTGGTAGGCATCGGATGGCTTGCCTTTGGGTTCGTTTATCTGCTCATCAAGACAAAAGGCCTGAGAGAAAATCCACAGGCCATGGAACTGTAACAGGGGATGAAGAAAGGAGGAGAATATGGTTACAATCTTGACTAACGCTGACATTTATACTATGGACGAGAGAAATCCCAGAGCAAAAACCATAGTCTATGACGGAGCGAAGATCCTGTATGTGGGCAGCAATGAGGCGGAATGGAAACCCATGGCCGGAGAGAAAGCGCGAATCTATAATCTTGGCGGGAAAATGGTGATCCCAGGATTTGTGGACAGTCACTGCCACCCCGGACATATTGCCAAAACCGTATGGCATGTCAGGCTGCCTTATACAGAGGATGTGACGGAATTGCTGGGCTTTATGAAAGAATACGCGGAAAAGCATCCTGCCTCGGAAAAGCCTTTCCTATTCTTTGAATATTACCCCACTCATATTTTCGATGAAAAAGGCCCTAGAAAAGAAATGCTGGATGAAATCATTGCGGATCGTCCTGTGCTGGTGCAGGATTATGGGGAGCACATGTCATGGGTGAATTCAAAAACCTTGGAACTCATGGGCGTCACAAGGGACACGCCGGATCCAGAGCCAGGGTATCGGATGTTTGTCCGAGACAGCGATGGGACACCTACGGGATTTGTTTTAGAATTCGCATGGAAATGCTTTGAAGAAACGCTGTACGAGAATTTACAGTGGCGGCCGCCTGATGAAATCACGGAGGATGCCTTGAAGATGGTGCTGGATCAATACATGGAATATGGCGTCACAGCGATTTTCGATGCCTTTGTTGAGACAGAGCGGCAGCTGATATCCATGAAAACGCTGGATGAAAAGGGTGACTCCATGCTGTATTATGATGGCGCTGTTCTCTGTGATTCTCTGGACCTGCTGGATGAAAAGATCGCTGAACTAGGGCGATTTAGGGAAACTTTCGGCAATGACCATATGAAGTTCAACACCATGAAACTGTTTTTGGACGGCACCAATGAGAGCGGCAGCGGCGGCTATCTGCATCCAATCATCAATGATGACAGCGGAGAAAACTATGGCAATACGACTCTCAATGACGCAGACCTGTTCCAGTATATGAAAAAAGTCAACGAAGCAGGGCTGGACCTGCATGTGCATGTTGTGGGGGACAGATCTTTTCGGATGCTGTGCGATGCTTATGAAAAATTAATGGATGAAGTGGGTAGGGACAATCTAAAGACGCAGCTGGTCATTGCCCACTGCGAGCTGGTGGATCCTGCTGATATGTATAGACCGGCAGAACTGGGGATCACTATCAATTACACGCTCAGATGGTCGGGCGGCAACTATGGAGAAAAGGCAAAGCTGTATCTGGGCGAAGAGAGATGGAACAGATTCTATACCTTCAGCCCGATGATAAAAAGCGGTGCGTTGATCGCGTTTTCCAGCGATTTGATCGCATATAGCAAGATGCGTCTTTCCAATCCGTTTGTGGGCATGCAGATTTCTCATACCCGGGTGGATATGGACACTCCTCTGGATCCGCGGCGGTTTCCGGAAAGCGTCAGGCCGCCTGTTTCAGAAAAATTCGACAGAGCCCTTATGCTGAAAGGGTATACCATCAACAGTGCGAAACAAATGCGCTGGGATCACATCATGGGATCGCTGGAAGCCGGAAAACTAGCCAACATCAATGTTCTTTCGGAGAATTACTTCGATGTGCCAGCAGACAAGATCGGACAGATCAAATGCGCTGCGACGATTTTTGAAGGCAAAGTGGTCAGGGGAAGCCTGGATGATTAACCTTTATTGGGCACTTACATAAATCCTTTTTGTGGGATGCGCGCTGCTGTTATTTCATAATGGCAGCGTGTGTTTCTTTTGTGTTTCAGGAGGCGATAAACTTGTAACATGCTCCTATCAATGTTAGAATGATAAAAACGTAAAGCAGATCACATCAACACGGAGGAGAAAAAATGGCTGCGGTCACTTCTTTAGGACTTGGAAAAACAATGGAAAAAAAGCTTCATTCAGTGGGCATCCATTCAGCTGAGGATTTAGTGGAAATCGGGAGCAAACAAGCGGTTTTCCGGCTCAAAGAACAATATCCTGGCACTTGCGTTGTCATTCTCTATCATTTGGAGGCTGCCATCCGCGGCGTTGAAATCAAACAGCTGGACGATAGCTGCAAAGCAGAGCTGAAAACTTATTTCAAGGAATTATGATTTTTCGACTAGCAAATAATAGAGGGACATCTTATGGGGATATATTTAAATCCGCGAAACCATGGATTCCTGAATGCGATCCGTTTGGAAGTCTATGTGGACAAAACAGGGCTGATCGCCCATACCAACAAATATATCAACACAGAGCAGCGGTTCATTTGTGTCAGCAGGCCCCGGCGTTTTGGCAAGTCCATGACCCTGAAAATGCTGGCCGCTTATTACAGCATACGGGCATCTTCATCAGCGACGCGCAATAAGGATCTAAAGTGTGTCCAATTCAAATTTGGAACGCATGCGTTCCAAATTTCATCATCAGGAAACAGCAAATAAAATTTCCGAAAATTTCTTTCTGATAACCCGTTTCCAAACTCTTGAATCAATTTTTCAGACAGATTAGGCGTTCCTATCCCGTTCAAAGGACAGATACCTGCTTCCCTGAAAAGACAGTTTCCCCGTGTCTCCTTCGGCCAACATGCCATATTCCGAACTTTTAACGGAAAATTCTATTCGGTCTCCGCTTTCGAGTTGAAACGTCACATAATAGCTTGTATAAGAGGTGGTGGCATGCCCATGTCCGCTGGTCATCAGATCGCTGTCATTTGCGTAGTTGTGACGGGAAACGTGTGTCCTTTTTGTCACGATTTTCGCAGGCACGGTCAAACGTGGAGAATCGTTGTTTTTCTTCCAGGTGGTGATCCCTTTCACTGCGATCACCACAAAGACCACAGCAACAAGCGCGAATACAATGAAAAACATAGTTTCAAATCCGCCAAAACCCATACCGGATTCCTCATAGCTCAAATCCATTTCCATCCCTCCCTAACAGCTGATTTCACTCTGTGTTAAAATCATTATACGATAATCCGTCTGTGTTTTCAATCACCCATGACGCTTCGCCGCGTCCGCCGCACCAATTTCTTCCTTTTTTTCAAAATGTAAAGCACCATTCCAATCAAGGCGACCAGGCATTCTGTCGCTGGATACGCGCACCACACGCCAGTCATTTCTAAAAAGGCAGAAAGTAAAAATGCCATTGGCACAAGGATGAAAAATCCTCTTAAAAGCGAAATGAGCTGCGCGGGGCGAGGACGCTCCGTTGAGGTAAAATAAATGGCCGTTACAATGTTGAATCCAATGAACGGGCAGGCAAGAAAATAGAGTCTCATTCCTTCCACCGCAAATTTCTGGAGCATTTGGTTATTTTCACTGTTAAAAACAGATGCGAGCCACGATGCGTCAAAGAATATGATCCCATAAATCAGACACGACATAAACAGTGCCGTGACCATAGCGTATTTTAGGATGGCTTTCACATTTGCGGCGTTTCCGGCTCCATGGTTCAGGCTGATAATGGGCTGAATCCCTTGGGACAGCCCTGTGTACATGGCAACCACCACCAGGGAGATCACAGTGATCACGCTAAAAGCCGCCACGCCGATATTTCCGGCCAAACGGAGGATAATGAAATTAAACAAAAACATGACAATGCCGGAAGTGATTTCCGTGACAAGGGGCGGCACGCCGCTGGAGGCGATTTCCAGTGCCCGAGTGATCTTTGGCGCGGATTTCACAAAGTGAAACTTGTTTTTCCGTCTGATCAGGTAAGGCGATAAAACAAGAATACTGATGATCGGAGCCATGCTTGTGGCCAGGATCGCGCCGAATATGCCAAGACCAAGAGGAAAGATAAAGATATAGTCAAGGATAATATTGGAAAAGCTGCCTGTGATCATAGCCGCCATTGACAGAGAGGGATTACCATCGTTTCGCACAAAACACTGCAGAAGGTTATTCGTCAAAAACGCGGGCGCGAACAAGAGCAGGACTTTCAGATATGTGTTTGTCATGGAAAACACCGTGGCATCGGCTCCCAGAATGTTTACCAGCGTTCCAGATAAAAACAATCCTAGCAGGACATAGAGGGACGCGAAAAATATGACGAGATAAACAGCGTTTGTGAAAACGCGGTTTGCCTTTTCGCTCTCCCTGCGGCTTACCAAAATGGAATATCTGGTCCCGCCGCCCATGCCGATCATTAATCCCGTTCCGTTGATCACGCAGAACATAGGAAAAGCAAGGTTCAGAGCTGCCAAACCATTGGCGCCCAAACTGGCAGATATGAAAAAAGTGTCCGCCAGGGTGTAACACGAGTAGGCCATCTGCCCTAAAATGTTCAAAGACACATACTTCAAAAAATCTTTCAAAACACTGTTATGATTCACGTTCGCTCTTTTTCCTTTCTATCGCTTCACACGAAAAAACTCCCATACACAAATAGCCTTTGTATATGGGAGCGTCTCAAACCATGTTTTTATCATAGCACAAATCAGGAGAAAGTCAAGATAAAGGAAACGATATCCACACCATAAACCCATGAATGTGCTTCATAAACAAATCCGGCCTTTGTTATTTGATAATAACAAACATGGATGGAATGTTTAAAATTAATTTATTGGGCAGGGAGTGTGGACATTTTTCTGGACTGGTTAAGCTACCAATCCAAGGCTCTGTCTGTACTCCCCTGGGCTCATATTTCCAAGTGATGTTTCGACATTGATGCTGCGCGTCTGAAATTACCCGGGGACAGCCCTGTCTTTTCTTTGAAACATTTTCCAAAATAACTTTGCTGGTGAAATCCGGTTCGCTCTGCGATTTCTCCAATGGGCAAATCTGTTTCTGCTAACAAATCCGCTGCTTTTGACAGGCGGTATTCCAGCATATATCGGTATGGCGTCGTCTGCAGGGTCTGCCGGAAACAGCGAAGGGCCTCTGTTTTACTGACACCGGCGCTGGCGGCAAGATTTTCTAAAGTAACCTCCTCCCCATAATGGTTTTCAATGAATTCTAAGATATTTTTCATTCGTAGACTAACGATATTCTCTGGCAGCTGTTCGGGAATTTTCACATTCCGAAGCAAGATTCGCCAGAGCTGTGCCAGTTCCGTGAGCACGTCATAGGCATACAAAGGATTTTCCTCCTTTTCCTCCTCCAGCCGTACTAGCCTTTGCAAAAATAAGAGCGCTTCCGCGCACCATTGTACAGAAGGCGAAAGCGGGATCAGAGAAATTTTAGGGTTGTCTGTGACCGCACGTGTCAGTTTTTCTGCCGGAGATCCCATATAAAAAGAAACAAATCTCTCAGGAACTCGAAACAGTTTATATCTGCAGGGGTTTGATCTGCCAACAGAATAATGGATCACATTTTTGTTTGTGAATATTGCTTCTCCAGCGGAGAGCATCTCTTCTTCCTCCAATGTTTTTACACAGACTATACCCTCCAGCACATAGATAAATTGTAGATCTTCATGCCAGTGCAATACGCCGAATCCCACATCTCCGGCGGAAAACACCTCATTTTCCGCGCTTCGTACGAAGTAGGGGAATTCTGTATTGACGTTCAGGTTGGCTGCGTTTGGGTAACTATAATTTTTTTCCATCTTGCTCTCCGTTTGGTGATATATTGATAAAAATGGGCGTTTATATAATAGAATTTTACATTGTGACTTTATATCATTATATCGTAAACAAAAACACATGTAAATCAGTTCATGAATGTGAACGGAGAATCCAATGATTAAAAGAGAAATGTTGGAAATGGGGAGGAAAAGAAAATGTTAACCACTACGATCATCACATATGTAATGGCGTTCTTTGCCGTACTGGGGGCAATCGACCGAATCTGCGCGAACCGATTGGGGCTTGGCAAAAAATTTGAGGAAGCGTTTTTTACTATGGGACCGCTGGCATTGTCCATGCTAGGCATGCTAGTGATCACCTCGGTGATCGCACGAATTTTAGGTCCTGTTATGACGCCGCTGTTTGAAAAGATCGGGGTCGATCCGGCAGTCTTTGCCGGTATGTTTATCGGGACGGACATGGGAGCGGGCCCGCTGGCGCAAGCTTTGGCAACACACCTTCCGTCCGGACAAATGGCCGGTTTTATCATCAGCTCTATGATGGGCGCGACTGTCGCGTTTCACATACCAGTGGCAATGGAAATAGCAGCTAAGGATCGTGATTTTATTGCCCGTGGAATGATCGCCGGATTGATTACCATACCTCTAGGGTGTGTGATCGGCGGGCTGGCGGCCAGCTTTCCGGCAGCACTAGTGTTTCGGGATAGTATTCCGGTTGCGGTCATTTCTTTGCTGCTGGTACTGGGTATGCTGAAATTCAGGGAAGTTCTCGTGCGCGGGTTTCTATGGATTGGAAAATTGATTCAAGCAATTGCTACAGTCGGGCTTACCTTGGGAATCCTTCAATCTTTGACGGGAATAACGCCTGTCAAAGGGATTACTCCCATAGCAGATGCCTTCGGGGTCGTTGCGACTGTCGCCATATTCCTCGCGGGGGCATTTCCTTTCATGCATGTACTGACGCTAGCTTTGCGTAAACCCCTTCATGCGGTGGGAAAGAAAATCGGAATCAATGAGGTTGCTGCAGCAGGCCCAATTCTAACGCTTGTTAATTCCATTCCTATGTTGCGATCTATGAAAGAAATGGACCCACGAGGCAAGGTTATCAATGCGGCGTTCTGTGTGTCAGGAGCTTTTGCGTTCGGTGATTTCTTTGGTTATGTCGCTGCGGCGGAACCGGCGATGCTGATGCCGATGATCCTTGGGAAATTGACCGCAGGTATAACGGCGATGCTTTTAGCTTTGGTGATGCTCAATAAAGATGGGAAAAGGGAGGATGCCTACTTTCCAAACCACTGACGGCCACTGTGATCAATAAGTCGAATATTTTATACCTCGGCCATTGCCTATAAGCTTCACATATCTTTTTTTCACCAGTGAATTTAACAATCGGACGGTTTTGGCTTTACTGAATCCTGTATGCCGGGACAATCCACTGCTGGCTAGCTGGGTGTCACCTTTTAGCCAAGTCATATTTTCTGTAAAGATAAGTTCTGCCGACTGCACCCGATGGGGTAGAGTTTCCCTTTGCAAGTTAGAATAATGAAAAAAATCTGACAGTAACCGACTTTTTGACTTGACAACTGACCCACTATAGTGTCTAATATTACTATATCAGATTAACTTAAAATATCACAGAGGTTTGTATTAATTTACGGTACCATTATAAAGAAAATGGAAAGAAATACAGGATTGATATTTAAATTTTGTGAAGAGTTAGAGACACATATCGCAAAAACAAATACATTTTTTGATGAGAATCTTCTGCAAATAATCAAAAATACTTTTGGATTTGAGACAGTGACAGTAAGTATGTATAAGGATTACCATTTCATAGATTCTTTTTCTGACAGCACAACAGCTTCACGTGGCATCCTAGATCTTGAAAGATATAATAAAGCAAGAAAGGTATATGATAATGATATTTTTTCACAATATATCAGCAGAAATTTCTTTCAATTTCTTATGCCAAAAAGTAATAGAGTTGTGCAATCAAGCAAATTAACCCTTAATATCCATAAGGAACATAATAAATTATTCGATACATTTAAACTTGTTGATTGTGCCACTGTGCCGATAAACGAACAGTTTAGAATGTCAATAATGCAGCCGTATGGTTCAAAACCTTTAAGCGACAACGATATTGAGATTTTCAGCAACCTTGCTTACATACTGCGGTTGAGATATGATAACTTTAAAGCCACAGAGGAAAAAAACGCGATGGCTAATGTACAGAATGTGGCAATGAATGATATTAATATAGGGGTTGCTATACTCGATAAGGAAAAACAAATTAAGCACTGCAATACGGCGTTTTTGGAACTTACTAACGTTATATTCAATACAACATTCGGCTTAGCGTTTCTTTCTAATTTGATAGATGAGTTGCAATCAACAAAAAAACAGTGTAAGATGATTGGTAATTATCAGGTGAAAATGAGTAGCCTTAAAACTAAATATTCGTCTGTAGAGCAGTTTGAATACTACCTTATTACAATAGTAAAATCCGATAACAAGTTATTACCGATGCACAGTGAATACTCTGAACTTTTTGATTCGATAACAGCGCGGGAAAGGGAGATACTCGAGTTGTTCTGCATTTCGTGTTATACATATCAACAGATCGCAAGCGAGCTTTTTATCTCGGAAGAGACTGTAAAGAGTCATCTTAAAAATATATATAGAAAAGTAAAGTGCAGCAATCAAAGAGAGCTGGTAAGTAAATTTATTTATTCCATATTAGGATGTTGAAGGAATCAAGAAGGGAATCAAGAAACTTTTACAACTTCTTTTGACCCTAGCATTGTATTATAACACAAGTTTTCCATTTTAAAGTCTCTTCTAAAACGGAAAACTTGTTGAGGAGAAATTTATTGATTTATAGAGAAGCAATAGAGTTCACTCATAACTTAACATGGGTTTAATATTGTTGCGATTTTCAGTTTCTCAAATCTTAAAAAAATCTACATCATTTGCCAAAGATGCGCTTTGGATTTTCAATAAATATCTGATTGAGTTGATCTTCAGTAAAACCTTCCTCATTAAGTAAGCGTGGAATAAACTTTTCCATAATGTACCAGTTATAAAAGTTACGGAACGCCTTTTGGACTTCAGGAGTCGCGGTTTTCAGATCCCAGCGTGACCCCAGAACAGTACCCAACACATCATGTGACATTACAATTCGATTCAGATATCCTGATTCTATATCGTGCTTGAGCATGACAAGGCGTTCATCATCAGTAGGGTATCCAAGATAATCCTGACCGATTCGATCATATCCAATATTTACGCCTGATGCCAGCAAAGCGTCATGATACGAGAAATCAAGGTTGCAACATGTGTGTCCAATGATTATTTTTTCAGGGTCAGCGCCATTTTCAGTCAAAATTTGAACTTGCTCGTTTCCCATAGTCCCACTTTGCGTGTGAGTATATATAACGGCACCGGTTGCTTTCTGTACGCGGCCAGCGACTTCTAGCCATTTATGCTCGTAATCCGTGATTTCTCCAGCGCTTGTAGCCACCTTTATAACAGCAGGTATGATATCAGTATTAGCCGCGCCCTTCGTCAATTCTGTCATCAGCAGTTCTTCACGGTGCTTGACCTCATCAGAAATAAGGCCGATACTCCATAGATGGGCTTCTCCACCATAATGGGAATTGTAACAACCAGTGCAGCAAAGGATATTCAATCCCGTTTTTTCTGAAACTTCTCGGAGAAGTTCAACATCACGCCCACAATTCATCGCTGTCGCGTCGAGCACAGTAGAAAACCCATAGGAAAGAATCTTATTTGCGATATATATGGAACGATCCAGAACTTCATCTCTTGGGACGGCAAGAGCCGCGTCGATTCCATATCCATCATAACCAAAAACAATATGTTCATGCATCAGGGTTTTCCCCATTTTGTCAACAGGTATCTTGCCTGTGACCGTATTTACTTCTTTCTTCATACTTATAATCCACCTTTCTGCGAAAGACACCAATGAGGGTATGAATCCGACTGGCTATTTTTCGCTATCTAATCTATGATCCGTTGACGCGTCAGATGTAATTATAAACTTTACACCAAGTAAGCTTCGGGATCCTCGAGGATATCATATACTCGGTCCGCGAAATTAGCGGTTATAACTCCATCAAACAACGCATGATTATAATTTAGTACGCAGGTCGCCTGGTTCTGTACGACTATATTATCATTTTCATCCACAACAGGGTTCTTAAATATCGGCCCCATTGCCAAAATAAAGCCTTCGTGATTATTGATGATTGATGTAAAAACTCCCTGTCTACGACGCATACTCAAAACAGTTGAAGTAAAAGTACTCCCCGTAATATCATCCAAGGTTAAGGTGTTACTTTTTATCTTATCTAATAGTACATGAAAATCAGCGTCAATTTCAAACAAGTTTTTATCCTGTATGTTTTTTAATACAATAACTGCCAGACCCGTTGGAAGTTCAATTGCGACTCCTGCGTTATGGCAATCGTATTCTATTACATCTTTGCCCTCCAGACGTGCGTTCAAGGAAGGGAATTCCTCCAACGCCTTTGATATAGCTTTTGCGAAGATGACTGTCATTGAAATTTTGTGTCCCTCACTTTTGAGCTTCTGGCTGAAAGCAACCAGATTATCACAGTTGACGACACTTGAATTTGACGAATGCGGAATCAGGGAAACGCTCTCTCTTAAGTTGTCACCAATGATTAAGCGCATACGGCTCAATGGTTTTCTGTGTTCACACATATGATTTTACCTCCGATTATTTTTTTAGTTTGGATTTATAAAATGCAAGTCTCTTTTATATGGATGCTCGAACGCGTACCCTATCGCAAGGCAAGCGTGATAAGGCCGGTAGTTGAGATATCAGAGCCGTTATGCACAATTGCTTCGCATGTCACGATGGCTTTTTCCTGTCTCTCATTGAGCATCCTTGCTTCGATTGTGATTTTATCCCCAGGCTTGATTTTTTTATGGAACCTCACATTATCAATGCCAATAAGATATGTGCTAGAGCCTCTGTATCTGTCTTCAGAAAGCATTAAGACACATGCTGTCTGGGCCATTGATTCGATTGTCAGCACGCCGGGCATAACAGGTTCGTTAGGAAAATGTCCTTTGAAATAATCAAATTTTGGATCAAGATATAATGTTGTTGTAATCTTTTTACCTGGACTCATTTCCTCTACGGCATCAACCATCAGCATAGGCTCCCTATGTGGAATGATCGATTTGATGTCATCCTTTGTCAGTGATATTTTTTTCATAATTTTACTCTCCTTAGATAAAACGTATATTGTGTTTGATGGATATCATAGATAATGTATTTTGCTTATTCAACAAAAAATCAAAATAATCCCCCTAATATGTTAAGAATATTCCCAAAATTGGGGATATACATTGAATGGTTGCCGGAGTACAATGAATCCAGAAAAAGAGCTCATGAAACCACGTGGAAAATTAAACAGGTTAAATGAAAGAAAGGAAATACCATCATGGGAAACATTAAGTATGATTTTACAGGGAAAGTCGTTGCGATAACTGGAGCTTCCGGAGGAATCGGGAAATCTTTTGCGACATGTTTTGCCGCGGCTGGCGCAAAAGTAGTGATTGGCGATCTTAAAGAAAAGGAGGGCGCTGATGTAATCAAGGAAATTGAAGCAGCAGGTGGTCAGGCAATCTTTGTACAAACAAATGTAGCGGATAAGGCCAGTGCAGAAAACTTTATCCAAAGGGCAATCGATAATTATGGAAAACTCGATATCCTAATTAATGGTGCTGGTGTAAGTAATGATAATAAGGGTAACCCATTTACGAATATCACCGATGCGGATTATGAAAAATGCATGAATGTAAATATAATGGGTGCTGTACACACCTGCAGAGCTGTATATGATCACATGAAGAGCAGAGGGTATGGTCGTATTATTAATGTAAGTTCTGTAGTTTACAGATCCACAAATCCTCTCAATGTGCCTTATGTGATTACCAAGGCTGCCAATGCCAGCCTGACTCTCAACCTGGCAAAAGAGTTGGGACCTCATGGTGTTACAGTGAACAATATCTGCCCGGGCGTAGTATACACCCCAATTTATGACCATGATTTCGAATGTTCCAAGGATAATCGACCTGATTTCCATGGAAAGACAGCGTTGGATCTGGTAGATCATGTTGCCGCACAGCTCTGTGGAACGAAGAAAAGGCAGGAACCTGAAGAAATCGCGAATGCCGCGATGTTCTTATCCGCGGACGAATCGCTCAGTCTTAACGGTATCACGATTGAAATATCTGGTGGATATAAATTGTAATCTGTAGCAACACTTTTTTATGTATTGATATAATGGAGGTACATATGGAACGTACATTAGTGATACTGCTTATAGTTGCGTATTTTGCAATATGCGTAATAATAGCAGTGCTTCTTGATAGGAGATCAAGAAGCAGAGACATAAGCGCAAAACAGTATGCATCTGGTGCCAATACAATGGGGGTGTTCGCTGTAATTGCTCTTGCCGGAGGCAATGTCATAGGTGGCCATTATGCAGTAGGAATCGCAGGATCTACAGTATCAATAGGGTTTTCGTATTTGTGGCCTGTAATAGGATATGCTGTAGGATGGGGTCTTGCTATACTTTACCTGCCATTTTACCGCTCAATGTGCTACAAATATGGGGCGGTTTCACTGGGAGAAATGTGTGGAGCAATATTCGGGAAGAGAGTAAAAATCGTTGCTGCGGTTATGGTACTAGTCGCATTTTGTGGAGGCATCAGTGGAAGTACTGTTGCGACAGCAACAATGATATCAAATATTACAGGTGTAAATTATACAGCCATATTTGTTATTGTACTGATCTTCTTTACATTGCTTGGAATATTAGGAGGAATGGGAGCATTATCGCGACTCAACTGTATCCACTTCATAGCGATAACGGTCGGTCTTGCGGTGCTGTTGATTATGGTATGCACCCAACTCGGTGATGGGCAGTTTCATGAGATTATGACAATGAAAAAGGCTGATGGCACAGGAACTTTCTTCGGTGGAGTATATGCCAATATTGACATACTGGCAATAATGATCATGAATCCGCTTGTAGCCATGGTAAGTGCGCTCGCGATCGCTGGCTCAGTCGGCGCGAAGAACTTCAAGACTTCTGTGATTGGCCAGGCAGGTGTTTCTGCCTTTGGATTTTATTTTTTCTTTGTTGTGACATTCATAGGAATAATAGGATGCGCGACGCTTGGAATAGCAGGAGATAATAATTCGTGGTATAACATTGCCGCGCATTTTGGGCCATTACCTACAGCGATAGCCGCGATTGTAGTTTTGGCGGCAGATCTTTCATCTGCTCCTGCGATAGTTCTTCTTATGGGTTCTGGATTAATCAGAGATATCTATGAACCAATAACAAAGAAAAAGCTGGAGTCAGGGAAAGAGAAGAGACTGATTATAATATGGGCTATCATATTCGGTATTGTTTCACAGGCATTGGGATATCTGTCAAATGACCTAGTTGCAATCGTGTCCAATGCGTATACGGTATGGGGGCTTTGTGGTTTGGTCTTGGCGATTTTCTTCATATGGAAGCGCCCGAACGAAAAGGCTGTGTTCTGGTCGATTCTGATTGGTACAATCGTATGCGCTATATGGGTATTCTCAGCATTCTTTATAGAAGGAACACTTTTAGGAATAAGCGTACAGAATGTCGCGCTCATCTCTTGCGCGTTAACATTAATAATTGTTACTTTCTGTACCACGAAGAGAGGCCCTTCGGACAGCTACAAGTTATATAAAGAAGCTAGGCAAGCATTGAAACAGGCAAAGAGGGAAGGCCGTGAACTAGAGAGCTATCAGGGCGAAGTCATAACTTACGATGATCTGCGCTCAAAATAATATTAAGGAAATATAAGGAGGGTAAAGTTTGAAACAAATAAGTAGAGGATAATCAAGAAATAAAGGGCATAACAA
>CAJTYS010000006.1 GCA_910583765.1 uncultured Eubacteriales bacterium | reverse complement strand
CTCCGTTTCTATATATTAGTATAGCGCAGTCCTGTGGAAATCTCAATTTTTTTCTCATCCCTGCAAGTCCAAATTGGCCGCGTTCCGTTCTCTTCTTTTGGTCCGTACCGAAAAGGCAAGGCTTGTCGATGCCCTGACATTGAACCGCTCCCGAAGACTGCGGATAATGATAACCTCGCAAAGCCTTGAAAATACTGGCTGCACAAAAATTATCAGAAAAATTAGCACTCACCTCTTGACAGTGCTAACAAAAAGAGTTATCATATAGTTGTTCCAAAAGGGGAAACATAATACATACATCATTACACTGGCTCGGCCAAACAAAACCGAGCCTTAACAATAAGGAGGGGTATAAAATGATGATGATGCCAAGAAGAAATTTCGGTTTAGATTTATTTGATGAGATGTTCAAGGATCCGTTTTTCAACAGAACCAGCAGCAAGCAGCAGCCGGCCATGATGAAAACCGACATCCAGGAGAAAGACGGAAATTATTTAATGGACATCGATCTGCCAGGATTCTCTAAGGAGAACATCAATGCGGAGCTGCAGAACGGCTATATGACCATCACTGCGAAAAAGGACGAGTCCAAGGACACCAAGGATGAGGATGGAAACTACATCCATAGGGAACGGTACACAGGTTCCTGTTCCAGAACCTTTTATGTAGGGGATGGCATCACGGAGGAGGATATCAAAGCTTCCTTTCAGGATGGGATCCTGCATCTAGCCATACCAAAAGAAGAACCAAAGAAGCTGGAAAACCAGAAACGCTTGATATCCATTCAGTAACCTATAAAAAAAACGGCCCGACCAAATTGCGTCAGGTCGTTTTTTCTTTGGCTGAACGCCAGAAAAGTCAGCCAAAGAACCGAGATCTGTGAGGTCCGCTTTGTTCTTTGGAAAAATCCTTAAACCTTTTTCCATTTTCTGCTTTTGAAAACAGCTGGATGTGGTACAATACATCTATCATCGCAGAAAGGAAAGGAACTGACATGAAATTTAAAATGATCCACGAAAATTATAATGTGGCTGATCTGGACAAATCCCTGGCTTTTTATGAAAAAGCTCTAGGCCTAAAAGAGACCAGGCGCAAAACAGGAGATGGATTCACCATCGTTTATGTTGCCAATGACGCGGCTGACTTTGAATTGGAGCTGACTCACCTGGAAGGGCACCCGCAGGCATATGATCTGGGAGAATGTGAATTTCATCTGGCGTTTCAGACAGATGATTATGAGGCGGCTCACCAGCTCCACGAGGAAATGGGCTGCATCTGTTTTGAAAATCAGGAAATGGGCATTTACTTCATTCAGGACCCTGATGGATACTGGCTGGAAATCGTTCCTGATCGGAAGTAATGATCTGCTGAATGTCCTGATTTAATAAGCGCTCACCTCATAGGGAAAGCCGCCGGCATCTCACTTCATCCCTATCCGGCGGCTTTTTCTCGGTCATATGAAAAACAATGGACTATGCGTCTTCTTATAGAAACCTATTTCCATTTTTTCCGGCTGCTGCTCTATTGTAATCTCTGCGCAAAATCAGCCATGGCATCAGCTATTTTCAATTGCTGCGGACAGACAGCCTCGCAGCTGCCGCACCCCACACAGGCTTTCGGGTGCTGTTCTTCCGGCATGGCGGCCAAGGCCATAGGAGCGATGAAACTCAGCGTGTGTTCCGTGGAACGGTGTTCATTGTACAGCTCCAGCAGTCTTGGGATCTCCAATCCCTGCGGGCAATGGCTCACGCAGTAACTGCACTTTGTGCAAGGCAGCCCAATGCTTTTGATCTTTTCGTCCGCGATTTCCAAAAGCGCGTCCATTTCCTGATCGCTCAATGGTTTTTCCTCACTGAAAGTGGCGATGTTGGCTTTCATCTGTTCAAAATTGGACATGCCAGAAAGAGTGACCACAGTCTGTGGCAGACTTTGCAGGAACTGGAATGCCCACGCAGGGATCTCTTCTTCTGGGCGCAGAGCCTTGAGCTTTGCTTCAGCCTCTTCTGACAGGCTGGCAAGGGCTCCTCCCCGCAATGGTTCCATGACCCAAAGCGGAATCTCGTATTCCTTCAGCAGTTCCACTTTGGCCTTCGCGTCTTGAAATTCCCAGTCCAAATAGTTCAGCTGAATCTGACAAAACTCCATCTCGTCTCCACAGCTTTCTAAAAAGCGTTTCATCACATCATAGCTTCCGTGAGCGGAAAAACCCAGATGGCGGATCCGTCCCGCAGCTTTTTGCTCCAGCAGATAAGCTAAAATCCCATATTTTTCATCTAA
This sequence comes from uncultured Eubacteriales bacterium, assembly GCA_910583765.1. Taxonomy (GTDB): domain Bacteria; phylum Bacillota; class Clostridia; order Peptostreptococcales; family Anaerovoracaceae; genus Hominibacterium. Next base: position 128,846 of record CAJTYS010000006.1, on the reverse strand, counting down.
GTACTGCTCCACGTTCATTTCGCACACATTATGGAACAAATAAAAATCAAAATAATCAGTCTGGCATCGTTTCAGCTGTTCTTCAAAGATCGCCTCTACTTTGTCCATGTTGGCAAGATCATATCCTGGAAATTTGTCTGCCAGATAATAGCTGTCCCGTGGGTATTTTCCCAGCAGCTTCCCTGCCGTTACTTCTGACTGACCTTCGTGATATCCGTAAGCAGTGTCGAAATAGTTCGCGCCTTGCTCCATGGCGTAGGCGATCATCTTTGCGGTCTGCTCTTCATCAATGGGAGTCTCTCCCTGACCTTTTACTGGAAGGCGCATCATTCCTACGCCTAAGGCAGGCAGCTTGAAGTCCTGAAAATCTCTGTATATCATTCCTCTTTTCCTTCCTCTCTTCTGTAAATGCTCTTGTTCTATTGTAATATAAAGTTTCCACATGGGCAAATAGCTAATTCGAATCAGCTTCCATACCTAAAAGCTATATCTGTGAACACCGGCCCAACCCGCTCGCTGAGAAAGGGAACAGGCCCCTGCTGAAAGCAAAAGGCCTGTTCCCTTGTATAAAAATGATTTTAGAGATTTTCGTATGTAATCAATATCCGCCGAACATGGACAGCATGACAGAAGCAGCTACCGCCGAGCCGATCACGCCTGCCACGTTTGGCCCCATGGCGTGCATCAGCAGGAAGTTAGAAGGATTCTCTGCCTGCCCTACCTTTTGTGACACTCGGGCCGCCATCGGCACCGCCGATACGCCTGCTGAACCAATGAGCGGGTTGATCTTTCCGCCTGTCAGCACATTCATCAGCTTGGCGATCAATACGCCTCCTGCGGTTCCCACCGCAAAAGCGCATACGCCCAAAACTACAATCTTCAAAGTTTCTGCCTTAATGAAGGTAGTGCCTGTGGCAGAAGCGCCTACCGCTAGTCCCAGCAGGATGGTGACGATATTCATCATTGCGTTCTGCGCTGTGTCGGAAAGCCTGTCTGCTCTTCCAGATTCCTTAAAGAGATTGCCCAGCATCAGCATGCCCACCAATGGCGCGGCTGACGGCAGCAGCAGCACAACGATAGTCGTAACCGCGATTGGGAACAAAATCTTTTCTCTCTTGCTCACGACCCGCAGCTGATCCATTTTGATCATGCGCTCTTTCTTTGTAGTGAGCCCTTTCATGATCGGTGGCTGAATGATCGGCACCAGTGCCATATAGGAATAAGCTGCCACAGCAATCGGGCCTAAAAGCTGAGGAGCCAGTTTGCTAGTCAAATAAATCGCTGTCGGTCCGTCCGCTCCTCCGATGATGCCGATGGATGCGGCGCCCTGTGCGTTAAAGCCGAGAATAACCGCGGCAAAGAACGCGAAAAAGATCCCAAACTGCGCAGCGGCCCCCATGATCAGGGATTTCGGGTTCGCGATCAGCGGACCGAAGTCTGTCATAGCGCCCACGCCCAGGAAGATCAACGATGGGAAAATCGGTTTCAGCGCATAGAATATAGACAGCAGACCGATGTCCGACAATTGGTTCGATGATGTGATCTCCGCATGCTCGATAAACATGCCGCTCACAGGCAAGTTCGATAACAGCATGCCCATGGCGATGGGGATCAACAGCAGCGGTTCAAATCCATGCCTGATAGCCAGATAAAGAAAAATAAATGATACCGCGATCATGATGGCGTTTTGATATGCCATATTGGATAGTCCAGTATCTGCCCAGAAATTACTGAGTGTCTCAAATAGCATGTTCTTTCGTCTCCTTTTCTCAATGACGTAATTGGCGCAGTCTCTGCGTCAACCGTTAAAATACTAGCATATCTGCATGTTGATTACAAGATTGTACGGGGATAAATACTGTATACAACTACAGTTTCATGGTCAGCCCGATCTTCTGCTTCTCATAGTCGATGTTGATGATCTTCACTTTCACTGTGTCACCTACGGAAACTGCGTCCATAGGGTGTTTGATATACTTGTTGCTGATTTGAGAAATGTGGACCAATCCATCATTTTTCACGCCAATGTCCACAAAAGCGCCAAAATCCACTACATTGCGGACCGTGCCCATCAGCTCCATGTCCACTTTCAGGTCTTCAAAGCTTCTCACGTCATTTCGGAAAATCACTGCCGGAGCGTCTTCTCTCGGGTCTCTTCCCGGCTTTTTCATTTCGTCAATGATATCTTTTAAAGTCATGGGGCCGATTTCCAATTCCTTTGCCATGTTCTCAATGGCTTTTCCCAGGTTTTTCTTTGGATTTTCCTTTGGCTTGCTCAATTCTGCCAGAGCTGCCAGTCCCTTTTTTCTCGTGTCCAGTTTTTTCGGCTTGTCCGCTGGGCCATAAAGCTTGACGATCTTTTCTTCGATATCAGCGGCCCCACCTCCAGTGATCTCCTTTTTATCGATGTTCAATCTGGCGAGCATGGCTTCTGCGGCGGAATAGGACTCTGGATGAACGGAAGTCGCATCCAAAGGATTTTTTCCTTCTGCGATGCGCATGAAACCAGCGCACTGCTTGAAAGTCTTTTCTCCCAGCTTGGCGACCTTTTTTAGTTCTTTGCGGTCTGTGAAAACCCCTTGCTCTTCCCTGTAAGCCACGATATTTTTGGCGATCCCCATATTGATCCCTGCTACGTGAGCCAAAAGAGACGGGGAAGCGGTGTTCAGGTCAACACCCACTCTATTGACGCAGTCTTCTACCACATTGTCCAATGCGGTCTCTAACATTCCCTGATTGATATCATGCTGGTACTGCCCCACGCCAATGCTCTTTGTGGGGATCTTCACCAGCTCTGCCAAAGGGTCCTGCAGCCTGCGTCCCAGAGACATAGCACCTCTGGTAGTGACGTCCAGATCCGGATATTCCTCGGTGGCCAGCTTGGACGCAGAATAAACAGAGGCCCCTGCCTCATTGACAATGGTATAGCTGATAGAAAGGCCGTTTTTCTTGATAAAGGCCGCTACCACCTCTTCCGTTTCTCTGGATCCAGTGCCGTTTCCAATGACAATCACATTGATCTTATATTTGTCCACTAGCTTTTTCAGCGTTGCTTCCGTCCCTGCCACGTCGTGCTTTGGCTGGGTCGGGTAAACAGTGGTGTAAGCCAGCAGTTTCCCTGTTTCATTGATGACCGCTACTTTGCAGCCTGTCCTGTACCCTGGGTCAATACTGATGATCCTAGCCCCTTTTACAGGCGGCACCATCAGGAGCTTTTCCGTGTTTTTAGCAAAGACCTTGACTGCTTCCAGCTCTGCCCGCTCTGTCAGCATGTTTCTCGCTTCTCGTTCCGCAGACGGCGCCATGAGCCGTTTATATGCGTCTGCCGCCGTGTTCTTGAGCAGGTCTGTGAAAATCGATTTTTCATTAGTAATGATAGCCTCTGTCAAAAGCGTTTCCATCTCTTCCACAGGCACGCTGATCTTTACTTTCAGCTTCTTTTCCTTTTCGCCTCGGTTGATGGCCAGGATCCTGTGGTTCGGGATCTTTTTGATCCCTTCTTGATGCTCGTAATACATTTCGTAAACCGTCTTTTCTTCTGGATCAGCGGCTTCTGTGACGATCATGCCTTTTTCCTGGGTTTGCTGACGGATGGCCGCGGTCAGTTCAGGATCATCTGAAATCATTTCCGCGATGATGTCCATTGCGCCGGCAATGGCCGCCTGCTGATCAGGGACTTCTTTTTCTTCATCAATAAACGGCTGCGCCAGTTCTTCGATGGTCCCATTCTCCTGCTCTTGCGCCCAGAATGTCAGGGCCAGAGGTTCCAGGCCCCTGGCTTTTGCTTTGGACGCTCTCGTTGCTTTTTTCTGCTTGTATGGTTTGTACAGATCCTCCACCCGCTGGAGCACTTGGGCTTCTAGGATCTTTTCTTTCAATTCATCTGTCAGCTTTCCCTGCTCTTCGATCAGACGAATGACTTCTTCTTTTCTTTCATCCAAGCCCCGCAGATAAGTCAGCCGCTCTTCCAAGTCCCGCAAGATCACGTCGGACAGGCCGCCAGTGGCTTCCTTTCTATATCTAGCGATAAAAGGGATGGTGTTTCCCTCATCGATCAGGGCCACGGTGCTTTCCACCTGCTGCGGTTTTAGGCTGAATTCCTCCGCCAGTCGTTCGATTATGCTCATAGAAATATGGTTACCTTTCTTTTTGTTTCAGCTTTTCATTAATAAAGTAGTCGATATCGCCGTCCATAACCGCGGTCACGTTGCCCACCTCCGCATTGGTGCGGTGATCCTTTACCATGGTGTACGGGTGGAACACGTAAGAACGGATCTGGCTCCCCCAGGTGATCTGGCTGTAATCGCCTTGAAGCTCTTTTAGATTTTCCTTGTGCTCCTGTTCTTTTAATTCCACCAGCTTTGACATCAGCAGCTTCATGGCCGTGTCTCTGTTTTGGTGCTGTGACCGTTCGTTCTGGCAGGACACCACGATGTTGGTCGGTATGTGGGTGATGCGGATGGCGGAGTCTGTCTTGTTGACGTGCTGCCCCCCTGCTCCGCTGGAACGGAAGGTGTCAATCCGCAGATCGTCTGGATCGATTTCAATGGTCGTGTCATCATCGATTTCCGGCATCACATCCAAAGACGAGAAGGACGTGTGCCGCCGCCCAGAAGAGTCATACGGAGAAATCCGCACCAGACGGTGAACGCCTTTTTCATTTTTCAAATATCCGTATGCGTTTTCCCCTTCGATCAAGGCTGTGGCGCTGTTGATGCCGCCTTCTTTTTCTTCCTGGTAATCCAGAATCCGCACTTTGTAGCCCTTGCGTTCTGACCACCGGATATACATGCGAAACAGCATTTCTGCCCAGTCCTTGGCATCTGTCCCACCAGAGCCGCCGTGAACGGAAATAATGGCGTTATTTTTGTCATATTCCCCTGTGAGGAGGGTTGCCAGACGCAGGTCTTCCAGCTTTTCCGCCGCAGCTTCATACGCCTCTCTGATTTCCTCTGCCATGGCCGGATCTTCCTCTTCCTCCGCAAGGGAAATCAGCACTTCCACGTCTTCGATCTCCGCAGCCAATGCTTCATATCCTTCGATTTTGTTTTCTATGGATTTTTTATCCTTCATGACTTTCTGGGCGTTTTCATGGTCATCCCAAAAGCCTTGTGCTTGTGTTTGCTCTTCTAGCTTTTTTTGCGCTTCCCTCAGACCAGCCAGGTCAAAGGGACTCACCTGCCTCTTTGAGCCTGCCTTTCAGCGCAGGCAGTTCCGATTTGATCGGTTCTAATTCAATCATGATTTACCTCTTTCTGTTATTTGGGGTTACCCCTGAACATTCAGTATACGATAAAATGTGAAAGGTTGCAAGGTGCTCACCTGTAGAAATCTTATGGATTTTCTTGCGTTTTTTACTTGTTTCCTGGGCTTTTGCGCAAAACGACAACCCCGTTACAGGAGATATTGTTCAACTTCTGACTCCTGCATGTCTATGGTTCCTGCGATCTGTGCCCTACTCATCCCAGCGGCTGCCATGCTTTGGATGGCATGTTTCAATTGGAGGTCTTTCTGAGCCTGCTGTTCTGCGGATTCAGCAAGTTGCTTCGCAAGTTCGGCAAGTTGCTGATCAAGCTCAGCCTTCTCCGCCTCCTGGCGTTTCCTCTGCCGTTCGATGCTAGCCTGCCAGTGGAGGAACTTGTCTCTGGCAATGGCTTTTTCCTTCAGGAGCTCGTCTTCCGTCACCTTGTGCATGATTGTGTCCGTCATTTGGATCTCCTTTCCACCCTGCCGCTTCAACTCCTCCACATATTCCTCTTTTCCAGGCTCGCCAGCGTATTTCAAATACTCCAGGAATTGCTCCACGTCGCTAAGCTCGCTGACCGGTTTGCCTTCCGGGTTCACTTTAGGCAGTTCAATGTAGTGCATCTGGAATAGCTCTGTCAGGATTTCTCCTGTGTCAGGCTCTTTGAGCATGAAGCGGGTGTGGAATTTCTCGCTTTTCTCCGAGCGGGTGAAGTTCAGCAACAGTATGCTGATGGTTTTTTTCAGTTTACCATATTTCTCGCCCGCTGCCAATCCCTGCGTCACCATGCCGCAATGGTAATAGAGGTTTCTTTCGATGATTTCATCGTCTTCCGCGAACTGCATTTCGATGTCCAGTAGTTCGCCGCTGTCTGTCTCTGCCTTGATGTCCAAGACTCCCTCCTTTTGGGAGTCGGTTTCTCTGATATTGAAAGGATTTCGATATGTGATGGCTCTGATGGGATCTTCTTTTCGACCTAGAATTAAGTTCAGCATGCCGATCAGCGCTTCTTTGCAGTCTTCGTCTTCTCTTCCGTACACTGCTTTGAACATCACATCGTTTTTAAGTGTCAGTGCCATTGCCCGCCTCCTTATTGTTAATTTAATATTTATTTTCTATTATTTTACATAATCAAAGCACATTTGTCAATAGTTTCCACTCATTTTTTCTATTATTTTCCTAATCGTCTTTATGCTGAAAAACAAATTCATCTATCACTTTTTTCCAACTGTATCGATTACCTGCTTACCAGAAAACCAATGACCTTATGCAAAATGGCTGCCGCGCATGTTACCTTTGCACAGCAGCCATTTTTTGATTCATTCTTTTCGATTCTATTTTTATGCGTTCTTGCCACAGCAGTTCTTGTATTTCTTGCCGGAGCCGCAAGGACAAGGGTCGTTTCTTCCGATCTTTGGGTGTTCCCTTCTATAAGGCTCCTGTTTTTTCTCTCTTTCTGGGATCACCGCTTCTTCTGGCATTTCTCCATCTTCCATCATGACCGGACCTTCATCCACGAATTCGTCTTTTCGTTCCTGGCCGGTTCCCAGGATGTCTCGTCTCTGGGTCGTGGTCTGGACAGTGACGCTGTAGCAGAATTTCACGGTTTCTTCCTTGATGGACTGGACCATCAGCTCGAACATGTCAAAGCCTTCCTGCGCGTATGCCGCCGCGGGATCCTGCTGTCCCAGGGCCCGCAATCCGATGCCGCTTTTCAGCTGATCCATGGCATCAATGTGATCCATCCACTTGTTGTCCACCACGCGGATCAGGATCATGCGCTCGATCTCCCGCAATTTCTCAATGCCGATCTCCGCCTCTTTTGCCTGGTAGAGTTCTTCAAACATGTCGTAGATGTTCTGTTTCAGCCCTTCCGGTGACAAATCCCGCAGTTCATCCTCTGTATATGCCAGGGGTTTGAAATCCGGCGAAATCTTCTTCAAACCTTCGTTCAGCGTGTTAAAATCCCATTCTTCAGAGAAACGGGAAGCGATGGTGATGGGTTCCACGCATTCGTCGATCAGCTCGTGGGTCATGCTGCTGATATCATCTCGCAGATCTTCTCCAAAGAGAACCTTTTTCCGCTCACCGTAAATGATCTCACGCTGTTTGTTCATGACGTTGTCGTACTGGAGCACATATTTACGGATGGAGAAGTTGCGGCCTTCCACCTTTTTCTGCGCGCCTTCGATGGACCTGGTGATCATGCCAGCCTCAATAGGCTCGTCTTCTCCCACGCCAAGACGCTTTACTACGTTCTGCATCTTTTCTCCTCCGAAAAGACGCATCAATTCATCTTCCAGGGAAATACAGAACTGGGTGCGTCCCGGGTCGCCCTGCCTTCCGGAACGGCCTCGCAGCTGGTTGTCGATTCTTCGAGATTCGTGGCGCTCCGTGCCGATGATGCAAAGGCCGCCCAGCTCCCGAACCTTTTCCTGCTCTTCCTTTCGTTCTTCCTTGTATTTCTCATGAAGACGATTGAACTCTTCCCTAGCTTTCAAAAGCTCAGGATCGTCCGTCTGCACAAAGCCGGTGGCAAAGGCAATGGTTTCCGCGTCATAACCGTTTTTGCGCATTTCCCGTTTGGCCTCGAATTCCGGATTGCCGCCCAGGATGATGTCCGTGCCTCGGCCTGCCATGTTCGTAGCGATGGTGATCGCATTGAGACGGCCGGCTTCTGCGATGATCTCCGCTTCTTTTTCATGATGCTTGGCATTGAGGACGTTAAAATTCTTGACGCCTCTCTTTTTCAGGCTGTTTGCGATGATCTCCGACTTTTCGATGGAAACGGTCCCCACCAGCACTGGCTGGCCTGTTTCATGGGCTTCCACCACTTTATTGACAATGGATCTGTATTTTCCAGCTTCTGTGCTGTAAACCGAATCCTGCTGGTCATCTCTGGCAATGGGCATGTTGGTAGGCACCACCACAACGTCCATGTTGTAAATGTCCCGAAACTCGTCTTCCTCGGTCTTTGCCGTACCAGTCATGCCTGCCAGTTTTTCGTACATGCGGAAATAGTTTTGCAGAGTAATGGTGGCCAGAGTCTTGGACTCGGATCTTACCAGCACGCCTTCTTTTGCTTCAATGGCCTGATGAAGTCCATCGCTGTAGCGCCTTCCGAACATGAGGCGGCCAGTGAATTCATCTACAATGACGATCTCTCCGTCCTTGATGATATAGTCCACGTCCCGTTTCATCAGGTTCCTAGCTTTCAGGGCCTGCAGCACATGGTGGTTGATTTCCATGTTTTCCGGGTCAGAAAAGTTTTCTACGTTAAAATACTCTTCGCACTTGCTGACACCTTCCTCTGTCAAGGAAACCTGTTTGTCCTTTTCCTCGATAGTGAAATCCGTCTCCACATGCAGGTCTTTGACAAAGCGATCGGCGGTCTTGTACATGTCCGTGGACTTTCCGCCCTGACCGGAAATGATCAGCGGCGTCCTGGCTTCATCAATGAGGATGGAGTCCACCTCGTCCACAATGGCGTAATTCAGTTCTCTTTGCATCATGTCCTCTTTGTAAAGGACCATGTTGTCACGCAGATAGTCAAAACCATACTCGTTGTTGGTTCCATAGGTGATGTCCGCGTCGTAAGCCGCTTTGCGCTCTTCCTCGCTGATGCCGTGAATGACGCAGCCCACTGTCAGGCCCAGGAAATTGTAAAGCTTTCCCATCCAGTCCATGTCTCGCTTTGCCAGGTAATCATTGACTGTCACCACATGCACGCCTTTTCCCTCCAAAGCGTTCAAATAAACGGGAAGCGTGGCTACCAGGGTTTTACCTTCACCAGTTTTCATTTCCGCGATGCGTCCCTGATGCAGGACAATGCCGCCGATGAGCTGCACCCTAAAATGCTTCATGCCCAGGCTCCTGACTGCCCCTTCCCTACATACGGCAAAAGCCTCGGGCAAAATGTCATCCAAAGTCTCCCCCTTTTGGAGCCGCTCTTTGAATTCCACGGTCTTTCCCCGAAGCTCTTCATCAGTCAAAGCCTGCATCTGTTCATCATAAGCTTCTACTTTATCTGCGATTTTCGCGACCTTTTTCACCTCCTTGGCATTCAGGTCGCCAAATATTTTTTCCATCAAGCTCATAGTCTTTTATTCCCCTTTCTTTTCTTCTTCATTTTCTATTTCTTCCACAATTAAGTTGATCTCCAACGCTTTGCGGTCATCTGCCTTTGTTACCCGGACTTTCAATAATTTATCTTCGATCTGCTGCTGGAAGGTGTCGTTTTTCACCGGCAGCTTGTCCAGCTGGACCACGACCCATCCGTTGACGGTCTGCACGTCCATGTCCTCTTCAATATCAAAGAAATCCAACACCTTGGCGATGCTGGCGTTGCATTTTACCCGATAGCTGCCGTTCTGCAGAGGGATGATTTCCTGGGACATGACCGCGTCGTGCTCGTCATAAATCTCACCTACCAGCTCTTCGATCATGTCTTCCATGGTGACCAGACCCTCTGTGCCGCCGTATTCATCGATCACAATGGCCATGTGGGTTTTCATCTGCTGCATTTTTTTCAAAAGAGCGGGCACTTTGATGCTGCCAGCCACGAAAACCACTGGCATCACGTAGTCGGAAATGTTCTTGCTGGTCCCTGCGATATAGTTATGGAAATCCTTTTGATTCAGGACACCCATGATCTTGTCAATGTCATCTTCATAAACTGGCAGGCGGGAAAAGCCTGTCTTTTTGAACAGCGTTGCCACCTCTTCCTTTGATTCAGAAACTTCGATGGCTTCCATGTCCACCCTGGGGGTCAATACGTCAGACGCCTCTAGTTCGTTGAATTCAATGGCGTTTTGAATCAGTTCGCTCTGCTCGTTGTCAATGCCGCCTATCGTCTCTGCCTCTTCCACAATGGTCAGCAGTTCGTTTTCTGTGATCGTCCGGTCGTCTTCCAGGTTGAACAGACGGGCCAGCATGCCCTGCCATTTTGTGAACAGAAAATTGATGGGAGTCAGCAATACCATGAGGATCCGAATCACTGGCGCAGAAAACATGGAAAAGTTTTCTGCTGATTCTTTGGCAATGTTTTTGGGTGAAATCTCTCCGAAAATCAGAACCACGATGGTGATGACCACCGTTGACAATGTCGGACCGTAAGCTCCAAACAACTCTACAAAGAGGACCGTAGCGATGGCGGTCATGGAGATGTTGACGATATTGTTTCCAATGAGAATCGTGGTGAGCAGTTTATCATAATTTTCTTCCAGCCGTAAAACCAGCTCCGCCCGCTTGTTTCCTTCTCCTGCCATGTTCTTGACTCGGATCCGGTTCAGCGAGGTGAACGCGGTTTCTGTTGCTGAAAAATACGCGGACAACATGACGAGAACAATGATCGCAATGATGTCCACAATTATGTGGCTTTCCATGTTAAATTATTTCCTCCAAAATATCTGAAATCTGTTAAAGTTATTAATATCTTAGTATATCCTATTTGTGGGAAAATGAAAAGGGGGTAGAATGTAAAATTTGTGTGAATAAAGATTTGTGGGAAAGGTTTGGGGAGATGAACACAAAACCTGGTTCAGATCAACTGAAAAGGACAGGATCACGCTCTGAAATCCTGTCCTCTTCAGCTTTATCTTCGCTTTGTAGTCCTTTTGGGCGGTACTAGCGCCGCCCTATCCCGCTTTGATAAGCAGCGGTTTATTTTACTTTCACAGTAAATGTCTTCTTCACGCCATTGGCGGTCACGGTAATTTTAGCTGTTCCTTTTTTCTTGCCTTTGACTACGCCTTTTGCTGTCACAGTGGCGACTTTCTTTTTGTTGGATTTGTATTTGATCTTGCTTGCTGGCGTGGCTGTGGCGTTGATCCTTACTTTCTTGCCTTTCTTGATCGTGGCCCGCGCCTTCGCTAATTTTATGGTAGGGTTCTTAACTGTGACCACGCATTTGGCTGTAACGCCGTTGGCTGTCGCCGTGATAGTGGCTTTGCCAGCTTTCTTGGCTGTCACTTTTCCATTTTTGACTGTGGCAATCCGTGGGTTCAGGGATTTCCAAGTCACGATCCTGCTGTTTCCAACTACAACAGCTTTCAGCTGCACAGTGTTCTGGGTCTTTGCTTTCGCATAGATCAGCGCCGTGTCTTGGTTCAGTGCGATATCGGCGTTCTGCGGCAAGTTGCTGCCGTTGGAGCCGCCGGACACGCCTGGATTGGTGCCACCTGGGGTGGTGCCGCCAGTGCCGGATGAATTATTGTCGATTACGGTGATGTCGCAGGTGGCTTCCTTCGTTCCTCCTGCTGTGGTTACTTTGGCGGTGATGGTCGCCTCTCCTTCTCCTACTCCTGCAACCTTTCCAGTCTGGCTTACTATAACTACGCTTTCATCTGCATCGTCACTTTCCCAAATTATGTCAGCACCATCAGGTGTCGTTGTGGCTTCTAAATCCACGGTATCACCTTTTTTAATTGTTGCCTTTGTTTTATTTAGGGTAATAGTTGGTTCTATGGAGTCTGGGGAATCCACTACGTTTATCGTGATTTCTTGGGTCGCTCTATAAACCACTTCTTGTTCTGCTTCTGGATTCTCGGTATCGCCTCCCGTCTTGCCTTCCGAAGCCGCACCGCCAGAACTTGCTTTGGTCTGCGTTATCTCTCTATATAAGGTGACTTTGCTTGTGTTCTGCTCCGCATCTAGCCAGAAAACGATTGGCTGCGGATCAGATCCAGTCTTAGATGCTGTGGGTTCCGTTTCAGGCGGCATAAAAATCGAACCCTTCACCGTGTCAATCACACATCCTTCAGCCCTAGCCACCTCATCATTTAATTCGCCCTCAAAAGTACTACCCGACTTCAAAGAATCAATCTTCATCACTAACGCATAGTGTTTTTGTTTCTTGACGTTTTCAGCAGGTCCATCCGCAAGCCCATAGCGATAGCTTTCCATTGCTTTTCGATTAGCTGTCACCGTAATGATCCCATTGGCCAAATTGTCAGCGTTCACTTTGATTGCACCCATGTTGGCTTTATAGCTCTCTAATTCTCCTACGCTCATTCCCGCTGCTGCTGCATCAGCAAGAGTCGACTCAGCTGCTACCGCTGACTTTACCAACTTCGACGTGTCTTTGATGTTCACCGTGATTGGTTGAGTCTCTTCTTTCTTGCTAGTAGGATCCGTATATTTGAGCGTAAATGTACGAGTGTCATCCTTTGCGTTCAACCAGAAAACAATTGGTTTCTTATACTCTTCTTGCTGAAGCAAAGGCACATATTCCTTTGCCTGAGAGATATCCTTGCCATTTGTTTCATTAATCTCATAGTTGTCATCGCCCACAACACACGCCTCGTCTTCATTTAATAACTGCATATCAGCTCTAAAGTTCATGACTAGGGCATAGTATGTTTTCCATCCGCCACCGCCCTCATATGGAACCATTTTGCTTCTGTTAGCTGTCACAGTAATAGTGTCGTTAGCTGGATCCCACTTGACATCTTCTATTGCTGCCATGTTCTGTTGGTAGTTTTCCCGTTCAGACTTATTCTGTTCACCATCCATCGGCGCAGGCGTAGACGTAGCCGCTTTCACACCCACGACCAACTTTCCTTCTGTCCCCTCAGCCGCCATAGCTGTGGCCGGCAGGAGCGTGAAGACCATGCACACTGCCACCAGGGAAGCAAATATTCGTTTTTTCCATGTCTTTCTTTGCTTTTTCATCTCTTTATCCTTTCTGTATTCTTACAACTAACATATATTTTTAATACGTATTATTTATAAAATACGTACTTATAGTATGCATTTTACCATTTCCCCGCTTAGAATTCAATAGGGCGGTTCCATTTTTCAGGAGAATCGATGATTTTCGAGTTTCTCAAATATCGCCGGTTTCAGGCCGTCTGGTTCCAAAAACGAAAAACTGCCGCTCCAGCTGATCATCATCAGCCAAAGCAGGCAGTTTTCAGTACTTTGAAAGGACTTGCCAAAGTATATGATTTATGGTTCGTACATTGCATATGTTGTGGACCATGCAGGAACGCTGGCCGCGTCCCTACATGACGCATTATTAAGGAGGCATGTGATCCGCAGGATCATGATCTGCCTATTTGTTCTTGAACTGTGCAGGGCGCTTTTCCACGAAAGCTTTCATGCCTTCCACTCTGTCTTCTGACACGAAGGTGCTGGTGTAGGATTCTGCTTCAAACTGCACGCCTGTTTTCAGATCTGTGTTCAGGCCATTGTTGATGGCCACTTTCGCCATCTTAATGGCGATTGGCGCTTTTTCCATGATGGTCTTGGCCAGCTTTTCTGCTGCGGCCATCAGCTCTTCCGCAGGCACTACTTCCTGAACCAAGCCGATCCGGTAGGCTTCCTGGGCATCGATCATTTCTGCGCTGTAGATGAGCTTTTTCGCCATGCCCTTTCCCACCAGACGAGGGAGACGCTGGGTGCCGCCGTAGCCAGGGATGATCCCCAGATTGACTTCTGGCTGGCCGAACTTTGCCTTTTCCGAAGCAATACGCACATCGCAGGCCATGGCCAGTTCGTTTCCGCCGCCCAGGGCAAAGCCGTTGACCGCTGCGATCACTGGCTTGTTAATGGATTCGATCAGCTCCATGACCAGCTGTCCCTGGATGGTCATGTCCCGTCCTTCTGTTCCGTTAAGGTCGCTCATCTGGGCGATGTCCGCACCAGCGATGAAGGAGCGGCCCGCACCAGTGACGATGGCTACCTGCACGTCTTCATTTTTGTCGATTTCCCGAAATACATGATCCAGTTCTGTCAGCACTTCTGTGTTCAATGCGTTCAATGCCTTCGGCCTGTTCATGGTCACATAGCCGATGCCTTCTTTTACTTCAAAGATGATATTTTTGTATTCCATCACTTTTCACCTCATTTATTTGTTGTATGTGTAGACGCCTCTGCCTGTTTTCACGCCTAAATGTCCGGCTCTGACCATCCTTCTCATGAGAGGGGCTGGCCTATATTTTGGATCGCCGTATTCTGCGGAAAGCACTTCCATGACAGCCAGCATCACGTCCCAGCCGATCATATCGCCTAATGCCAATGGTCCCATCGGGTGATTGAGTCCGAATTTGCAGCCGTTGTCAATGTCTTCGGCTGTGCCCACGCCTTCTTCCAGCATGAAGACCGCTTCATTGATGAACGGGTCGATGAGTCTGTTTACCACGAAACCGCCTTTGTCAATGGATTTCACCGTCACTTTATCCAGCGCTTTACCCAGATCTTCCGCAGCTTTAAATGTTTCATCAGAAGTCACATGACCCACGATCAGCTCCAGCAGCTTCATGGCTGGAACTGGGTTGAAGAAGTGCGTTCCTACTACTTGCTCCGGCCTTTGGGTGGCCGCGGCGATTTCCGTGATTGGAATGGAAGAAGTGTTGGAGGCCAGGATAGCTTCTGGCTTGCAAATCTGATCCAACTTCGCGAAAATGTCCAGTTTGATCTCTCTGTTTTCTGTGGCCGCCTCAATGACAAAGTCAGCGTCCTTTGCGTCTTCCAAAGCGACTGTCACTGTCAGGTTTCCTAATGCTGCCTCTTTTTCTTCTTCTGTCATTCTGTTTTTTGTCACTGCTTTTTCCAGGCTCTTTTTGATCTTCGCGTAGCCCTTATCAACGACTTCCTGGCTGATGTCATTCATGATCACCTGGATGCCGTGAGTCGCTGCTGTCTGTGCGATTCCGGAGCCCATAGCTCCGGAACCGACAACGAATAATTTCTTTACAACCATTTTTGATATCCTCCAAACCCCTTTATTTGCACAGTTCAAACATCATTGCCATTGCCTGGCCGCCGCCGATGCACAGGGAAGCGATACCATACTGCACGTCTCTTCTCTGCATCTCCCGCATGAGAGTCAGGCTGATCCTGGCTCCTGTGCAGCCTACCGCGTGGCCCAGAGCCACTGCGCCGCCGTTGACGTTGACGATCTCTGGATCCAGTTTCAGATCCTGCACGCAGGCCGCTGCCTGCGCAGCGAAAGCTTCATTGAGTTCGTACAGGCCCACTTCGTTTCTGCTGATGCCTGTTTTCTTTTCCAGCTTTTCAATGGCGCTCACTGGCGCGTACCCCATGATGGATGGAGAGAGCGCTGTCGATGTTGCCGCGATATACTTGGCGATTGGTTTGTATCCCAGCGCCTTGGCTTTGTCAGCTGACATCATCAACAGCACGCAAGAGCCATCGTTGATCGGGGAGGCGTTGGCCGCAGTAACCGTGCCGCCTTCTTTGAAAATCGGCTTTAGTTCCGCGAACTTTTCATAAGTCGCTCCCTTTCTGTATGTTTCATCGTGGTCGAATACCACTTCCTTCCCCTTCACTTTGTGGGTGATAGGGACGATGTCATTGTCATATTTTCCTTCTGCCCAGGCTTTTTCTGCCTTGTTATGGCTGTTCACCGCAAAGCGGTCCTGCATTTCTCTGGTGATGCCGCATTTTTCCGCCACGTTTTCCGCTGTCACGCCCATGTGATAGTTCATGAACGGATCCACCAGGCCGTCATGGAGCATGCTGTCTTCGATTTTTCCAGGCCCCATTCTGTATCCGAATCTTGCTTTTGGCAGGATATATGGGATGGCGCTCATGGTTTCGCATCCACCGGCAATGACCACTTCGTTGTCGCCCACCTGGATGGACTGAGCCGCCAGCTGCATGGCTTTCATGGCCGTGGCGCAGTTCTTGTTTGGTGTGAAAGCCGGAATGGTGTCCGGAAGGCCCGCGTAAATGCCGCACTGTCTGGCTGGGTTGGCTTTGGTGCCTGCCTGAAAGTGGGTGCCGATGATCAATTCATCGATGTCTTCGTGTTTGATGCCGGTCCGTTCCACCAAGGCTTTAACGCATTCCGCGCCGTGGACGGCCGCTGGAGTTTTGCTCAGTGAGCCGCCGAATGAGCCTGTGGCCGTTCTCACGCCTTCTACGATTACTACTTCATTCATTTTTCGATTTCCTCCCTGATTTACAGTTCAACGTGCGCCAATGACGCTGCTAATTTTTCTTTCTGTTCCATGTTGGATTCTCTGAGGATCATGATCTTCATGGCCTGAGGAGAACCAGCGCCGTGCATGGATTCTGCCAGAGCCGTGCCGCCGGACATGTTTTCCAGGAGCCTTGCGATCTTGATTCTGTCTTCTGCGGTGTACTGGTCGTTGCCCACGAAGAATTTCCTGATGTACTTTCCTGTTTCCTCTGATTTGAGATCCCATTCGTGAGGCAAAGTGGCGATGAATCCGCCTGCGATGTCATGAGCCAGTCTGGAAATCTCGTACATGTTTCTGGTGCAGTTGAGTTTTACTTCGTTTGCCAGCAGGGTATTGACATAATAGCTGCCCGCTTCTTCCTTCACACCTTCATAGGAACATGCCAGTGAGCAGCAGTACATGGTTTCTGCCAGGTGCACCATTTCGATGAGCTTGTCTTTGATGTGGCTGCCTTTGTTTGTCCCGTTCATCTTGGCGATCAGGGAAGTGGCGCCAATGAGCACATCAGAGTTTCCTACTTTGCATCCGCCATAGTTCTGTCTGTGGTACGCAGCGAATCTTGCTACGTAGTCCTGCGCATAATTGATCTCGCCGCACATGAAGACTCTGTCCCAAGGAACGAATACGTGATCCAAAACAGTGAGGGTTTCGCCGCCTACGATAGCGTATTCCGAGTTACCAGTGTCCAGGTCGCCCTGCAGTCTTCTCTGGTCATTTGTCTGTCTGCCGAAAATGTGCAGCACGCCTTCTGCGTCTACTGGAACCGCGCATGCCAGAGCGTAATCTTCGTCTCCAGGCAGCAGGTTTGTGGTCGGCAGAATCAGCATTTCGTGAGAGTTGGCCATACCGGTCATATGGGCTTTCGCGCCACTGATAATAATGCCGTCTTCTCTCTTTTCCACAACATGGGTGAACAGGTCAGGGTCTGACTGACCAGAAGGCTTTTTGCTCCTGTCGCCCTTTACGTCTGTCATAGCTCCCGCTACCATCAGGTCATTTTCCTGGACGTATTTCATCCATTCTGTGAACCGTTTGTGGTAGTCTGTTCCATATTCTTTATCCATGTTGTATGTAGTGATGAAAGTCGCGTTCATTGCGTCCAGGCCCACGCATCTCTGGAAGCAAGTGCCTGTCTTCTGAGCGATCATTCTCATCATCTTTACTTTGTTCACCAGGTCTTCCGTGCTCTGGTGGATGTGGGTGAAACGGTTGACTTTCTTCCCTGTTAAGTGGGAAGTGGCCGTCATCAGGTTTTCATAAAGCGGATCGCTGGCCAGTTCGTAAGTCATTGCCGCGGAATTTACGTGGGGCTTTGTCATTGGATGATCCACCACGCAGTCGATCCTCTCGCCCATGTAATAAATGATGGGTTTGATTTTCCTTAAACTTTCTTTGTACTCTTTTCCATTCATCATGTTTGCTCTCTCCTTTGTAATAAGTTTTTTTGATTTATCTCAAGCTTCGCCAAAACGAATTCATTTAACAGCAGAGGAATCCGCCGTCCACGTACAGCACCTGGCCTGTCACATAGTCTGACGCTTCGGACGCCAAGAATACTGCCGCGCCTGCCAGGTCCGAAGGAAGTCCGAATCTTTTTTGCGGGATCCTGGCAAAGAGCTCTGCTCTTCTCTGTTGATCTTTGAATAAAGGCGCTGTCATTTCTGTTTTATAGTAGCCAGGCCCAATGGCGTTGACGTTGATGCCGTACTGTGCCCACTCGTTGGCCATGGCCTTTGTGATCTGCACGATGGCCCCCTTTGCCGCGCAGTAGGAGATCATGTTGGGCAGTCCCAGTTCGCTGGTGAGGGAGGCGATGTTAATGATCTTGCCCTTGATCCCTTTTTCCACCATTTGCTTTGCCACTGCCTGGCACATGAAAAATACGTATTTCAGCTGGGTGTCCTGAACCGTGTCCCAATCTTCCTCCGTGAATTCCAGCGCCGGAAACCGTTTGTTGACTCCCGCACCGTTAAAGAGAATGTCGATCTGCCCGAACTTGTCGCACACCTTTTTTACCAGGTTATTGATGTTGTCCAGGGACGTGATGTCCGCGGCCATGCCCACAATGTTTTCATTGGATGTGAACTTTGTCATTTCCGCGGCCGCCACATCCAGCTGCTCTTGCTTTCTGCTGACCAGCACAATGTTTGCGCCCGCTTCCGCGAGTCCTGTGGCCATGCCGAATCCCAGGCCTTTGCTGCCGCCTACTACGATGGCTGTTTTTCCTTTTAATGAAAATTCCATGTTTTCCTCCTGCTTGTGATGTTTTCTTTTTTATTTATGTCCACTATTGATGATAGGCAACGATTTTTATGGATTGTTTAGACATGGTTTTTTCAAACCCTTCATCTAAATGTTCCAACTCTATGGTGTCAACGATTCCCTTGAAATTGATTTTCCCCGCTTCCACCAGTTTGATCGCGTATTCAAACTCGCTCAATGTATAGCAAAACGTTCCTTTGATCGTCAGTTCTCCTCTTCCCGCGTATAGGAAGTTTACTTCTGACGCGTCGTGGTACACGCCTACCAAAATCAGCTCTCCATGAGGGCGCAGCTTTGGCAGCATGTCACCTATGATCTGCGCCACTCCTGTGGCTTCAAAGATCAGATCCGCTTTGCCGTGTTTAAAGCAGTCTCGCATTTTTTTATCGATGTCTTCTGCTTCGATATTGATGGTTTCCACTCCGTAATTTTCTTTGGCCAGGGCCAGCCGCTCCGCGTCAGCTCCCGTTCCTGCCAGCAGGATGGTCCCCGCTCCCGCGATCTTAGCGATTTGCGCTGTGTATAGGCCAATGGCCCCTGGCCCATAGATCAGCACATCCTTTCCTGGGATAAACTGTTCTGCTTTTTTCACTGCGCTATAGGCTACGGCCACTGGCTCTATGGAAGCGCCTGTTTTCAAATCCATGTCTTTTTCTACTTTGTGAAGGGTCACGGCTGGCACCGCGGCGTATTCCGCAAAGCTTCCATCTATGTGAATCCCAATTTCTTTCAGGTTTTCACATTGGGCTTCAAACCCATCTATGCATGCGGGACATGTACCGCACTTTTGTATAATGCTCGGAACTACCCGGTCTCCCACCTGATAGCCGACCACGTTTTTTCCAAGTTCAACGATTTCTCCAATGAATTCATGGCCTGGCGTAAGGCCATCCGCCACTTCACGGTATCCTTTGTAGATTCCAAAGTCCGTTCCGCAGATGCCTGTTGCCAATACCTTTACTAATACCTCTGTATCTTTAATCTTTGGGATCGGACAATCTGTTTTGACCAATCCGTACTGTCCTTTTTTCTTTTTCCATGCTAACATGATGTGACTTACTCTCTTTCATATCGCGTACGTTCGACGCGGTTATCATTTTAATCGGCCTATTCCAGGCACTCGGCAATCATGATGCCGAATGCCTGATGCGGACTCAAAAGGCCATTTTTTTAATTATTCTTCCTAAATGGAAACCATTTCCGCAATGGAATGATCGCTAGTGATATCAATGATCCCCCATGTTCCCAGCAGGTATGACACGGATACATACAGGAAGAACGCTGTACCCAGTATGGCCAATATGGTCAACGCCGTGGAACCTCTCTTTTCCTTTGGCAGCAGTTTCAGGCAAATGACGATGGCCAGTGTTCCAAAGATTGGATAGAAGATGATTCCTTCCAATACGGAACCCCAACTGACGAATGTTCCTGGAGTGGATACGCCGAACACGCCGAAGATGATGCCGCCCACTCCCATGAAGATGACCACTGCCCTGCGGATCGCCATTTCCGATACGTGAGCGAGGGTTTTGTTGAACAATGTCTTTAAGGCATCTGCCAGAGCTCTGGACCAACCGTCAAACACAGCAACGGATGTGCTGAACAGGATCGCTGCTCCACCAAGAAGCCAGATCCATTTTGCCCAAGGTCCCAGAGGTTCACCCAGCATATTTGCTGTGATCAATATGATTTCCCTTCCATTCGGAACATCTCCCACCTGCGGCAGAATCTGCCCGGCGCAGATAATGATGAAAATCGCGCAAATTGGCTGGATGATGTAAGCCAGCGCCAAGTCCATGCCAAAAATTTTGGACGTGGCTTTGTAGTCATGTTGACCAAATAAATGATAACCTTTTTCTTTTACCCAGTAAGAGTAGGATGAAATCGCCATGACACCGCCGCCGGAATAACCGATCGCTGTTGTGATATTCGCGATTTCAGTCGGTTTGTAATCCACCACGTTCCATGGAACGATGTTGGTGAAAAATTCTCCAATCGGCGGAAACAGCATGACCCCGCAAATGAACACCGCCACTACTACGATAGCGATCATGACTTTGCAAACCGTCTCCACGACTTTGTACCCGCCCCGGCTGACCGGCAAGTACATGGATAACAAAATTACAATCAGAGCTACGATCTTTACGAATAAATTGCCGCCATCAGCGAATTCCACTCCTGTGTAACTCACTGCCCCATAGAATGCGGCGCCTACGCCTAAAGGCCAGCCTACTGCCAAGAAAAAGGCGATGAACACCCATGGAATAAAGGTGATGACGATTGCCCAGCCTTTTGGTCCCGGCAGATGATACAGCCCATGAACGAAAGTTTCTCCTGTAGCCAAAGTGTATCTTGCTAGTCGCTCCGTGATGAACACTTTGCACAGGGCGGACATGACCGGCACCCACAGAAGGCCAATGCCATAAAGGGATGCGAAATACGGTGTGATGATTGCTTCTCCTGATCCGATCGCAATGGAGCAAAGAACCAAGCTTGGTCCCAGCCACAAAACTTTTTCCTTGAATGTCCGAGGCAATTTCACTTGTTTGTCGTTTAAGGTAATGACGACATCTTGTTTGTTTTCCATTCTTTGTTACCTCTCTGTTACGTCTGATATAACGATTCTGTTTTGTGATCAATGGATTTCATAAAAAGCCATTTCAGCTAGAAGCAAGCTAAATTCGCGTCCGCTCTCGAATCATGCTTATCCTCTCTGCTTCACTTTTCCTGAAAATTCCTAACCACCCATACGCAAAGCCCTTATAGGACATGCGTACTTATATTTATCAGACCCCCCCCCCCGCATTTTTGCGAGGGAGGGAGCACAGACAAAAACATGTTTACAAATGGTAATAATTAGGTTCGTAAGGGTTCGCCCCATATTGATTTCCCTCTGGATTGCTTGCCGCGCAAAGGATGTACGCCAGTGCCACCCAGCCGAAGAAAGGCACGAACATCAGCAGCATGAGCCAGCCGGATTTGTCCGTATCGTGCAGCCTGCGAATAGCGGCTGTGATGAATGGCACTGCGGTCACGATCTGATATCCCATTTGGACGTATGGCATGATGCCGCCAATGCTCGTGGAAAGCATCACCAGCAAGATCACGATGAATACATCGCATACGAAAGCTTCCCAAAAGCGATCTCTGCGAATCCTGCCCTTCACATCCTTCCAATCTTTCAATAGCTGCCAATATGCCTGTACCATAGCTTACCTGCTTTCTTCTTGTTCCAGCGTGACAACGAGTATTTGCGCCCAGACGGCTCATATGCTCCGGTTGCTAGAAAATATCTTTTTCCTCCAGCTTCTTTACACCATCCTCATCCATACCCAGGATGTCTTTCAGTATGTAATCCTTGTGTTCTCCCAAAAGAGGCGCCGCTTCAAAGCACAACTCCGATGTTTCGGAAAATTTCAGTGGATTCCCTGGATAAGTCAGGGTCCCCAGCAGCGGATGCGGGATGTCCACCAGCATGCCCCGTTCTTTCAGATGCGGGTCTTCCAGCAGTTCGTCCACGCCCAGGATCGGCCCTACGGGAACGCTGACTTCGTCCAGCATTTCCACCACTTCTGCTGTGGTGAACTGGCTAGTCCATTTTTCCACTTCCGCATTGAGCTCCTCTTCATTCTGTTTCCGCAGATGGTTTTCCTTGTATTGCTCTGCCTCAAAGAGGTCGCGGCGATTCATGACTTTTGTGAATTTATCGAACAAGCTGTTGTTGGCCACTGCGATAGTCACATAACCGTCTTTTGTTTTGTAAGAATTGAACGGCGCGGAGCCCAGATTGGCGTTTCCGTTTCTCGTTGGCGCTTCTCCCATGACGGATTTCGTGACCACGAAGTTTTCCAGAGTGGAAAAGGCAGTGTCCATCATGCCCACGTCAATGAACTGTCCCACGCCTGTTTGGTCTCTGTAATGGAGGGCCACCATTAAGGCGAAGGCCATGTGGATCCCCGCGGAAGCGTCTACGATGGAAGGACCCAGTTTGTAAGGTTTTCCGCCCTTTTCTCCCGTCAGGGCCATGAAACCACCCATTGCCTGACAGACCACATCGTAAGCTGGTTTTTTCTTGTAAGGACCTGTCTGTCCGAATCCAGAAATGGAGCCGTAGATGATCTTTGGATTGACTTTTTTCAGGTCTTCATAGCCCACGCCCAATCTGTCCACAACGCCTGGCGAAAAGTTTTCCACAACCATGTCAGCCCACTTGGCCAGTTCTTTGACGATCTCTACTGACTCCGGTGCTTTCAGGTCCAGGGCGATGCTTTTTTTGTTTCTGTTTAGATAAGTGAAATATCCGCTTTCCCCGTCTTTTCTCGGGGCGAAGAAATGGGTGTCGTCGCCTGTTCCCTTTTTTTCTATCTTGATAACCTCCGCGCCAAGATCCGCCAGCAGCATGGTGCAATAGGGACCGGAATATACCCTTGTAAAATCGATGACCTTCACTCCGGCCAATGGTTTTTTGTTATCTGACATTTATTGTTACCTCCAACTTGTTTTCTTGTGATTGTTTATTCCCATGGGAACGATCGCTGTGATTGCTGTACGATAATTCCAGGATTTCCACAAAGCCTTTCTTTGTGGAAAGATTGCTTTGTTGTCTTGTTTCACTTTTATTTAAAGCAATCTCCGTGCCAAGATGATAATTTGTTTTGGATATTTTTTTGAAACATTGAAATTTCAACGCTATTGAGATGAAAATTAATATTTTTGCTTTGAAACCCCAGGGAGTGAAAGGCATAAGAAAAAGCAAATCGAGGACTCTAATCCATTTTCGATTTGCTTTTTTGGGTTATTAAGTTGTTTTCGGGTTACTTTTCAGGGAAAATTCAGGGTGCTTATTCACTTTTGTATGGTGAAATTTTGAGGTGGGCGTCAGGAGGTTTTTTTCGATCCTGCACTGGTGCCGCTTTTCGTTGTCATAGCTGATCCCGATTGGCTAGGAAACATTGGCCGCATTCAGGCAATCCAGTTTCTTCCACAGTGCTATGAAGTCTTTTACTAGTGCTTCCTCTCGCTTGTTTCGACATTTCCCTATTAGCTGTGTGGAATCCACAAGCATATCCAATGTATGATATACGCCAAATTTCACGTTCAGCCGCAGGATATATTTCAATAATTCATCGTCCGTCTCTATGCCGGAATCCTTTAACATCTTTACAATGCCTGATTTTTCCCTCAGTTCTGCCTGCTCGCTTAAATAAATCGTTTCCTTCTCTTTGGTCTGTTTATTTTCACGAATAATTTTGTTGATTTCATACCGCTTGGACAAGTGGCAGTAAAACAAGTCCTTCTCTCTATCCGTCTGGTAAGTTGCCATAAAAGAATTGCAATGATAGGTATTGCCGTCTGCCGATTTAACAAGGCCAAGATGCGAAATCACCTTGCCGCTCTCATGTACCATGAGATAATCACAGTCAAATTCTGTTTCCATCTCCTCTGTTTTTTTGTATAAATATAGTTTAGAATATGAAGAGAACATTTCTTCTAACAGACTCAAGTTATTGAGCTTACGATAAATCATTTCAAGCATGATCCTCTGCTTTTCTTCTGTGCGATAGCATCTCTTTACTAACTTTTCCACCGAGGCAAGCGTTATCCTCTTCTTCTTTATGCAATACGCTCCATAATCACCAGTATATTGGTTTGGCCTGCCAATATACTGCATTCCCATCAGATGAGGGATTTTCAGCTCTGAATTTGTCAGATGAATGACCTTTTTGGCTATATAAATATAATAATCATATTTGCACAATACGTCTTTTGTTTTTTGAAATATATCTAAAAGCGCCTGCATCCCACACCAGCCTTTCATATCTGTCCGTATAAAAGAAAAACGCCTGGGCGATTAGGCTCAGGCTTGATTTTTCTTTTTGAATTGCAATTCTGGGAGCAGTCCTATGATCATTCCATAGGCAGAGACGACCTTTGTATCTTTATTGCCCGCAAAGTCGGGACGGGTAGCTCCTCTCTATCGCCGCAAAAGCACTCAAGCTTTTCATTATTTATAATCTAACATGCAGGTGTTTCGTTGTCAAGTGTTTTCGTTTTTTCAGATAATACTTTCAGCGTAATCATAGTCAAAGGCAGGATTGATGGCCGAAGAAAATTCAAACGGCAATATCTGATTTCTTACTAAGATCACGGAATCTCCCTGTCGTGGACTTCCTCCAAAATTGCCGCCACTTTCTCTTCATCGCCGGAAAGGGTGGCTGCCAGCATTTCTTTGGAACGATCCACCACGGCCTTCACTTCGCCCATGCTTTCCCTGGCCAAGACTCGCTCGAACTTTTCCATCAGTTCCCGATTCGGCACCCGCACTTTTCCATCGCAGTAAGACAAGAATCCATAGACCACCATGGCCGACAAGATCTCGTCCCGGGTGTCCAGCTGCTGGTCCAGTAACCGTCATACCAGAATTTCAAGTCCTCGTAACTAAGACTCCCCTCTTTCTGACAGAGCGCCCGCACTTCCTCTTCCAGGAAACCGAAATATTTTTCGTAAATACGGTCATTCATGAAACTATACTCCCGAAACATGTTCAGTTCCGATCCGCTGGTATACTTGACGATAGGCAATACACTAGTCATGTAGGCTAGATCCACGTAGGGTTGGTCCTTTAGCAGGCCTTTGAGAAACTCCAAATACCGCACCTTGTCCTGTTCTCCCATAAATTTTTCATAAAAAATCGAATTCCATTCGTCCAGAAGGAATAGAAAAGTATCACCCGTAGATTGAAACATCTGACTGACGCTGGAATAGTCTCTCTCGCTCACCTCCGGATACGCTTTTTTGATGTCTTCCCTAAGATTGTGTTGAATCGCTGTGATATAGTCCTCATAGCCAGCACAACCATCGGGCATCCTGCTGAAATCAATGTAGATCACATTATGCTGGTTCAGATGCTGCCCAAACTCATCTGTTTCAGCGATTTTCAAATCCGCGAACAAACTCCGGCTGTCCATCCCCTTGGTGTAATACGCCCCCAGCATGTTCAGGTTCACCGTTTTGCCGAACCTCCTTGGCCGAGTGACGCAGATATAAAGCATGTTCGTTCCGATTCGTTTAGACACTTCACGGATCAACAGGCTTTTGTCCACGTAGATTTCACTGTTTCGAGTCCTCTGAAATAAAATGAACGGCGTGTTTGTGTTCAAATAATACATTGCGTGTCCCCCTTTTGCTTACGTTTCATCGCGGCAGCGCCGCCCCCTTTCATTGATTATACCCCATCTTCCCAAGCCCAGCAATCCAAAACAGGCATTTGAAGAATCTGTTCAATGCCAGACCCCTCATCCACCTGTCAATCCATAGTTCCAACCACAGCCATTTCATGATACCGCAAAAGCCCCCTGGTTATCTGGTTTCCCAGACAAGCTCAGGGGGTTCATGATCATTTTTTGATGTCTTCCATCAGATGCTGGAGCCAGAGCGCAAAACTCCGCCTCTCATGCCACAGCTGCTTTGCCTATAATTCTTTCACTTTTGTTTCCACAGTGATATCCAGCTCTTTGGCATATGCCAGATATTTGTCAACCTTATCCATCGGCAGCATGTCGGAGGAAATCAGACCTGTCAGATCTCCGTAATCATCGTTCACGAACATCTTGGAGAACAGGAACCCGCCCTGTCCAGTCAGATACATCTCACCTGTCATGCCAGCTTTTTCAAAGGCTTCCACGATTCCAGGCGCAAATACATGGTTTTCTACCAGCACGTCTTTTCCATCCTTCTTACCATAGGCTTCCACTACCATGCAGCCACTGTCGCACACGATTCCTTCGTCAATGATTTCTTTGATTTCATGCTCGAATTTCGGCGCTGCCGGCACGCTTCCAACAATCACATCGAATGGAACTACCTTGCGGCCTTTGAATTCTTTTTCTTCGTGATCCAGAAGGCCTGCCCGGTAAAGCGGTTCCGCAAAGTCCATGCCTGTGCCAGCATACTTGAAATATGCGTTCTTGCAGCCTTTGAAATACTTTTCAGCGTTCAGTCCGTACTGAACCGGCTCATCGTGGCAGTGGTTCAAGAACGTGACTTCACGATCCATGTAATCATACTTTCTATTGATCGGATCTTCAAATGGCGGCCTTAAAATCAGCTTGCCGTTTTCAAAGGTGTGCGCAGGCTCGCTCATGTCCTGGATGGCGGTTTCAGCTGACCACCAGAAAGGCTGGAATCTTTTGGCTTCTACGCCTTCCCATACGAAATTGTAGATGGTTTCGCAGGTATCCAGATGCTTCATGGCGTCTCTCGTGGCACAGCAGATCAATCCTGGAGCCGAACCAGTTCCGATAATGGCCAGTTTGCCGATCTCTTTGAATTTTGGGCTGTAAACATCGAACTGATATTTCATGCCCCGAACCCAGCCTTCAACCAGGTCTTCATCAAAAGCAGTGGAAGACGAAAAGTCCTGATAATTCGCTTTTACTTCCAGAGCCGCGTCTAATACGTTTTTCCCAAATTCCAAAGGAAGCGCGTTCACGATCAAGTCCACGCCCTGGGCGCATTTGATGATCGCCTGCAGATCATTGGCGTCGCACTGTGTCCCTTTTGCCTTTTTCAGCTCTGCCACTAACTCGTCCACTGCCGCTTTGTCATAGTCCGCGCAGATGATTTCCCCTACGTTAGGCTCTTCGTCCAGCCGCTTTGCCACTGTCGTTCCCTGTGCGCCGGTTCCTAAAACTAACACTTTTTTTAAAGCCATATCTATGTACCTCACTTTTCTCTGTCTTTGATTTTCTATGGCTTTATTATAGCGGAAATTCGTTTCCCAGGAAATTTGTTTATTGCCATGTTTCCCTTTTCTTCATGCCAAAATCATTATCGATATTTTCTGATTATTTGACCTTCTAACCCATAACCACAACATCTGTCATGTTTGGCCGCAAAATTTGTTTACTTATCCGTTGCTAGGGATCCTTGCTGCGATGTGTCCGGCAAATTCCGCGAAGTTCATGGTCTGGAGAATGACCTTTCCTGGACCAGTCAGCTTTGTGAGGAACAGCCCTTCGCCGCCAAAGAGGATGTTTCCCATGCCTTTCACAGTTTCAATCTCATAGCCCACGGATGGAGAAAAGGCCGCCACGTTGCCAGTGTCCACTTTCAGCACTTCCCCTGGCTGCAGGTCCCGCTGCTCCACATCGCCATCGATTTCCAAAAACGCCATGCCGCTTCCCTGCAGCTGCTGCAGGATAAAGCCTTCACCACCGAAAAAGCCGGCGCTGAACTTCTTCGTGAACACGGTTTCCAGCTGCACGGAATTTTCCGCGCAAAGAAACGCGCCTTTCTGTATGATCAATCCATTGTTTCTGCCCACATCCACTGGAACAATGCTGCCTGGCACAGTGGACGCGAAACTGATGAACGCATTGTCCCTTACCGCCTGGTAATGCGCGATAAACATGGATTCTCCCGCAAACATCCTGCCAAGCCCTTTCAGCACGCCGCCTCTGGTGTTGGTGGACATTTCAATGCCATCGCTCTGCCATGCCATGCCTCCGGACTGGGAAAACATGGTCTCTCCCCGATTCAATTGTACTTCTACTGCTGGAATGGTCTTTCCAATCATTTTATAGTTCATCGTGTTCCTCCTTGTGTTGCGATATTTGATGATTCATACAGATATCATACTATTGGTCAAATCTTCTGTCAACTCCCATTGACCCTGAAAAGTTCCCATTGGCGCAAGGAAAAACGCAAGAAAGTCTTGTGGCGGCAGCAGGGATATGGTAAAGTAAGGATAGCGCTTATACATCATAGAAAGGGGAGATGTCATCATGAATTACCCTGGATTCAACACACAATACAACAACCAATTCCAATACCCGCCTCAGCTGCGGAACATGGGCCAGGCGCAAAAGCCGGTGAGCGGCGATCTGTTTTATGGCCCGCATGGAGAAAACAGCATCCCCACTGTGGCGGATCTCAGCAAAGATGGCGCGGAAAAGACGAAAAACCAGCGGGAAAACAATGGGAGAAATTTTGACAGTTACGAATGCCAGACTTGTAAAAACCGCAAATACAAAGACGGCTCCAACGATCCTGGCGTTTCTTTCAAAACCCCGACCAAAATCAGCCCGGAAAACGCTGCGGGAGCAGTAAGGGCCCATGAAGGCGAGCACGTCACTCGGGAACGGGCGGCAGCTGCCAGAGAAGACCGCAAGGTGGTCAGCCAGTCCGTGACTTATCGGTCAGCCATCTGTCCAGAATGCGGCACTCCGTACATTTCCGGCGGAACGACCCGTACTGTCACCAAGTCAACGCCTGAGCAAGCGCGCATGGCGGAAAAATTCCAGGTGGGGCTGGAAACAGAAGAAAAAGGCCGGTATTTTGATGCTATCGCATAAAGCTGCGAAGCGTTGATCCATGCGGCAGGCCTGTGCGTTAAGATGCGCATTGGCACTCTAAGACAAAAAAGCAAACCAGAAGGTTTTGAAACCTGGTTTGCTTTTTGATTGTCATTTCGATTGATACGGAAAACCTTTCCCATCTCGTCCCATCTCGAAAATTCTCACAATATAACGGAAACAAACGTCCCATCTGCGGCTTCCACATGAACGATCTCCAAACCCTTGTGCCCTTTCAACGCCCCCACGCATTCTCCAATGAGCATTCGGCAGGTTTCCTTTGTCACCAACTGGTCATAGGGCGGCTTTGTCCGTGCTCGCATGTTGTCAAAAGCAGACTGGGGAATCCACTTTGTGATCCATGGGGCCATGCTCAGGGGCAAGGCCAGCGACATGCGAAAACTGCCTGCCCGAATCTTCACTTTCATCCCTGTTCTTCCGGCTTAATCCACGAACACGCGAACGGTCGTCCCATCCGCGGCCTTCACATTGACGAAATCCCCTTCTATTTCATCGTCCAGGCACTCGGAAATGGCCTCTATCATAGCTGCGAAATCAACGCCTTCCAAAGTGTGATCTCCAATTGGGAGGCTTCCTGTGGCGTTCAAAATCCGTTTGACGGCCCCTACCGGAAACTGCATGTTCACTTTATCGCCGTTTCCACCGTCCACGATGATCCGCAGCATCTTCTTGTCATAAGTGCTGGGGAGTCCGATTTCCTGCTCTGTCCCCAGGGCGCTCATCAGTTCCGCTGCTTGCTCTGCTGTGATGGTTCCCTCTTCAATCATTTTTAAAATCCTTAATTTCTCATCCATTTTCGCCTCTTTTACCTCCTTTTGAACTTACTTGAGCTGGGCGATGGCCTCTTCTGCTGTCATTTCCCCTTTTTCCAACGCCCTTAAAATCTCTTCTTTTTTGGAACCCTCTTCCCCCTGATTCGCCTCGTACCCCAGCTTTTTGATCACGCTGTCCAGCTTTGCCCGAACCGTGGGATAGGAAATCTTTAATTCCTTTTCCACCTCTTTGATATTGCCCCGGCATCTGATAAATGTTTCTGTAAAGTATAGATCTTCGGCAGAAAGGTAATCGAATTTGCTCAATTTGAACTTGTTTTCGATCACCGTCTGACAGGAACCGCATTTTAGCCGGCTCACGGTCAATTCTTCACCGCACACTGGGCAGCGGCTGATCACTTTGTTCATCATATCTTCCCTCCTGCACTTACTAATATACAGGTTTTGCAGAATATTGTCAATACTAGAATCAATATTTTTAATATACAAATTGATTTATTTAATTTCATATTCAATTATATGAATCAGTTAATCAAAACAAGTGCTCTGCTTATGTGTTTTCAGCAGCAGACGTTCTTGGCTTTGGACTAAAGTTGGCTTCACTGATTCTGTTTCATCTGCTTCAAAGGTAGATTTTATTGATGTTTCCTATATTATGAAAACAGGAGCATCGTTCTTTTCTGTATTGTAAATTTTTAGTTTCTTTCCCCTCTTCCTGACACTGACACTTTTCAACAGCCCGCATCCCTTGTTTTATCGCCATTGAGCTGATTTTCCACAGATTTTTTGAAATCGTATACAATTTTATCCCCTGACCCATGTGGATAACCATATTCTAACAGTCATTGAAATTCCAATGTTTCAGGCGTTATCATTTTTTAGTTATCCACAGTTTTGTTTGCCTGATGGATTTGATTTGTGTCTTGTGATGATTCTGACATTTTTTCCACGAAAAAACCCTGTCGATGAAATTCGACAGAGCTTCTTGCTTTTGCGTCAAGGCTGCTTTTTTTCCGGAAGCTGGAGCCTGTGCCTGCTCTCCATGCTGCTTTTCCGATTGTATTCTGTTAGGAAAGCTGTGATCTCCGCGTTGGTCTGCTCAATCTCTGCCTGGAATTCTTTGGCCGACACTTTGAACGCGCCGTTTCCCAGGATGATCATTTGCTCCAGATTGTCGGAAGTGGCTACCCGCACACGGTATTTCTTCGCCATTTCATAAGTCGCTTTTTCAATGTAAGTGTCCGCAGTCTCCGCTTCCTTGGTATACACCACGTCAATGTTGTCATGGGTCTCAAAGCGCCGCTCTCCGCCCTTGACCTTGTATGCGTCAAAGACAGCGATGATCCGGCATTTCCGGTAGCCCTGATAATTGGAAAGGATCTCGATCAGAGCTTCCCGAGCAGCGTCCAGGCTGATCTTTGCCAGGGCTTTCAGCTCATCCCAAGCGAAAATGATATTGTATCCGTCCACCAGCAAGTATTCTGGCAGGATTTCCGCGGGTTTGATGCTGACTTGTTTTTTTTCCGCTTCCACGGTCTTTCCAGGAATCGATTTTTTTTGTTTGGCCGCGCCTGCGCCGTAAGTTCGCTCAAAGATGCGCCCTAACTCCTGGTCTTCCTGGGATGTCCCTCCGTACCCGCGCCTGCTGGAGGAGACAGAGACTGTCGGCATCCTCTTTTGGAGATCCTCCGCGTCTCTTTGTCCTGAGGATGACTGCCAGCCGCTGTCCAAATGCAGATGTTCTTCCACTTCATCCCATTTTACATTAAAACCTGCTCCGTGCTCACAGAACACAGAGTCCGCAGTGTTTTCCACATCCCGATCCGGGTCATAGCCAATGGCCGCCACTACCCGCTCCGTGTCATGGCATGGCTCATATCCGCTGACAGCAAGGCTCAGCCTCCCTCGCCCCTTTGTGTAGGAAGCCACTTCAATGGCATAATCCTTCATTTCGGAAACAGGCGCTTTTCCCTGAAACAAAGACGCATCGCCCACAGCCTGCGGCGTTTCAAAGCTGCCGCCCATTTTCTGGATATCCGACATGGCCCGTCCCACAAGGTCTGCGGGCACTTCCAGCTGAAACTCGTACCAAGGCTCCAGCAGCACAGGCACTGCCTTCCGCAGGCCCTGACGAACTGCCCGATAAGTGGCCTGGCGGAAATCTCCGCCTTCTGTGTGTTTCAAATGTGCCTTTCCTGTGAGCAGCGTGATCTTCACGTCTGTCACCGGTGAACCGGTCAAAGCTCCCAGATGGTCTTTTTCTGCCAAGTGCGTCAAGATCAGACGCTGCCAGTTCCGATCCAGCACATCCTCGCTGCATGCGGTGTTCAAAATCACACCGCTGCCCCTGGCCCCTGGTTCCAGCAACAAATGGACTTCCGCATAATGGCGCAAGGGTTCAAAGTGCCCTGCTCCCACCACTGGCTCCGCGATGGTTTCTTTATAAGCGATCTGGCCTGTGCCAAAGGTGACAGCAAGGCCAAAACGCTGGGCAATGATGTTGGTCAAGATCTCCAGCTGGACTTCTCCCATGAGCTGGAGCTGGATCTCTTTCAGCTGCTGGTTCCAGACAATATGGAGCTGCGGATCCTCTTCTTCCAGCTGTTTTAATTTCAAAAGAGCCGAGTGGGGGTCCGTGCCTTCTGAAAGACCGACTCGATAAGTGAGCACTGGCTCCAGAACAGCTTCCCACCGGGCTGTTTCACATCCCAGCGCCTGCCCAGCATAAGTCCGTTCCGGCCCCTTTACCGCACAGATACTGCCTGCGGTGACGGTTTCCTGAGTCTTGAATTTCTCCCCAGAATAGATCCGCAGCTGATCCGCCTTTTCTCCATCCTTTTCTTTTGTGAGAAAATCCTTGACCTGGAGCGCGCCGCCTGTGATCTTCATGTGAGTCAGCCTGTTTCCCTGGCTGTCCCTGGTGATCTTGTAGACCCTGGCCCCGAACTCTGCCGGATAGCTTGGCTCCTGGATGAAATCTGAAAGCCCCTGCAAAAGCGCCTCAATGCCTTCCAGCTTGAGGGCTGATCCGAAATAGCAGGGAAACAGTTTTCGCTCTTTGACGCAGCGGCTGATGCTCTCTTGTTTCACATCATCTGTCTCCAAATATTCCTCCAGCAGAGCTTCATCACACATGGCCGCCTGCTCCGCGAAGCCTTCCTTTGTGGAAAAGTCCACGCATCCTTCGTCCAAAGTCCGTTTCAGTTCTTCCATGAGAGCCTTTCGGTCCGTGCCCTCTAGGTCCATTTTATTGAGAAACAGAAAAGTGGGGATCTTGTGTTTTTTCAGCAGCTTCCATAAAGTCCCCGTATGGCCCTGCACGCCGTCCTTGCCGCTGATCACCAGCACGCCGTAATCCAGCACTTGCAGGGTCCGCTCCATTTCCGCAGAAAAATCCACATGTCCCGGCGTGTCCAAAAGCATGATCTCCATATCTCCATACTGCAGCTGGGCTTGCTTAGAAAAGATGGTGATGCCCCTGGCCCGTTCCTGCGCGTCTGTGTCCAGAAAGGCGCTGCCGTGATCTACCCTGCCCAGCTTGCGGATGGCGCCGGCCGTGTACAGCAGGGCTTCTGATAAAGTCGTCTTTCCTGCGTCCACATGGGCCAGCAGAGCGATATTGATATGTTTTGACGGCGTTTCAGCCGGTTTCTTCCTTTTGGATGCTTCTTCCATAGGAAAGGTTCCTTTCTCTGCTACACTTTAGTATCGTGACCTGCCGCTACAGCCCAATGATCTTCTTCACCAGCTCCCGCTCCCGCGGCTTCTGGCTGCCGATGACATAAGCCTTTTGCAGCTCTGCGGCTCCAGCTTTGACCTTGGCTTCGTCCATGCCGTGGACAGTGGCCAGGACTTCGCCCTTTTCCACAGGATCCCCTGTTTTTTTACGCAAATAGATGCCCGCTGTCATGTCAATGCTGTCTTCTTTTGTGGCTCTTCCTGCGCCTGTGTGCTGGGAAGCGATTCCCACCTTTTTGGCATGAAGCGCCTGGACAAAGCCAGATGCCGGACTGACTGCTTCCGCAGAAAAAGCATGCTGGGGGAAGAGACTGTAGTCATCTAAAATACGGGGATCTCCTCCCTGCCCTTGGATGAAGAGACGCATCTTTTCCAAGGCAGTGCCATCCTCTATGCTCTGCTTTGCCATGGCCTGGCCTTGTTCAGGGCTTTCCGCTTTTCCGCCCACATAGATCATCAGACCAGCCAGAGTCAAAGATAGCTTGGTGATGTCCTCCGGCCCCTTCCCTTTCAGAGTTTCCATGGCTTCTATGACTTCCAGGCTATTGCCCACGGCCTGGCCAAGAGGCTGCTCCATGTCTGTGATCACGGCCACTGTTTTCTTGCCGTCCGCATTGCCGATCTCCACCATGAGCTGGCCCAGCCGCTGGGCTTCTTCCAATGTTTCCATGAAAGCCCCGTCCCCGCATTTTACGTCCAGCACAATGGCGTCGCTGCCAGAAGCCAGCTTTTTGCTCATGATGCTGGAGGTGATCAGGCTCAAGTTTTCCACGGTTCCGGTCACATCCCGCAGGCCGTATATTTTCTTGTCAGCAGGGGCGATGCTTCCAGTCTGCCCAATGATAGAAATGCCATGTTCATTGACCAAGTCCAGAAATTCCTGCTCTTCCAGCACAGTGTGAAACCCTGGAATGGATTCCATCTTGTCCACTGTGCCTCCAGTAAAGCCTAGCCCTCTGCCGCTCATTTTCGCCACAGGCACGCCGCAGGCCGCTGCCATGGGCCCTACGATAAAGGTAGTCTTGTCCCCCACTCCGCCTGTGCTGTGTTTATCCACCTTGATGCCTTTGATGGCCGATAGATCCGCCACATCGCCGGAATCCCGCATGGCCGCGGTCAAAGCGTAGGTTTCCTCTTTATCCATGCCTATGAAATAAATGGCCATCAGCAGAGCCGATGCCTGGTAATCGGGGATCTGGCCTTTCGTGTATCCGTCCACGAAGAACTGGATCTCCTCCAAAGACAATTTCCCGCCATCCCGCTTTTTTACGATCATATCGTTCATGTTCATCCCGCGTTCCTCCCTTGTGTCGTTTTAGGCTTGCTTACTTTGCGATTTCACTGAGGAAACTAGTGCCCACTGCAGTGCCCTTGGCTCCCAGCATTTCACACACCGTGGCGCCGATGTCCGCAAAAGAATCTCGGATCCCCAGATCCGCTCCAACCTTGATCTCCGCGCCATAAAGCACCACTGGCACATGCTCTCTCGTATGGTCCCAACCGCTGTGGATCGGGTCGTTTCCGTGATCCGCGCACAAGATCAGCACGTCGCTTTCCTTCATGGCCGCCATGATCTCCGGCAGCCGCTGGTCGAATTCCTCAATGGCCTTTCCATAGCCCGCCGGATCCCGCCGGTGGCCGTATTTGGAATCAAAGTCTACCAGGTTGGTAAAAATCAGGCCCTCGAAATCCATGCCCAGGGCTTTGATGGTCTGATCCACGCCATCCATGTTGTCTTTGGTGTGGATTGCCTGGGAAATACCTTGTCCATTAAAAATGTCGCTGATCTTTCCCACAGCATACGTCTCTTTTCCCGTCTCCCTGATGTGATCCAGCATAGTCGGCTCTGGCGGCGAAACTGCGTAATCCCTGCGGTCCGAAGTCCTGGTCCGCTTTCCGTCTTCCAATACATACGGCCTGGCGATGACCCTGCCGCAGGACCACTGCCCCACTAACATTTCCCGGGCAATCTCACAGATCCGGTACAATTCTTCCAGAGGGATCACATCTGTGTTGGCTGCGATCTGAAACACGCTGTCCGCAGAAGTATAGACAATGGGCTTTCCCGTGGCTTCGTGCTCTGCTCCCAGTTCTTCAATGATCACAGTCCCTGACGCAGTGCAGTTTCCCAGAGTTTTTCTGCCAATGGCCCTTTCAAAAGTCTCGATACATTCCTTAGGGAATCCCTCTGGATAAGTTTTGAACGGCGTTTGGACACACAGCCCGGCGATTTCCCAGTGTCCGGTGATAGTGTCCTTTCCCTTGGAAAGCTCTTTCAGCTTCCCGAAACAGCCCAGAGGCCGCTCCACCGCCAGCCTGCCGCCTGCCGCGCCCTGCATGTTACAAAATCCCAAGCCCCGCAGATTGGGGATGGAAAGGGATGGATATTCTTTTAAAATGTGCCCCAAGGTGTCCGCGCCCTTGTCTCCGTAATCCGCCGCGTCTGGGAGTTCCCCCACGCCCAGGCTGTCCAACACAACAATGGCTGCTCTTTTTACCATAACGCTCACTCCTTTATCATGATCGGCCTGCAATTGAGATAATCCAGAGAC
Source organism: uncultured Eubacteriales bacterium (assembly GCA_910583765.1). Lineage (GTDB taxonomy): Bacteria > Bacillota > Clostridia > Peptostreptococcales > Anaerovoracaceae > Hominibacterium. Next base: position 92,951 of record CAJTYS010000006.1, on the reverse strand, counting down.
ACCAGCCGATAAGTGACTCCGTTGTAATTTCCTTTTAATCCGTTGCGGTACGCATCCGCTCCATGGAGATGCCCATAAACCACCTGACTGGCTCCTGCTGCCTCAAACGCGTCTGTGAAAGAAGAGCCAAAGCTGGGAGACGCGGAGGGCGGAAAATGGAGAACGCCGATGATCTTCTCCGCGCCTTTGTCCTTCGCGTCTTTGATGGACATATCCAATCGCAGCAATTCCCGCTTGTAGATCTTTTCGTCTTTCTCTTTGAAATCATCGTGGCCAGGTGAGATCCATCCCCTGCTGCCGCACAAAAACCAGCCCTCTGCTTGGTAGGCCGTGTTCTGCACAAAAGCAATGGAATCAAAGAGCTGATTCAGCTTTCCAATGCCGCTCCACCACAAGTCGTGATTTCCCTTGAAAATCACCTTTTTCCCGGGCAAACCGTGGATCCACTCCAGATCCGGCATGGCTTCTTCCAGCCTCAGTCCCCAGGAGATATCTCCAGCCAGGATCACAGTGTCCTGGGGCTTTATGAGCCTTTCCCAATTGATTTTCAATTTTTCCGCATGATCCTTCCATACGCTGCCGTAAATGTCCATGGGCTTTTCCACCCCTGGCGCAAACGATAGATGCAGATCACCAACAGCAAAAATGCTCATATGTGGCTGCTCCTTTTCCTCCATGTTCTTGTTTCAGCGCGGCCCGCGCTTTCATTCATCCTGCTCTGTGTAGTCCGTGTACAAAATGTCCAAGTCGTGAAGCGCGCTGTTGACTTCTTCTCTGTACTGTTTCACCTTATTGAAACTATCTTTGTACGCAGAAAAGGGCGCGTCTTCTTTTCGTGCCTTTTTCTTTAAAAAAACCTGGAGCTGCACATGCGCGTCGCACAGTTCCCGAAAAGCGGCCAGTGTCTTACTGAATTGCCGCGCCACTTCCTTTGATTCTGGATCCTGGGCCTGTTTGTTCAGTTCCATGATATTGATACCCAGGACTTTCCCTTTACAATCTTTTAAAAGGGCGATGTTTCCATCATAATCCTTTTTCCGAAACAATCTGCGAAACTGGGAATCATTGATGATCTTTTGCTCTGCTTCTTTGAACTCTTCTACGATTTCAATGTAAAAATACTCGATCTTCTCGATGATGTTTTTCCGCTCTGACATGGCGCTTCCTTTCTTATTTGCTGTCAATCAGCATCTGGTAACGCTGGCGGTCGCTGTCGCTGAAGGCCACTAAGATGATGTCCATTTCATAACCTTTCAGAAATTCCAGGGCTGTGTCCACCGCGATCTTCGCGGCCTCTTCTTTCGGATAGCCGAACACCCCTGTGGAAATAGCGGGAAAGGCGATGGATTTCAACCCTTTTTCCCGGGCAATGGCCAGGCTGTTTTCATAAGCGTTTTTCAAAAGCTCCGGTTCGCCTTGATTTCCGCCGTACCAGACTGGCCCCACTGTGTGGATGACAAAAGAAGCCGGCAGTTCATAACCCTTTGTGATTTTCGCCTGACCGGTCTCACAGCCGCCTAGTCCCCGGCATTCCTCCAGCAGCTGCCTGCCCGCCGCTCTGTGGATCGCGCCGTCCACGCCTCCGCCGCCCAGCAAAGTTTCGTTGGCAGCGTTGACAATAGCGTCCACCTTCAATGTTGTGATATCTCCTTTTAAGGTTCTAAGTCCCATGCTTACACATCCTTTCTGTTTATCAAATCTTTGACCACTTCCCCGGCGATCATCAGCCCTGCCGCAGACGGCACGAAGGAAATGCTGGCCGGCGCGTCCCGCTTTGCCTGCTTCACAGGCTCCTCTTTGGAATAAAGCGCCTTGACATCGGTGATCCCCCGTTTTTTCAGCTCCCTGCGCATGACCTTTGCCAGCGGGCACACGGAAGTCTTACTAATGGGCGCGATCTCGAACCTGCCTGGATCCAGCTTGTTTCCCGTGCCCATGGAGGAAATCACGGGAACGCCAGCTTCCCTTGTCCTGACAATCAGGTCGATCTTGGCTGTTACCGTGTCCATGGCGTCCACCACATAATCGTATGGCGCAAGATCAAAGGCCGTGTCTGGAAGGAAAAAGCATTTGTGCGTCTTTACCTGGATTTGCGGATCAATGTCTAAAATCCGCTCTTTCATCACTTCCACCTTGTCTCTGCCTATGGTGCCGCGGGTGGCAATGATCTGCCGGTTGATATTGGTGACATCCACTTGATCCCTGTCGATCAAGTCCATGGCTCCCAGACCCGCCCTGGCCAGGGCTTCGCACACATAACCGCCCACGCCGCCGATGCCGAACACCGCCACCCGGCTTTGCCACAGCTTGCTTAGGGCCTCCTGTCCAATGAGCTGTCTTGTCCTTGAAAATCGATCAGTCATATTCATTCCTCATGTAGCTTCCAATCACCTGATAGATCACGTCCGAGCTGTAGCCCATGGTGGTGAGCCGCCTGCCGATCTTGGCCATCAGCTTTCTGTCCGGCTCCTTGCCCGCGGCGATCTTGGCCGCCTGCTGCCGAGCCCGCTCCAGCTCGCTTTCTTCTGCTTCGTATTCTTCAAAAGCGATCTGGATGATTTCCCGAGAAACGCCTTTTTCCTCCAGTTCCCTCTTTGCACGCAGCGCGCCTCTGCCTTTTCCAAAAGCATACGCAAAATACTGGAGGCAATAGTCCATGTCATCTAAGTAATGGAGTTGTTTCAGCCGCTCTATGGTTTCCTGAATCTCCTCCTGCTCAAAGCCTTTTTCCCGCAGATGCTTTGCTATTTCCCCGCAGGTCCTGGCCCTGGAGGTCAGATATTTCAGGGCCGTGTCTTTAATATCCATAGCTGCTCCCCGCTGTGGCCACCACGCATTTTTCTCCAAGGGCCGCCTTGAGGTCACAGATCGCGTAAATGCCTGTGCAGTGGACCGGCATCACCAGGTCCATGTCTTCTGCGATCAAGGAATCCACTACTTTTTTGCGGGCATCCGCATCAGCTTTGTAAAGATGCATCCCTGCTATGAGGGCGGCGATTCCCTCTCCCTGGAACAGCTCCCTGGCGTAACGCACCGCAGGCAGCACGCCTCTATGACTGCATCCAGAGAACACGTACAGACCTTCCGGCTCTCGGATCACTAAAATCTGCTCGTGATCCATGGGATCCGGCTCGTAGGTCCCATCCGCCAGTTTGCGGTAAAAGGGCTCTGTGATGGATGCGCCTTCCACAGGAATGGTGCCGGAAACAGCGATGTTTTCAGAGAGCCAAGTCGCGCCGTCCGTTCTGATGATCCGAGGATCCACCAGGCTCCTTTCCTGATCCGTCCAGCGGATGCCGCTGGTTTCCTGCTCCATCTCCCCCTGTTTCATGCCATAAGTTTCATAAAAAGCGCCTTTGTGGATGTAAATGGGCGCGATTTTGTTGATCTCACAAAACTTTGGAACGCCGCCTGTGTGATCGTAGTGGCCATGGCTGATGATCACTGCTTCCACTTGCTCCAGATCCACGTCCATGGCCCAGGCGTTTTGGGCGAACAGCGGCGAAGGACCCGTGTCAAACAGCAGCTTTCTTCCTTGGGCTTCAATGTACACGGACAATCCGTGCTCTGCCAGACAGCCAGGGCCGTCTGTTTTATTTTCCATCAGAAATTTGAATCTCATCCTTGTTTTCCTCCATGATCTGTGTTTTTTGGGTGTTCCCGCCTTCTTTTTTTGCTTTTTTCTCCGGCCTGTTTCCTGAAACCCCCAATCCCACCACGCCGGCGATGATCAGCGCAGCGCATATAATGTGATAAGGCATCAGAGGTTCGCCTAAAATCACCACGCCAGCGATAATGGAAATGGCTGTGGACACATTTCCAAAGATAGTAGCTTTCACAGCCGCCAGCTGACTCAAAAGGTAGCTCATGAGTTGGGCGGAGAGCAGGATGCATCCGACCCCCAGATATGCGGCGGCAATCACGAACTCTGGGTGATGGAAAGGCGCGAAATATGTGCCCAGGGTTCCCTGAACGGCGCCCTGAATCAAGAAAGCGATATTGAAAACAGCCCAGCCGCCGATGATGATAGCCGTTGAAATTTCAATAGGTCTGTATTCCGCGCGCACGTAGCGCATGAACACGTTGCTCACAGCCATGCACACGCTGGAAAGGAGCAGCAGGATGGTCCCGCCCGCATGAAAAGTGAGGCTGGTGCTGCCCATGACCAGCATGACGATCAAAGCAGCCACGCTGAGGCTCACGAACATGTTTTGGATCAGAGTCGCTTTTTCTCCCAAAAACACCGCAGCAATAATCTGGGCCAGAATGGGCACGATGGCAAATAGGATAGAAGCCTCAATGGATGTGGAATAAAACATGCCCACCACCTGCAGGGCCATGAATCCAATGTAAGTGCCAGCTGTCAGAACCAAATTCTTTTTGCTCCGTCCCCTTAGATCAACGCGCACCACGCGAAAGACCATCAAAAGCAAAATAGCCAGAAACGCGAAATTGTACCGATGGACTAAAATCTGGAGGCTGTTTGCCACAGGCACGCAGGTCTTCACCCCTAAAAAGGAAAATCCCACTAAAATGGAAAACACAACGGCTATGCCGTAAACTTTCACTTGATGTTTCTGATCCATAATTCACGCTTCTCCTTCATGCAGCAGGAACCCTTTACGTTTTCTCGGATATCGAAATCCACGAAATTCACGCTGTCGTTTTTCAGGGTAGAAAAAAACTTCATGTCCTTTGTGATGCCTTCTCCCGTGTATTTCACATACGCCTCTTTCCTGGTCCAGATCTGGAAAAATCCCGCCTCTCCCATGGCAGCGGCGTATTCCTGCTCGTCCGGGGTATAAAAACGCTTGGCAATTTTTTCCTGACGGCATTTGCGGAAAGCCTGGACATCGATGCCCACAGGCTCATTATCCATGGCGCAGACCCAGAGACTGCCGGTGTGACTCACGGAAAACTCCACTGGCACTTCTTTGAAATAAGGTTTTCCTTTGGGGGTTCTTAAAATCTCGCTGGAAACCGTGCCCACTCGCAGCCGCTCTTCCATGATGTACATTTCAGCGCAGCGGCGCACCAGCCGTTCCGTGTTCCTGCGGCCTTCCCGCCCGCCTTGGTAATGATCATACACGTATACATACATTTCTGACTCCAAAAACAGCGGAACCTATCAGTTCCGCTGTATCTTTTTTGTTTTCCCTTGGTCCTACCGGTCTTCTGCTGTTTCCTGCTCCCCGGCCATCCTGCCTAAAATCCGCTGATAGCCTTCGGCCCCGTAAACCAGGCATTTGTTGATGCGGCTGATAGTGGCCGTGGAAGCTTTTGTCAGCTCCTCGATTTCGCTGTAGGTCTTCTTTTCGGAAAGCAGCTTTGCCACTTGCAGCCTCTGGGCAATGGCATGGATTTCGTTGATGGTGCAAATATCTTCAAAAAAACGATAGCAGTCTTCTTCATCCTCCAGCAGCAGGATCGCTTTGAATAGTTCGTCAATATCCGCACGTTTGAATTTTGATTCGTATGCCATTTGACCGTTCCTTTCTCCTTTGTGTTACAGCAAGATATGTTATGATTATAGCATTTGTGGAAAATATAGTCAATAGTTTTTGCTTTTGTGGGGTGGGAGGTGCGCGGAAAATGGTACGGGGATGATAGATGAATGGGATGAAGATGCGCAGTGAATAGCGCACGGCAATAGGGGAATGGTACGAGGATGGCACATGCGGGCTGAAAACTGACTTGGAGTTCAGGGCTGCAGGGGAAGTGAAATATGGGAGCGCATTGTTTTAGCTTCCTTGACATCATACAGTGGTTTCGGTCGGCCCTAATGAAATATGGAAAAACATTTTTGTAGCCGCAGAAGCGCATTTTGTAGCCAAATGAAAAAAATTTTGAATTTGGCTACAAAAATCAATGGTAAAAGCAGTCAATATGGGGATATGGCTTGGATTTTTATTGTTTTTTCTTCCATAAATGTAAATAAATTTATTATTTTGCTTAATTATCTGATGGAACAAACTCCCTGCTTGGGATTTTTACAGCCAAACTAAACCAAATATTTATTTGGCTACAACGAAAGCACAAAACTCCTTTACTATGGCTTTCTGGCTTTGCCTTGAAGATGAATTTTTTTATCTCGTCATATTAATCAGCCAAATCGCCAGCTATCAGCTTACCACATGACTCACAAAACACCTCTTTAAAAAAATATATTTTGATTGACATACTTTTCCTTTTATATTACAATATATGTAATAAATTCAATTTACAGGTGATTGATTATGATGCACATACATACACAGATGACAAACGCTTTGCGGCAGCTAAACGCTTTATACGAAAATTTCCAAAAGGAATTGAAACAGCTTCCTGCGGGAAGCTTGTATATGGTAAAGCGTAAAAACAGTTCCTACTATTATCGCAGTATATGGCACGCAGGAAAGAAGACAAACATTTATCTCAATCCTCGCATACCGGCTGACACGGCCCTGATTGAAAAGCTATGGCGCCGGCGTTTTATACAAAGCAGTCTGCGCACGCTCAACAACAATATCCACGCCTTATCTAGCGCCTTGAAAAAATTTCAGCCATATGATCCGGCAGAAATCAGCGCCAATCTCCCTGCCGCTTACCAAGGCATCTCCAAAACCCGCGATCTGGCTTTGCCTCAACTTCCGGAATTGAGCGTATGGAAAAATGAACCATATCTACAGAACACCTCATACCCTGAGGAATTAATTCATGAAACGGCTTGTGGCATTTTTGTGCGCTCAAAATCCGAATCCATGATTTTGGATCTGCTGCACCAGCTTCACATTTCTTTTCGCTATGAACCGCTTATCACCGCTTTTCTTCTTTGGGCGCTATTTGACTTTCGCCTTCTTCACTTTGCTGTAAGAGCCGTACAGCTTCGTTTTTCCATATTGCTTATAAGCCCGCACTTTTGCGTAGTAGGTCTTACCCTTTTTCAGCTTTTTAAAAGTCTTGGTGACAGTCTTGTTTTTCTTGATCAGCGCTGTTTTCTTGTTCTTTTTGAACTTTTTGTCTGTGGAAACCATGGCCTGATAGCCTGTGGCCTGCGCATTGCGCTTCCATGTAAGTTTTAGGGTCCCTTTTTTCTTGGATTCCGCTTTTTTCAAAGCCACCTTTTTCGGCCCCGCCTTTTTAACTGAAACCGTGCCAGCGTTTTGCCAAGTGGTAGAGTTTAGATTCAAACGAATGGCTGGGCGGATACCAAGGGTGCTTGGGGTACTTGCTCCGTAAGGATGCACATATCCTAAAAGATCCACGCAAACAGCTGTGGCAGAAGTTTCGCCGGGTGAACGCAGCCACCACCAATCATAGGCGATTTCGCCTGAATCCTTCTGAGCCACATACGCCGTGTTCTTTGCTTTTCGCTCTTTTGAATTGCCTGTTTTTTTCGGGAATCCATACGCTGGATTTGTGGCTTCACCGATGGATAGAAGGAATATTTTATCTTTGGTAGCGTTGCCTCCCTTTGTTTTGTACTTAGGGTTGTTTGGGTTTTGTACGACACTTTCATAGATCGCTGCTTTCTCCGCGCTAGAAAAGGCTTTATTGACAAAATTATTGGCACTATAATCTTTTCCTTCTCTATTAGCGCTGGATCCGTATCCATTCAGCCAGCTTCGGATGGTAGCGGTTTCCCAAGTAACATTTTGAAAGTCTTCATTCTCATTATACATGATGCCTTTCTCCGCAGCACCACCGTCTAAAACTTTGTCTGCTAAAAGCAACGCTTCATCGCCATTCACGGACAACACTCTCCACTTGATGCGGTCGTTGTTGAACCCGCCTTTTTTATTGGCACTCTGCGGATAATGGCCAAACCATACGCAGTCCCAGGTGACAGTGGCTCCGCCTGCCCTTGGATTGGACGGCCTGGTAGCTGCAGAAGCCTGCTGCCAGTTCATTGGCATCAAGCTGGCTAACATGGCGAACATGGCCGCAAAGGTCAGGATCCGGATCGATGTTTTTCTTAAGTTTGTGTTCATGCTTTATTCTCCTTGTTCTTCTAGAAAATTTAATAACACAATTATACCCGTTTTATCGGGTATAATCAAGAAAATATGTTTTTTTTCTTACTTTCTTTTACCTGTCTGTGAATTTGAAAAGGTGAAATAATCAGGATGTTGAAAATTAAGTTTCCTTGCCTCCCTCCTTTTGTGGTACAATAGCAATAAGACGGGAAACACGGTCACAGGCAAGATGGCCGAGGCCTGGAAAGCGTCTGTGAGAATATCGGTAAGGGGCGAAAACCATGGGAGAAAGAGCATGAAAAAGACCATCGGCATCGGATATCAGGATTTTGAATTGATCCGAACAGAAGAGATTTTTTACATTGACAAAACGGATTTCATCCGGCAGTGGTGGGAAGCCAAGGATCAAGTGACGCTGATCACCCGGCCCAGACGCTTTGGGAAGACCCTGAACATGAGCACCCTGGAAAAATTCTTTTCCACGGACTATGCGGGAAGGGGTGATTTGTTCCAGGGGCTTTCCATTTGGGAGGACGAAAAGTACCGAGAGCTGCAGGGGACGTATCCGGTGATTTTTCTCAGCTTCGCTGACATCAAGGAACGCTCCTTTTCCCAGGCTCGGGAAGGAATCTGCCGGATCATCCAGCGGCTATACAAAAAGTTCGACTTTTTGTTGGAAAGCGATTTACTCAGCGATGTGGAAAAAAATGAATTCCGCAACGTGTCCATCCATATGGGGGACAATGAAGCGGCCTTCTCTCTGCGAGCTTTATCGGATCATCTATTCCGCTTTCATGGAAAAAAGGTCATCGTTTTGCTGGACGAATACGACACGCCCATGCAGGCGGCCTACGTGAACGGTTATTGGGACGACCTCGCGGAGTTCACCAGGAACCTGTTCAGTGCCACTTTCAAGACCAACCCCTATTTAAAACGAGCCCTCATGACGGGCATCACCAGGGTGAGTCGGGAATCCATCTTTTCCGGTCTCAACAATTTGAAAGTGGTCACCACCACTTCTGACAAATACGCGGACTGCTTCGGTTTCACGGAGGAGGAAGTCTTTGCCGCCCTGGAAGAGTTGGGGCTTTCCGACAGAAAAAGCGAGGTCAAGGCTTGGTACAACGGTTTCACCTTCGGAAACAAAACAGATATCTACAATCCTTGGTCCATCTCCAATTACCTGGACACCGAAGAAGTGGAAGATTACTGGGCCAATTCCAGTTCCAACGACCTGGCGGACAAATTGATCCGGGAAGGCGGCGAAGAGGTCAAGCGGGACTTCGAGTCCCTGCTTCGCGGAGAGTCCATCGTCACCCTCATCGATGAGCAGATCGTGTATGACAGATTGGACGTGAGCGATGAAGCCGTCTGGAGCCTGCTGCTAGCCAGCGGGTATTTGAAGGTGGTTCGAAAGGAAGCGCTCCACGAAAGGGAGGATGACCTGGACGGCCCAAGGTACGAGCTGGCGCTGACCAACAAAGAAGTGCGGCGCATGTTCCGTTCCATGGTGCGGGACTGGTTCCGCAACGGCGGAGCCAAGTACAACGATTTCATCAAAGCGCTGCTTTGCGATGACTTGGAAGCCATGAACGAATACATGAACGATGTGGCCCTGGTCACTTTCAGCAGCTTCGACACGGGGAAAAAGCCTTCAAAAACCGAGCCTGAACGCTTCTATCACGGTTTCGTCCTGGGATTGATGGTGGAGCTTTCTGGCAGGTACGTCCTGACTTCCAACCGAGAAAGCGGGTTCGGCCGATACGATGTGATATTGGAGCCTCTGAAGCCGGAGGACGATGCGATCATCATGGAGTTCAAGGTCTTCCAACCCAAGAAAGAAAAAGACCTGGAAGAAACGGCGGCCGCTGCCTTGGCGCAGATTGAAGAAAAGAAATACGCCGCTTCGCTGGAGGCCAAAGGCGTTTCCGCAGAAAAAATCCGCAAGTACGGTTTTGCCTTCCAAGGACAGGAAGTGTTGATCGCAGGCGGACGGTAGCGCCGGAGCTGTTCTCACGCTTTTCATTATTGATCGGAGACTCAAATATTTTCTTGGGCTAGTCAACCCATCAATCCAAAGCTCTTTCTGTATTGAGATTTACCGCCAAACAGCAAAAAATTTTGATTTGGTGGTAAATCTTCACTTGACCTTCACCTTTCGGAAAGGGATTCAACCATAAAACTCTAGTTTTATTTCCACGAATGTTATTTTATTGATTTTAATATTGATTATTTCCACTTTATGTTTTTAAATGGAATTAAAATTGTCACCAAAATCTTAAAAATCGGATTTTGGAGGTAAAACTGGAGATGAAGATTCAGGCAAAGATGAGCGCATCGCGCTTCCCCGTACTTCATCAAGAATTCCATGCGAACAACAGAATGCCCATATGGAATTGTCGTTTATTTTGCTCTACCGGTTTTCCTGACACAACAAAGCGGGCACCCAGTTCTAAATCTGAGTGCCCGCGATTCTAAGGTGTCCAGATGCCATTTTGGACGATTCCTGTCATGCGGTATATGATGCAGCCTTTATTTTTCTAATCTTTCCTGCCTATATTGAATCGCTCCCATGGCTGAAATGATCATGGTAAGCAGCGCGAACAGCGCCAGGACGATCCAGGTCTCATAGCCGCTGGCATCTCCGGTCTGGGGCGTTATGGCCGGTGGGCTGGTCTCAACAGTCACTTCGTTTGATACGGCTGGCGAGTTAGGGCCCTTCGGGTTATTGCTGTATGTCGCTGCCGTCACATTGTCCCAACGGCGCTTTTCCTTTGTTTCAGGCACTGTCACCTGGAAACTCACAGTCCTGCGTTCTCCTGCTTTCAGATCGCCCAGATGCCAAGTGATGGTTCCGTCTTTCTCTGTGCCTTGATCAGAAATCGAGCCTGCCACCAGTTGGAGCCCAGATGGAATCATGTCCGTCACTGTGACATGCTCTGCGGTTTGTCTGCCAATATTTTTCACAGTGAGATAATAGGTCACTTTATCATCAGCTTTTGCGGTAAGAGGCTTTTTCGTCCTGCTGCCGTCATTGAGTGACTGCTCCTTTTCGATGCGCAGCCCCGGAGCCTTCGGGTCAGGCGGTGTTGTGATCACCTGATCCTTCGTATTCGTGAAGTGGGCCGCTTCCACAGCGTCCTTTGCCGCTATGGTCCCTTTTATCATCGCGCCTGGAGATGACACAAAGCCTTGCTCCGGCTTTTCTGTGACAACATACTCCGTTCCCACTGGCAGTCCGGCGATGGTGATGGTCTCATCATGATGCAGCGGAATGGTGTCACCGCTCTTGACAAAGCCGGATTTATCAGCATTGCTGTAGAAATAATACGCTTTGTCAGCAGCTTCTCCTGTTTTGGAGAAACCCACGGTAAAGTCAAAGAGCTTCGTGTGGTCTGCCTTTGTCAAACCAGGGCCTGCCACTGTTTTGCGGATGGATAATTGCCCTGTCTCCTTCTCTGGTTTCGTCTCTGTCTTGTCTGTGACTACTACAATGTTCAACAAACTGAACAAGCTGGTGATGGATGTGTCGCCCAAGTCGTCTTTATTTGCGCTGTTGTCCACACTATCGCCATAGAGATTTGTGCTGAGGGCTTCGTAGTTCTGCTGGACCCTTGCCCTGACAAATCCAGTGTCTGTCACAAAGAAGGGATTCAGATTTTTGCCGCCATCCTCGTCATGAAGTCCATAATCCACGACTGCGTTCCTGCCATAATGCAGGTTCATGCTCCTGGCAGTATCCGCACCATCCAGCTTCATGTCCTCCCAGCCTTCCAGATCAAAGGTCCCGCTCTTTTGCGTCTGCCCGATGGCTTTGATATCCCGCAGCGTGATGTTCACAGTTTCGTCACTGGCGTATTTGGTCATAGTCTGAGCTAGCTTGCCCACGCCTGCCATGACTGTCACGCCGTCATCCTTTGTCCCTGCGTCAGCATAGATGGCATAAGTCCCCACGATCACCGGTACTTTTGTGGGATTGAGCGTGTACCCTGCGGGGGCGGTCTTTTCTTTCAAATAGTACTGGGTCCTTTGGCTGCTCGCCCACTCCATTTTGGCATAGCCGTCTTTCACAGTAGCATGATCCGGCTCTGTTTCTGGTTTCGGCGTAAAAATCAGCATGCCGTCCTGTCCGTTCACCGCCGCGGTCTTGCCAGCGGCCACCTCTCTGTCATTGTTGTCATACAAGCCGAATTCCGCGCCATTGATGGCAGTCCCATCTTCATCCACTTTTTGTACCCGCAGTTCCCGCTGCTCGTTTGGTATGTAAATCAAGGAGCGGAAATTCCGGTTAAATTCGTCCACGTTCAGGAAACTGAAATCCCTGACTCCGATGGCTCCTGTCAAAGTAAGCTCCTGCAGCGTCCCTTTCACCGCAGCGTTGATGCTCTTCGGATCCTTGTTCAAAATGTGCTGCCGGAGGCTTTCATATCGCTCCTGGCTGGTATCGCCTGTCACTCCTAGCTTGTCCAAAGCCTTTTTATCAATGATGGCATATACCATGCGCATGTCCCCGTCTTTATCAATCAATTGGTATCGGTCCGCTCTGCCTGGCAGATCCGATAAAGTGCCGTTGAGCCGGCCTTCTTTCTCATTCCATTGCAAATACCAATCCGGACTGTCCGCGTCCGCGCATTGGTGAAGCATAGCGTTCAATGCGGCTTCACGCCAGGCTTCCGCTGTTCTGTTTTCAGGAATCACTGTTTGAAAGCCTTTGGTATTGTCACCGTACATGGCCCTCCACCTTTGGTTCGCCTGCTGCCACAGCATCGGCACTGCCATGACCAGACCGTTCTCTTGATCATCAGGAGCCACAATGTCAGCCGTGGCTTCAAGGTCCGCAGTGTCAGGATCGAATTGAGCGTAACTCAGTTTTGAATTTCCAAAGATAAAGGAATTAAAGCTGGCATATGCGCCGGTCGTCCATCGATTGGCCACGCTGAGCATGGTGGTGTCTGGGTTAAACTCCAACACAATGGGGATCGGCAAAGGCCGGTAACCCGCAGGCGTGGAGGCTTCTTCCAGAATATAGAATCTTCCTTTGCTGTCTGATTCATAGTTATCCGCGAAATTATAAGGCGTTTCTGTTTCAGTGTTTCCTTCTACTTGGTTGAAAGTCGCAATGCCGTCTTCTGTGGTCTTTAGCTTTGCCAAGACCTGATCATTTGTCTGTTTGATGTATTTCGCTTTGTTGTCACTGCCCACTACGTTCGCGCAGCGAATCGCGTCTGGCTCCCCTTCACTTGCCAGTTCCGCGGGATGCATGGTGAATTCCACGTCTCCCATGGGGCTGCCGGTCTGATCCACTTTTTTTACCTGCTGACGCAGCAAAGGCTGCAGGTTGAATCGCAGCGCGAGGCTGGAATCGTAGTTTCCCCGTTCCAAATAAAACATTTTGATGGTATGTGACGTATTGCTGGAAAAGGTGTTTCCTTTCCAAGAAACAGAGTCCGCTTTCCCTGCCTTCTGAAAGCAGTCGAGGATCGTGGTCTCATCTGTTTTTCCTGGATAAGTGCCATTGTAGTCATCTGGAAACTGCCCGCCTGTCCGCCAGCTCTGCCCTACAGCGACTTTACCAGTGCTAAAATCAATGGTCCCGTAAAGTTCACTGTGGATGCCGCCAATGTCCAGCACCAGCACATCATCGATGAACACCCACACATCATCATCTCCTGAAAACTGGAAGGTCATAGGCTTGTTGCCGCTGGAACCAGCGTTCACCATGCCATCCACTGGCTGACGGAATTCCATTTCCACTGTCATGCCCATATGATGGTTCATGTTGTTATACAGCTTGGTAGCCTGATTTACTTTCTTTGCCTCTTCTGTCGGATCGCTCAGCTTCGTATTCGTCAGGTTTTCGCTGCTTGATAATTTTCCGCTCTGTTTGTCCACGGAATCAAAAACTTGTTCCCCAGTATTGAATGGGAAAAAATTTCCCAGGCTCATGTCGCCATCAAAGGTATCCGTTCCCTGATTGTAGCCGCCGTCTGTGCGCCACATGGCTGGACCATCATAGAGCTTGAAGCTTCCATCGCTGTCAGGCGAAGCCTGGTCCTGTTTCAATTCCGCGAAATTCTGCCGCGCGTAATAATAGTAATAGCCCTCATCATTGAGCTGAAACAGGCCGTTTATATTTTTGTAGGAACTTTTATTCGCATTAGCCGCTTCATCCTCAGGCGCAAATAGATAGGCGAGAGAAGTGTTGACCTTGCTGGTGTCCCATGTGCTTCCGGTTTTTATCGCGCCAGCGTTCTCAAGCACAGTTGAAGAAAGGTTCTTTCCTGCTGCTGCGCCTCCATCTTTTCTCTCTGCGTGACGAGCAAAGGTGATATCATTGTCCGTATCCACTTTAATGGATTTCTGCGCTTCTTCGATGTTGATCTGAGGATAGCCATCTTTGCCAAGCACAGGCTTTACGATATTTTTCATATTCGTGTTATCTTTGCCCCATTTCCTGCCTGCGCCAGCTCCCAGATTCCAAAATCCGGCATATACCATGCTGTCACCAAACAACAAGAGTTTGTCTTTATTGATACCCTGATTCCAGGCGTCTTCATTGGCCACAGACGTTGTTCCGCTGCCATGGCTCACCTGCTCATTTTTCTCTAAACGGTCGTCCTGGTTTTTGCTCCCATCACGCCCCTCTTGCACATAATAGTCGAAGAGATTGACCTGTACGTTTTCCGGATCCACAGCCTTAGCGATATGCGTTTTCTCATCCAAGGCTGCTTTGAGTTCATCTGCGTTTTTAAAGGCTTCTCGGTTACCGGGATAATTGGCCCGAGCAGTAACCCTGCTATCATCTGCAGACGCATCATAGTTCCTCATTGTCTCCGAAGCCATCATGGTTTCTTTTGCTGCTGCCCGGCGATCGGCCGCTGACGCCTGCCGTTCTTTGTCTGCCTCGGCTCCCGAAACACCTGAGACTTCTCCAGATTCCGCTTCTGATTCCGCCGCCTGTGCCTGTGGCCCTGCCGCCTGCTGTGGTGATTGCCATTGTTCTGTGTTTTCTGCCGCAGCCTTTGTTTCTGCTCCAGTTGGCTGTGTTGCTGCCTTTACTGTCATGGCAGCTGGCTCTATCACAGACAATGCCAGCGCGAGACACAGCAGCAGCGCAATGGTTCGCCATTCTTTCGTTGTGTGCTTTCGTTTTGCTTTTCTCATTGCTTCCCCTTTCCATTTTTTTGTGTGTGATCTGGCTGATCATTATGGCGTCCCACACTGTCTATTTATCATAATTTCCAACCAGACAACACACTGATGCGCAGCAAGCGCTACTTCATCGTATTTAATACTACTTTATCCTACTTTATAAGATTAGTCAAGATTCTTTCTTGCTTTTTTGATCCGTTCATTGAGAAAAACAGCGGAAAGCAGGCTTGAAACAAAAGGAAAGCGCACAAAAATCTGTCCATTTTCAATGGCAGACAAGCGTACAAAAATAACGGTTTTTTTCTGAATTTCTTGATAAATTCAGTAAATACTACTACTTTATACTACTTTGCACGATTAACAAGCATTACATCCTACGGCTTGATATATTGATATAAAAAAAGAGGTAATGATATGAAACCATTAAAAAGCAAAGTAAGCATCACCCTGGATGATGATGTGATCAAAGAAGTGAAACGCTTGGCAGAAGAAGATGATCGAAGCTTTAGCCAATATGTCAACTTGATCCTAAAGGAACACCTGAATCAGCTAAAAAAATAGGGCTTCCCGCATCATGGTCCCGCAGGCTTGTCCCTTTCTTTCATAACTCGTCTGTTTGCATTGACAAGCCGCAGCCATTAGCATATAATCCCTTTAGAAAACGATAAAGGGGAATTGGAATGGAGTATATCTTATTGATCATTGGCTTTGTGCTTCTTGTGAAAGGCGCAGATGTTTTTGTGGACGGGAGCTCGGATATCGCTAGATATTTTGGCATTCCGACTTTTATTATCGGCCTGACCATTGTGGCCTTTGGCACCAGTGCGCCAGAGGCCGCTGTAAGTATTACGGCAGCAGTGACAGGGCAAAACGGCATTGCGGTGGGAAACGTCATTGGTTCTAACATGTTCAATCTGCTGATGGTTTTAGGGGCCTGCGCGCTCGTTAAGCCCTGCCCAGTGCAGCCATCGATCTTAAGGAACGAATATCCCCTCTCCATTGCCTCTGCTGTTCTGTTCATCCTTTTGGCTGTAATAGGCGCGAGTTCTGGTCAGGGCTTTGTCCTGTCCCAGACAGATGGATTGATCCTGCTGGCGGTCTTTGTGCTGTTTCTGATCACCACCATTCGCAAGGCAAAGCAGAATCCAGTGCGGGAGTCCTTTGGGAACCGGAAAAAGCCTTCCTTGTTAAAAGGCGTTTTGCTGTCTGTCTTTGGCTTGATCGCTATTATCGTAGGCGGCCAGGTGGTAGTCAGCAATGCCAGCGCCATTGCTGAGTCTTTTGGTGTGAGCCAGACTCTGATCGGTCTGACTATCGTGGCCGTCGGCACTTCTCTCCCTGAATTGGTGACCAGCATCGCCGCTGCGCTGAAAGGGGAGACTGACATTGCTGTGGGAAATGTCATTGGTTCCAATTTGTTCAATCTCCTGTTTGTTCTAGGTTCTTCCGTTTCCATCCATCCCATTCAAGTGGAAATCATCAATTTGTATGACGCAGGGATCCTAGTGGCAGTCAGTCTGCTGATCATGATCCCCGCTGCGGCGAAAAAAGAGATCCGCAGGGGATGGGGCCTTTTATTCATTCTGCTTTATGCGGCTTACAGCTATTACATCATCATTCGCTAAGCTCCTAAAGCGCGCCTGCGGCTTTAGAATCGTCCCACAGTATGTTTTTGAAACTCCGTCAATATCCCAAGCAATAGTTTCTACGTTATAACAGAGCCGGCTCCGCCGGTTTTCTTTTGGCAGCAGACTTTGCTGCTATTCCAGAAACATTGCTAGCCATATTTTCCACAGAATAAAAAGCACCTGAAAGGCGGTTTCCGGCACTTTGCCGTACCCGCTTTCCAGGTGTTTATTTTGATCGATATTTTATGGCGTTTATGATATGGGCTCTTTCTCCAGTGTGTTGTTTTCCTGCCTGTTATTTTGCCCGCAGCAATTCCAATGCTTTTTCCAGCTGCTCGTCCTTTTTCGTCTTTGCGTTGTTCTTGACTTTATGATCCGGCTTGACTCCCTTTCCATGGATCTGGCGCCCCTTTGGTGAGAAATACTGGGCTGTGGTGATCTTCAGCGCGCTGCCGTCTTTCAGCTTGGCTGTGGTTTGGACAATGCCTTTCCCAAAGGTGGTGGTGCCGATCAGTGGGTTCTGTCCATCGTCTTTTACTGCTGCCGCCAGGACTTCCGATGTGCTGGCTGATTTGTCATTGATCAGCAGGGCATAAGGCATGTCCAGTTTTTCTTCGTCTGATTTGAGATATTGCTTGCTGCCCTTTTGATCTTCCAAGTAGGTGATGGTTCCTTTGCCCAGCAGCGTGTCCGCGATTTGGATGCCCGGATCCAGGATCCCGCCGCTGTTGTCGCGCAGATCAATGACCAGACGCTTCGCGCCCTGTTTCTTCAAGTCTGCCACAGCCTTGTCAAAATCCTCTGCTGTGTGGGCTTCAAAGGCAGATATTTTGATGTATCCGATATCATCGTCCAGCGCTTTGCTTTCCACAGACTGATCGATAATCTGCTGCCTTGTCATCTGAAAATCCATCTCTTTTCCATCTCGCTGGCAAGTGACAGTCACCTTTGTCCCCGCGGGCCCCTTGATGGCCGCGCTCAACTCGTTCATGGAATCGTATGTCTTTCCGTCTACTTTCAAGATAACATCATCCGCCTTGATCCCAGCCTTTTCCGCAGGCGAGCCTGGCGTGGTCTGGATGACCAGATAATTGCCTTTTTGATCTTGTGTAAACACCACGCCCACGCCTTCAAATTCGCCGGTGGTGCTGTCTTCCCACGATGCGTATTCCTCACTGGTCATGTATGTGGAATACGGATCTCCTAGTCCAGCCAACAAACCCTTGTACATGCCCGTGTCCAAGTTTTCTTCTTTTGGCTTTTTGTAATAGCTGGTAATGACAGAATCGTAGATTCCGTTCAATTTGGAATAGCGCTGATCCAGCTGTTGGTAGTATTGGTAATCTGATCTAGGCAAAGTCACCATGCCGCCGAACAGCCCTTTTTCCACTAGCAGCAGACCTCCCAGCGCAATGCAGCCTCCGATCAGCATCCCCAGCACCAGAAACATGCCCATCTCTCTTTTCTTTGTTTTCATAGTCCCCTCTACTTCCCTTTCTTTCATAAGCGCCTATGGTCTGGCGCGCTCTGTTTCATTTGTCTCATCATACCATGGATCCTACTGTGAATCGGACGCTTTTGTTCCCTCTCCATTCCTGAAAATCGACAGTTCCCGTCAAATCCACAGGCTGATCCCCATAAATCATATGCGCATAATCCTTTGCCTTGTTGAAAAGCACGCATTCTACGCCATAACCATCCTTGCATGTGGCTAGGAATCGGATATGCCTGCCATCACCCATGGGCTGCTGACGAGACAGTTCTACCTGCTCCAGTAAAAATAAAGGCTTTGGGTTTTTGCTCCCAAAGGGCGCCAGACAGCCTAAACTTTCCGCCAGCTCCAATGTGGTCTGCGCTCCTTCCAGGGCCATGTCCGGCTGCGGGGTTTGACGCAGCAGATCAGGATCTTTTTGCAGCGCTCGCTCCATGTCCGCTTCTAAAGCTTGTTCTAAAATCGGAAAATTGGCCTTTTCCATGGTAAAGCCGCAGGCTCCCTCGTGGCCGCCAAACCGCAGGAACAGAGTTTCGTGGGATTTGAGCAGGTGGTACAAATGAACGCCCGGAACGCTTCTGCCAGTTCCCTTTAAGTATTCCCCGAAAGGAGTCAGCAGGATCACTGGTCGCTCGTACTGCTCTTTCAGCTTTCCTGCTACGATCCCCGCGATGCCTTCATGCACCTCTTCTGCGTACACAATGAGAAATTTCCGGTCTGCCAAATGGTCCTCGATCAGCTCTTTGCACAAGTCAAAAGCCTGTTCCTGCAATTTTTTTCGCTGCTGGTTACATGCGATCAGCTGATCTGTGTATTGGGCGATCTTCTGCGATTCCTGCGCCAGCATGAGCCAGGCGGCTACTGATGCGTCCCCAATGCGCCCTGCCGCGTTCAAATGAGGCGCGATGCCATAGGAGACGTTGTCTGAGCTGAGGCTTTCCCTGTCAAAGGAAATCTTCTCAATGAGCGCAGCTAGACCTGGACGCAGGCCGCTGGCAATGATATGCATCCCGTGTTTCACCAGAGTTCTGTTTTCATCCAGCAAAGGCACGATGTCCGCAATGGTCCCCAGCGCTACCAGATCTAAGGTCCTATTGAGAACGGCTTTGGGAAGCCCTGCTTTTTTCTGGATGCCCTGGGCCAGTTTGAAAGCGACTCCGCAACCTGCCAGCCCATCGAAGGGATATGCGCTGTCCACCCGCTTTGGATTGATCAGCAGACAGTCTGCCCGCACATCCGTGATACTGTGGTGGTCTGTCACTAACACTTCCATTCCCAGTTTCTTTGCTAGTTCCACTTCTTCAAAGGAAACGCTGCCGCAGTCCACGGTCAGCAGCACATCCGCGCCGCCTTCCCTGATTTTTTTCACAGCGTCCATATTCAGCCCGTAACCTTCGTCAAACCGAGAAGGGATGTAAAATTCGATGTTCTCTGTCAAATTCCGCAAAAATTCCATCAAAATACTGACAGAAGTGATTCCATCAGCGTCATAATCGCCGTAAATACAGATTTTTTTCTGCTCTTGTGCTGCCTGTAAGATGAAATCCACCCCTGCCTCCAGATCTGGAAGCAGGAATGGATCGTATGTTTTCTGTGGTTTTTCCGATAAAAATTCACGGATCTCTTCTTCACCGGAAACGCCTCTTTTTTTCAGCAGTTCTTCAATGATCGGATGAATCTCTTTCATTGATGATGCTCCTTATAAGTAATTCCATGGATTCACGTCATTTCCATAGCTGTTGCCGCCTTTGCGGACTTCAAAGTGAAGATGGTTTCCTGTGGAACTTCCTGTGCTGCCGATCTTGGCCACGGTCTGTCCTCTGGAAACTTTTTTCCCCGAACCTACTACAAGGCTGCTGTTATGTGCGTAAAGGGTGTACAAGGTACTGCTGTGGCGGATGATGACAGCGTTTCCATAGCTGCCCAAATATCCGGCGTAAATCACCGTGCCGCTGTCAGCCGCTTTCACGGCAGTCCCATATGGAGCCGGAATATCAATGCCCGTATGCTTTTCCCTGCCATGAAATGGGCAGATCCGCCATCCATAATTGGAGGAAATCCTGGTGTGTCCTGGGACAGGCCACGTGAACCCGCTGCCAGAACTGCCTCCGGAACTTCCGCCAGAAGAGCTGTTCCCCTTGTCCGAGCTTCCGCCAGAAGAATTCCCGCTGTCACCGCCTGTGGAGTTTCCGCTGTTCCCGCTGCTGCCATTGTTTCCATTCTGCGCCTGCTGTTGCTGCTTTTGCTGTCTCTCCCGCTCTTCTCGTTCTTTCCGCTCTTGTTCTTCCCGTTCCCTGGCCTTTCGTTCTTCTTCCTGAATAATGGCCATGATGTGATCCGCTTCCGCGTTCAGATCTTGAATATTATCCTGGCGGGCTTCATTGCTGGCCGCCACGTTAGCTTTCTTCTTTGTGACTTCGCTTTTGTTGGCTGTCAGCTGGGCCTGCTTTTCCGCTTCCTGCTGTTTTTGAGAACTGAGCTGGCTCTGCAGGGCGTCCAGTTCTTCTTTTTTCTCTTTGACTACCTTGTAATCGTCTTTCAGCGTGGCCAGGACTTTTTTATCGCTGGCATGAACCTTCTGCACCATGTCGATATTGCTGATGAACTCCGATATGCTGCCGGAACCCAGCAGCACGTCCAAAAATCCGATAGAGCCGTTTTTGTACATGGTCCTGAGACGAAGATTCAGGTTCGCGTCCTGGGAATCAATGCTCTCCTGTGCCTGTTTCAGCTCTTCTTTAGCTGCCGCTATTTTTCCTTCTGTGGTGGAGATCTGAGACTGCAAAGCGGCCACCTGGTTTTCCACGGCGCTGATCTTTGTTTCCAGCCCCTGAATCTCCTGTGCGAGGCTCTGTTCTTCGGCTTTTCCTTCTTCCAGCTTTTTCTTTTCCTGTTCGATTTGCTGCTGCACCTGATTGTAGTCCTGACGGCCCACCTGCGCCCCATAAACCGCGCCTGTGCCAAATAGCATGGTAAAGATCAGGACTAAAGCAATGATCATCATTATTTTGTTTCGCATAAATCGCTTCCTCCTAAGCATCCAAAAATTTTCTCATGGAAATGATACTGCCGCAGGCACCAATGCTGATGCCCAGCGCTGCGAAAATCCAAACTAAATTATATATTAAAAATTCCATAGGCACCATAGGAGTGGACAAGATGAGGAACACATCCTGCCCGATCATATCGATGACTTTATCGTAAAGCACCGCGCAGATGCCTACCGAAATCCCCGCAGACAACAACCCGATGATGATGCCTTCTGCCAGAAACGGTCCTCGGATGAACCAGTTAGTGGCTCCCACGTATTTCATGATGCTGATTTCCCTGGCCCTGTTAAACACCGTAAGTTTGATGGTGTTGGACACCACGACAATAGATACCACAATGAGGAAAATCATCACAATGATGGCCGCTATTTGAATGAACCTAGTGGCGTTCATCAATTTGTCCACAGTTTCTTTATAGTATTTGACATCCTCCACGCCTTCCAAGGCGCCCGATTTTTTCGCGATGTCATTGGCCGCCTCCAGGCTGCTGATTTTAATGATCAGAGAGTTTGGCAAAGGATTCTCCGCCAGGGAATCCAGCAGTTCTCCATTCTCACCCCATCTTGCTTTCAATTCCGCCATGGCCTGGTCCTTTGTCCGGTAGAGAACTTCGTCCACGCCGTTTTCCTCTTGAAGGGCCGCGATCATGCTCTGAGCCTGCTCTTCCGTGGTCGCGTCATCCAGGAACACCTCAATGGAATCGTAATCCTGCTGGATCATAGTCGCGGCGGTATTGATATTGATCACAATAATAAAGAACAACCCCAAAATCAGGAGCATGGCTGTAATGGCGAACACAGACGCCACAGTCATCGCCCTGTTTCGGAACACTTGCTGAAACGCTTGCTTCAGCGTATAGAAAAAACGTCTGATCATGCCTATAACTCTCCCTTTTTTTCTCTCTCATTGAATACACGCCTGTGCTGGAGGGTGTCCGTGGTCACTTCCATGCCTTCCAGCTGAGCGAGGGTGGCTTCCAGCCCGTATATGCCGACATCGTCTCTGACGATCTTTCCCTTTTCGATGCCGATCACCCGCTTGTTCATTTTATCCACGATATCCTTGGCATGGGTGACCATCACCACAGTGGTTCCCCGCATGTTGATCCCGTCTAAGATCTGCATGATTTCCCACGCCGTGTCTGGATCCAGGTTCCCAGTGGGCTCGTCCGCGATGAGGATCATGGGATTATTGGCCAGCGCTCTGGCTATGGCCACTCTCTGCTGTTCGCCCGCGGATAATTCGTTGGGATATTTCTTTGCCTTGCTTTCGATGCCTACGACCTTCAAAAGCTGCGGCACTTGTCTGCGTATTTTTTTCCTCGGCGCATGGACGATCTCCATGGCAAAGGCCACGTTTTCAAACACGGTTTTCTTTGGCAGCAGGCGGAAGTCCTGAAACACGATGCCCACATCCCTCCTCAAGCTTGGAATCTGCCTGTTGGAAAATCGGGTCACATCCTTGTCCATGACTTTGATCTTCCCTTTGTCTGCATTGATCTCTTTTAAAATCAGTTTGACAAATGTGGATTTTCCCGCCCCGCTGGGCCCTACTAAGAAGACGAATTCCCCTTTGTTTATTTTTACACTCACATCCTCAAGGCCTATGTTTGATTTGTAATGCTTTGTGACATTTTCAAAAATGATCATTTCTGCCAAGCCCCTTTCCCGTTCTTGCGTGCAGCCTTGTTTTGAACATGGACGCGCGATTCATATCAAGCAACTTTCAAATATGCTTTAGTTTACTATAATTCGCTCTGTTTTTCAAACAAATATCGCTAGTATTCCTCAAAACGCTACAATTTTATCACTTGCAAGTGAAGAGTATGTGATAGGAAAAATGGCTGCCATTCCTTTTGTTTTATTTTCTGGAATCTGCGTCCAGCATCATGTTAATAATACCATTAATTACATTTTATGTCAACTACATTAAGACATTTTCCTCGTAAAATTTGGACACCATAAAACGGGCGGCTTTATCCCTTGAAAGGGAGTCTCCTGACATTAGAAAAGAGATGCTGACCGCAGGGCCGCGGCGTACCGGCATCTCTCTTTGCAAAAGCGATGAATTTTACTGATCAGGTTTTCCCAAGGAGCCCAGCGCGTTTTTAGACGCGCGCCTGCCTACTCTTCGTACTGGATCCGCAGTTCGATCTCATCAGGCAGCTTCGTTAAATCCGTTTCCGCCACTTTCACTGGATATGTGATGACCTGGGCCAGGGCTTTTCCTTTTTCTGGATCCTCAAAATCCGCATAGACCACCAGATTGTGCTTTCCGTCTTTTTCTTCCAGCTTCATTTTGTCGATTTCCAATCCGAATCCGGAAGTGGGCTTTTCGCCTCTGGTGACGATCACGTAGATTTTATCTTCCACCACGCAGGCCAATGCCCGTTCCAAGCTTCTGTACTCTGGGATCACCTGGCTTGAGATGTCCTGAGGTATTTTGTTTTCGCTCAATGTTTTAAACTCCACTTTTTTGTCACCTTTTAATAAATTGACCGCCGCGAGCCCGGCTGCCAAAGTTGCGACCACCGCAAGGACTGCGATGACCACGAACTTTTTTTTCACCGGTTTCCGTATCTTCTTTTCTTTTTCTCCCAAAACCAAAACTCCCTTCTGTTTCGTTTATAATTAAACCTATTCAAGAAGGGAGCTTGTTATTACAATTTTTGCGCCTAGTTATTTCAAGGCTTTTACCGCAGTTACGATGTGTTCTGCTGTCATGCCGTATTTTTTCTTCAATTCATCTGGCTTTCCAGACTCACCAAAGGTGTCCTGCTGCCCCACGAAAGCCATTTTCGCAGGCGCGTCCTGGGCAATGGCTTCGGCCACCGCGCTTCCCAGGCCGCCGATCACAGAATGTTCCTCTGCGGTGACGATCTTGCCTGTTTCTTTCGCGGCTTTGATCAGGATGTCTTTATCAATGGGCTTGATGGTGTGGATATCGATGACCCTGGCGTCAATGCCCTGTTTTTCCAGCTCTTCCGCAGCCATCATAGCTTCGCTTACCATGATCCCTGTGGCCACGATGGTCACGTCATTTCCGTCCCGCAGGCAGTTTCCTTTTCCTAAAGCAATGTCCGCTGCTTCATCGTAAAAGATCGGCACCGCGGCTCTTCCCAGTCTGATGTAGCAAGGGCCATTCATGGCAATGGCCTGTTCCAGCAGTTTTCCAGCGGAAACGCCGTCAGACGGATTGATGACTGTCATGCCTGGGATGGTCCGCATGAGAGCCAGGTCTTCAAAGGTCTGGTGGCTGGCTCCGTCTTCGCCTACTGTGATCCCCGCATGAGTGGCGCAGATCTTCACGTTGGCTTTCGTGTAGCCAATGGAGTTGCGGATGATCTCAAAGGCCCTTCCCGCAGCGAACATGGCGAAGGTGCTGGCGCACACGGTCTTTCCCGACAATGCCAGGCCCGTGGCCGCTCCATACAGATTTTGTTCCGCGATCCCCATGTTGAAAAACCGTTCTGGATAAGCGCTGCCGAATTCTGCGGTCATAGTGGATTTGGAAAGGTCTGCGTCCATTACCACCAGGTTTTCATATTTTGCGCCTAATTCTACCAGCTTTTTTCCATAAGCTTGTCTTGTTGCCATTTTTTCTGCCATTACCATTCACCTCCCAGTTCCTCGATCGCCTGCTTCGTCTGTTCTTCGTTCGGGGCTTTTCCATGCCAGCCGTATTGGTCTTCCATAAA
Source organism: uncultured Eubacteriales bacterium (assembly GCA_910583765.1). GTDB lineage: Bacteria > Bacillota > Clostridia > Peptostreptococcales > Anaerovoracaceae > Hominibacterium. The sequence goes on along the minus strand of CAJTYS010000006.1, from coordinate 67,977 downwards.
GGAAACGCCTCTGCCTTTGTGAGTCTTGGCAATGATCATGGTCGGCTTGCCTTTGCATGCTCTAGCCTTGTCAAAGGCATCGAAAATCTGCGGGAAATCATGTCCATCGATGTTGATCACGTTCCAGCCAAAAGCCTCGAATTTCTTATCAACAGGAGCAACGGTCATGACATCTTCGTTTTTTCCGTCGATCTGCAGGCCGTTCCAATCCAGGATTCCTACCAGGTTGTCCAACTTGTAATGTGCCGCGGACATGGCAGCTTCCCAGATGATGCCTTCCTGGATCTCGCCGTCGCCCAGCAGCACATAGATCCTGCCTGGGTCCTTGTCCAGCTTTCCGGCCATAGCCATGCCGCCTGCCACGGAAAAGCCCTGTCCCAGGGAGCCTGTGGACATTTCGATGCCCGGGACCTTGTTCATGTTTGGGTGGCCCTGAAATTTGCTTCCCAGCTTTCTCAGCTGCAGGATGTCTTCTTTTGGAAAGTAGCCTCGTTCTGCCAGCGCCGCGTATTGCACTGGACCGGCGTGGCCCTTTGACAGGATGAATTTGTCCCTGCCCTTCATTTTTGGATTTTTCGGGTCGATGTTCATTTCTTTAAAATACAGCGCAGTCACGATATCCGCCGCAGAAAGGGAACCGCCCGGATGTCCGGAGCCTGCGTTATGTATTGCTTTCACGATTCCTGTGCGGATATTTGCCGCTGTCTTTTCAAAGTGTGTGTAATCCATTGCTTATCCTCCTGTTTGCATTTTTATATCAGGCACTGGGCAGAAAAGCCCCTTGGGAGCTTTCCTGCTTTTTGCCATCAAAAACGATTTGATCATTCAAATGCGCTCGTTATTCCTAAACTTACGCCTAACGCTTCATCAACATCCGGTAAACGTTCCTGGTTGATCGTGCCAATTCGTTCTTTTAACCGTTTTTTGTCAATTGTTCTGAGCTGTTCGAGCAATACTACTGAATTTTTACTGAGACCATTGCCGTCCGCTGCGATTTCCACATGGGTCGGCAGATTGGCTTTGTTTTTCTGTGAGGTCACGGCAGCCACGATGATGGTCGGGCTGTATTTGTTCCCTACGTTGTTCTGAACCACCAGGACTGGCCTTACGCCGCCCTGTTCGGAGCCGATTACCGGACTTAAATCTGCAAAATAAAGATCACCTTTCTTTACCAGCAAGTCCTTCACTCCTTATCTGTTATCTTTATGATCTGGGGGATTTTGGCCGCCTGGGGTCCTTGAGGCCGCCCAGTCTTTCCGCCTGATTCCCAGATCTATTTTCCAATGATTTTTTTGAAAGCCAGGGCCGTCATGTTGGCCATGTCCATGGAGGTCATGCCGGTTTCTCCGTAAGCTTCGGCACATAGATCTCCTGCCATGCCGTGGATGAACACCCCCGCTTTCCCGCAATCCTCCGGTGCTAGACCCTGCCCGGCCAGCGCAGCGATGATTCCTGTTAAGACGTCTCCGCTGCCTCCGGTGGCCATGCCCGGATTTCCTGTAGTATTAGTATATGAATCGCCGCTCTTTGTTGTCACCAGGGTCGCGCTGCCTTTCAGCACGCAGGTGGCTTTTGATTTCTCCGCTAAAAGCTCTGCCACTTGGAGCCTTTCCATGCTGGAAATGTCTCCTGCTTTCATGTAGCGGAGGAACCTGGCCGCTTCCCCTGGGTGGGGAGTCATGATGACCTCTGCTTTGGTTTCCCGCAAAGCTTGTCCCAAATTCGCCCTGCTGACCGCGTTGATTCCGTCAGCGTCCAATACTATGGTTTTCCTGTAATTGTTCAATATGGTTCGGATTAATCCGACACTCTGCTCATCATCTCCTAACCCCGGACCAATGGCCGCTGCGTCGCAGGCCTCTATTTCCGGTAGGGAAAGCTCCCTGGGGACACATGTGGCTTCCGGCACGCCCACCTGCAGAATGGGATAAAGCTCTTTGGGAACGGAAATTCGCACAAGTCCCGCTCCTGCCCGCAGCGCCCCTCTCGCGCAGAGCATGGCCGCGCCCGCCATGCCTACAGAGCCTGCGATGATGAGAACTTTACCGCAGTCACCTTTATGTATGTCCTTCGGTCGTTCCTTAATTACAGTATTTACATATTCTAAGGTTATTAAACCTGCTAAACTTGAATTTTTCATAAATTTTCCGCTGTGTTTGTCCCGCTCGTTGTGATTTACTGTGGTTTGAATCCATCAGCTGAAACTTAGGCTCTGCCTCTCTATTGATTGAAATATTGTAGCAGTGTGTACAAATTGAGCTTTTTTGCGAATTTATGCACACTGATAATGAAGAAAATATAAATTTTCTCGGTATTATGTAAACTTCCATGCCTATTTTCTTGGATATCCCGTATTTCTAGGCTGAAATCTGGAAAAATAGGCGGTTTTGTGTGCACAAATCGGCAAAAATCATCAATTTGTGCACACTCCTGCGATCTGGCACCTTGTGCCATCTTGCGCTCGGGCTGGCAATTCCTCCATTTTTATGCTGCTTGGCATACATTGTACCGTGTTTATTTTATCTTGTCAAATGTCTCCGTTTTTCCAGCCTGCCGCTCCCGACACCCTGCCCCTCGGCCGCCATCCTCTTTCTACTCATAAACCTCCATCCCATACTTGACTCTGACTCGGTTCAGCTTCCCCAGCATGGGCTTTGCCAGCAGCAGGAGGAAAATCGCTGTGGCCGCGGCATGGGTCAGGTTGAAAGGAATGCCCGCAGCGTAAATCCCTATGACCGTGGCCATGGTGGGCTCTGAAGTGGCGGAAAAAATCGTCCACAGATCCACAATAGCTCCGTAAAGAAAAAATGTAGTCAGCGCACCGAATGCCACCAATGGCAAGATCTTGAGACGATCCTCGAACCGGTGAAAAATCAATCCCGCCAAATATCCGATGATAGCCATGGCGATCATCTGATACGGTGTCCACGGACCTTGCCCAAAGAGGAAATTAGAAACAAAGGCTGACATGGCTCCCACCAGAAAGCCGGACTCCTTGCCCAGCGCCACGCCGGAAATAATGATAATGGCAACGATGGGCTTGAAATTAGGGATCATGAAAAAGGCCGCCCGCCCCACTACCGCAGTGGCGATGAGCACTGCAAGGATGACGATTTCACGGGCCTTCGGCTTTTTCCGCTCGAATCCCGCAAAAAACGGGATCAAGGCGTAAAGCACCAGCAGCGCGGAAATGACAAAATACTTTCTGTCGCCCAACACATGATACCCGCCTATGATGGTCACGAATCCCAAAAGCACCATCCCCAGATCCAGACCCATGGGCCGCAAAGCGCCAGGTTTCACCTTCCGCGCCCCTTTACGGTCAGCCGTCATCTGCTCTGGATCGCAAGCGAGCGCTCCGGCACCGGACTGTTCTTTCTCCCTTGCCCGTGCTGCCGTCCTGCCTCCGCTGCCTGTTTTGCCGCCGGCTCTGCAGTATTGCTGCCGCAATCGCTCTGCCAGATCTTCACTGCTGTGGCTTTGTGTTTCTGTTTCTTCTTGTTTTCGGAAAGAAGGTTCGATCTGGTCAGATCCTTCATCCATATCCAAATTTCTCAGAGCCAAACCATGCTCCAACCCGCAGCTTTGCTCTTCCTCCTTTTGGCCAGCTCCCGCACTGGTTCCTAAGCCCTGTTCAGCCGCCCCGCTTTTCGCTGAACCTTCAGGCGCCTTTCCAAAATTCTGCCGCACCAAGGTCACAATATCATCCACATTGACCGCATTTTCAAAGAGGTGACGAGAAATGCGGTTAGCGGCGGTAGTGTAAAAGCTGTTGCCAGAAAAAAAGAGCCGAGGGGTGTTGGTGGTGATGATCTTCCCATCGAAAAACATGGCGCACCGATCAGCGTACCGGCCGCAGAATTCAATGTCATGGGACACCATAAGGATGGTGATTCCCCGCTGCTGAAGCCGCTTGAGGATGCCTGCCAGCTTGAACTTGAAGCCGCTGTCCAGCCCTTTGGTGGGTTCGTCCAGCAGCAAGATCTCCGGATCCAGCAGCAGGATCTTTGCCATGGCAGCCCGCTGCTGTTCTCCACCGGAAAGGTCATAAGGATGCATGTCTGTCAGATGTCCGATCTCCACCAGATCCACCACTTCCTGGACACGCCGCAGCTGCTGACTCTTGGACAGCTTGCTGCCTTCCAACATTTCCAGCAGATCTTCCTCCACGGTCTTTTTCACAAAAATGCTCTGGGGGTTCTGTGGCAGGATGCCCAGGATCCCCTGGAACAGCTGATTATTCTTATAGGCACTGACTTTTTTTCCTTTGATCTTGATGCTTCCTCGGTATGGCCTGTGGATTCCGCCTGCCAGGGTGAGCGTGGTGGTTTTTCCGGTCCCATTGCCCCCTACCAGACAGAAAAACTCTCCCGAATACACCTGCATGCTCAGATCTTTGACCACATCCGGCTCCTGCTTGCCGTATCGGAACCAGACTTCTTTCATTTCTATGACCGGCTCAGCCTTTCTCTGGATCTCCGGCTCCGCTGGCAGAGCCCGAATCAAAGGACTTCTGCCCGCGAAGAGCCTGCTCAGCCAGTTCCGTCCGTCCCGCACGTTCACCGGACATGGCAGAGTTTTGCCGATGCCATCTTGATAAAGGATGGAATATGCCTGGAGGGGCGTGGGCATGGCCATGAACATAGAATGGTTGTCCCTGGCCAGGATCGCGCCTACATTTGCCGGTGTATCGTCCGCGATGATTTTCCCTTGATCCAAGACAATGGCCCGCTCCGCCATGGTCAGCACTTCTTCCAGGCGATGTTCGGTGATGATCACTGTGGTCCCCAGCTCCCGATTAATCTTTGCGATGGTTTCCAGGAAGTCACTGGCAGCAATCGGATCCAGCTGCGAGGTGGGCTCGTCCAGAATCAAAATTTCCGGCTGCATGGCCATGACGGAGGCTAGGTTGAGAATCTGCTTCTGCCCGCCGGAAAGATGGTTGACTTCCTTGTGAAACCAAGTCTGAATCCCGAAAAAACTAGCCATTTCCGCCACCCGCAGACGAATGGTCTTGGTGTCCATGCCCAGACTTTCCAGGCCAAAGGCCAGCTCGTGCCAGACTTTGTCCGTGACAATTTGATTGTCGGGATTTTGCAGCACATAGCCGATCTTCGCTGCCTGCTGCTTCTGATCCAGCTGATCAATGGGCACGCCGTCAAACAAAATTTCTCCCTGCCGCTTTCCGTGAGGCGCCAGGATCGGCTTCAGATTGCGCAGAAGCGTGCTTTTTCCTGACCCAGACTGACCGCAGATCACGATCATTTCCCCCGGAGAAACTGTGAAGCTCGCGTCTGTCAGCGCTGGCCCTGCTGCTTCCGGATAGGTAAAGGTTACATTTTTGACTGTAAACGTTTCCAAGTGATCACCTCTTTTACTTCCATCAATATGGGAAAGAAACACAAGATCCCATAGGCCCCATAAATGACCGCGCTGAACCAGTCAAAATCTGCCATAACGATCTGGGGATAAAATTCCATGGAGCACTTTCCCAGAGCCATGCCCGCCAGCACGATACCCGTTACCACCGCCAGCAAAGCCGCGGCAGACACGTCCCGTCTGTCGAACCGGTAAAGGGAAAATGTGCTCCTGTTTTTCAAGCCATACCCCCGAGAACGCATGGAATCAGCGGAGTCAATGGCGTTTTCCAGTGCCCAGGTGAACATGATGGACACGATCAGGATTCCGTGATGGATTTTATCTCTGATCCGTCCGTTGGTCACATCCCGCCCAATACAGCGCTGAGCTTCAGAAATTTTTTTGATTTGCATTTTAAAATTGGGGACAAAACGCATGACCATGGAAAAAATCAGGGAAACCGCCGGAATGAGCTTCCCGAACAAGTATACGAATTTGTCGCTGGTCATTACTTGATTATAGCAGGAAAACCAGAGTAGGATAGTGGCAAGCATCAGGCCTGTGGTTAGACCGTAAATCCCTGCCTCCATCGTAATCTGGCTGTACTCCGTATAATATAGCACCGTGCTTCCCCTTGGATTCACCAGCGCGTTCACCACTGTCACCACTAAGATCATGGGAAGCAGAAAACACGCGATGAATTTTAATGTGCCTTTGCCCCCCAGCAGCAATGCGTAACAAACGGAGGCCAGCACTGCGATGGCCAGAAACACCGGATGAATGAGAAAGATCCCGATGCCAATGACCCCGCAGAACCAGCCAAAGTTAACTGCTGGATGGCAGGTCGAAAACACGCTTTTCAATGAAATTCACCTGCTTATCGTTTATTTATCTGGTTTTGATTTTCTTTACCGCGCTGTAAGCACCGTAGATCTTTTTACCACTTACGGTTTTATAAGCTCTCACTTTCACATAGTAAGTCTTTCTCGCTTTCAGCTTGGAAACTGTCTTCTTCGTGGTTTTAGCGTTCTTTACCGTGACAGTTTTCTTGCCTTTGGTGAACTTGGAATTGGTGGCGCAAAGGATCTGGTACCCGCTGGCTTTGCTGTCCTTGTTCCAAGAAACACCGATGGCTTTTCTCTTCGCTGTCAGCGCCACGCCCGCAGCTTTTTTCGGTTTTATAGTCAGAGTGATCTTCTTTGTTGCCGCGCTGTAAGTGTCTGTTTCAGCGGCTTTGATGGTGATGGTGGTTTTGCCTGTTCCCTTGATGGTCACTTTGCCCTTACTGTCGATGGTGGCCACTTTTGTGTTGCTGGAAGCATAGGACAGTTTGCCTTCCGCTTTGACGTTGAGGCTGAACTTTTTGTTCTTGCTGTAAGTCTTTGTCAGGGATTTGGCAGTGATGGCCTGTGCCTTTCCTTCCACTGTCACCTTGCACCACGGCATGGTGATGTAACCGTCTGCCGCAGGTCTTGTAGCAGTCAGATAGTAAGTGCCCGCTTTATCGAATTTCACAACAGCCTTGCCGTTTGCGTCCGTCTTGGCGATTGAGCTGCCCAGTCTTCTGCCAGTGTTCTGGTCCGCAAGGTAGATGTTGGCGTTTGGAGCCGCTCCCATGATTGGCTTCCAAGCAGCATCGTACTGACCTGTTGTGCCGAACAGTTCAATCGCGATCTCTGTGTTTTTTACTCCTGTGTATTCTCTATTGGATTTGCCATCCTTGGAAAAATACGTATACTTATCCGACCATGTTCCTTGATCCTGATATTCATACCAATCGAACTTATCGCCATCCTTCACCTCTGTGTTAGAAGTGCTTACGTATTCGTCATTCAGATAGTAACCTGTGCTCACTAAGTTTCTAAAGGCTCTTGGGAGATAGTAGCCGGAAGCCTGCCCGCTTGTTACTTCAACGTACTGTCCTTGCGTATCCTTAGTAAAAGAATCCCCATAATACGCTTTATGCATAGCCAACATCACGTCTAAAGCAGTGACTTTGCCAGCTGCCGCATAATCTTCTGCGTCTTCATACCCATACTCCAGGGAAGTCCGGGAGCTGACCGGAATGGTTTCATGACACATGATAAAGCTATAGCCGGACTGCATGCTGACTTCCACCTTCGCGGTCACTTCTGGAGCCGGAGTCTTGCCTGCGTCTGCGGCAAAGGCGGCGGCGCTGCCGCTAAAGAGCATGGTGGCAGCCACCACGCCTGTGGTTAATAGTGATAATAATCGTTTTTTCATTGGTTTCTCCTTTCACTTCTTTCATGAAATCTTTATTTTATTTTGACGGACTTGGCTTTGGACCAAGGGGAATAATAAGTTTTTCCGCCTGCCTTTTGATAAGTCCGAACACGAACGTGATACTTCTTGTTAGCTTTCAGTTTGGTGATCTCTTTGGAAGTGGTTTTGTTTTTACGAACCACTGCGGTCTTCGCGCCTTTGAAGTTCTTTTTCAAGCCGTACTGAATCTGATATCCCGCTGTTTGAGCTGTTTTCTTCTTCCATTTCACGGTCATGGATTTCTTGCCCTCAGCCATTTTAGAAATGGTGGTCTTTTGCGGCAGAATCTTGAACTTGGCGGCCTTAGCTGCAGTCCCTGTGTAATTGCCTGTTCCTTTTACTGTGACTTTATATGTCCCCACTTTTTTTCTGCCGCCCGCATAAGCCGCGTTGTAGTCCTTGGAAGTCAGCTTTTTTCCGTTTAAGGTCACGGTCACAGCCGGCTTTCTCGCCTTTCCGTTATAGGCGAAAGAGGATTTCGCCAGCTTCACAGAAGCCTTGGCGATGCTGGCCTTCTCAATGGTAAAGGTCTTGCTGATGGTCCTGGCGTATTCTCCGGTGCCGGTCACGACCACTTTTCCAGTCCCCGCATTAACGTTGTTTTCATAAGCGACCCGGTAATCGGTCCCAGCGGCCAGCTGCTTGCCGTTTAAGGTCACTGTGATGCCTTGAGGCCTTTGCTCTTTTCCATTGTAAACGAACTTCTGGCTCTTCCAGGAAATCTGCGCGCCTTCTATGGAATAGGCTGGCTTCACGGCCATCAGGTTGCCGCTGTCATTTTTGTAATACAGCATGTCACCGTCAGCGATAATGCTGGAAATCCCGTACTGCTGCATGTCTTTGTCCGGAATGAAATAGTCGGTCCCAACGGCGGCATTATAAATGCCGCCGGGTTCCTTATAATAGGTACAGTAAATGTGATTTTCATCTTTAATGGTTACGCTCGGCACTTTTCCAGGCGTGCTCAAAGTGTTGACCGTGCTCATAGCATCAGGATCAATGACTGCGATGCCTGTGTTTCCGCCAACGTACATCTTGTTATTGTAAACCACTGGCGTGCAAATGCTCCCACCTCCCGGCAGGCTTACAGGGCCGCCTTTGATGCTCGGAACCCCGTCATCCAATCCAAATTTATACAGCTTACCGTCATAAGTGGCAACGTAGTACGCAGAACCATGACTGACGATGGTGGAACGGACGGACGCGTTCAGATCCGCTGATTGGCACGTATTGCTGTTTAAATCATATGCGAATAACTTTGACTTTCCATTATATGCCTCGGAACCGAATACCACTTTGTTATCCTTGACGCACGCACCTGCCCAGTAAAAGCCCCGGTTCTCATCCTGCGCCAAGACTGTCACGCCTTGGTCCGCTTCATTCAGTCTATTCAAGTCGATCCTGGCGTAAGTGCCGCCGACCCCGGATTTTCCAGTCCAGGAACCGGTATAAATACTATGGGTGTTTTTGTCATAAATCACAGGAGAAATGCCCTGGTGATTGGCTTCTCCTGATGCGTAATTCACCTCTTTGATGACTGCCATGGTTTCCGCGTTCACAATGGCCACGGTCGCGCCGTCCTGGGCAACGAAGATCCTGTTGCCCTTTTCATCCACGGTAGGCGCGATGCCCCAGAAGGCGCAGCCCTTTGAAAGCGCGGCCTTCCCCGCTATGTTTCCTGTGTTTTTATCGATCTTGTACAAGGTCTTGCCTGCCGCCACATAAAGGTAGCCCTTGCACATGGCCGGAGACGTGATATATTTCCCCGGTACAATGCCGGACGCGTCACTTGGCGGGGAGAAAGACCATTGCAGCCCTCCCACGTTTTTGCCGCCAGCTGATTTAGCGTCGGCTGCCAGTTCATCGCCTGTCCCGGCAAATGCCGCTGCGCTGCTGCCGAACATCATGGTCACTGCCATGATCAAAGCCATCATCCATGAAAAGATCCGTTTTTTCATCTTACCTGTTCCTTTCTCTAAATTGCTCTACAATCAAGTAGCATCCTCTCTATTTCACATAGTACCATTTCACCACATCGCCTTTGCTCACGCTGCATTTGTCAGCGGATTTGCTTGGCGAAGAACCGTTGACCGAATACTTCCAGCCGCTGGCTGGTCCTTCATCGAATTCAAAGCGGCCGTTGATCCCTTTTACGTAAAGGCCGTACTGGGACTTTTCCGCGCTGACGCTGGCCCCGCTCTGCTTGAGCACTGAATAAGCCGTGTCGCCGCCCTGGAGGGAAACGCTTTTGCCGCTGCAATAGCCGTCCACTGTCACGTAACACACATTGGCCTGCGTGGTTTTGGTGGTCGGTTTTTTCGTAGCTTTCTTTGTGGTGTTTTTAGTCGGCTTTTTTGTGGTGGATTTCTTTTCATCCTTCGCCGTCTTTGTGGCATGAGCAGGCTTTTTCGCTGCTTCGGATTTCTTGGCTTTGGTCGTGGATTTTTCCGCGGCTTTGGTGGTCGCCGTTGTCTGCTCCTGGGCCTTTGTGGTCCCTGTCGTCTCGCTGGCTTTCGCAGCCGCCTCGGTGGTTTCTTCCTGGCTGGCCGCATTAGCCTCCTTCTCCACGCTTTGCTCCGCAGCAGGCGCAGTGCCAGGTTCCTCCGCTGCCTGCTCTGTGCTTGAGGAACATCCAGCCATGCCAAATGCCAGGAGCACTGTGACCATGGAGATCACTAGGATCGCTGCTAGCCTACTTTTGTTTTTCCTTTTCATCATCTTTTCTCCTCTTCATGCGCAATGTCTTTGATCGCCTTTCGCTGGTTTTCGCCTAGCGTCAGACCTTGTTAATATCCCGTTAAACTCGTCATTGACGAACATTTCCTGTATACGAAAAAACACCCAGTCTCTGACTGCGTGCTTGATTTACTTGCTGCTTGTTTCACTGCTTTTCCATAAACATGCCACAGGCCATTTCCATGCCTCATGCTGCGGTTTTCGCTGTGATCCCTGGTGTAAACTTTGCCCCATCTCAGAAGACTTTCGTTTCGAGCAAACACAGGTCTACCGACTGAATCCTTTGCCTACTAGGATGCCTTCCCAAAGCGTTTCTTGCTCCAGTGGCTCGCGCTCAAAGCGCCAATCCTTTCGCGGATATCACGGTTGCTGAGACACAGTGCCGGATTTTCACCAGCTTCCAAAATTGTCTTTGCCCAAAGTATGTTGTTGTCATGGCATAAATTATATGTGTTCGCCTGCTCCTTGTCAAGTGGGGAAATGATACCCGTTAAAAGATGAACGCACACCTCTGGTTTTACTCATTATCTCCATAAATCAAAGGACTATCAGGGTTTAACGGCTCAACCGGCTTTTCCACCAATCTTTGGGTATCAAAATATTTTCAGCAGCTGTATGTATTTTATTCCTTCTGCCCGCGAGAATCTTTCTCCGAATATCTTGAATTGATTCGTTTCATTTTGATAGAATTCAAGCAGTTGAGGCTTTTCTTCACATTCGAGATACACGACACCTCCGCCAATTTGATGTTGAACTTGCTCCAAAATCTCAAAGACAGCATCCATCAATTGTTCTCCATCAGGCATTGAAGCTTTTGGGTATTGATAATTTTTTCCAAACTGTCCGATCAAAAAAGATGACAAAGTGAACATTCCTGTTTCTTCATCCAGTTGCGCATATCGCTGAATTTTCTTTCTCACTGTTGATGACAAACCTGCGCTCATAATCTGAACAGCCTTGTGTGTAAGCGCGAACATCGCTACCACTCGGCTCTCATTGTCAATAACAAGATAGGTGATCGATATTTTCCTTTTTGCGAACTCAATGGCATTTTTCTTTACAAAAGTTTCGATTTCAGCATTCTTCGGGCAAAAAAATCCTGAAAGGATGGTTCGCGATTCATCTTCTCCGATCGCGTCCATCAGGTCTAAAATGTTTACAACTGTATAGTCTCTCATTTTTTCTGTACCTTCTTTGCCATAAGCTCACGAATTTTGTCCCTGTCAGATAACACTGGCATAGTTGGCCCAGAAAGCCTTCTCTTAGGGACATTGCTGGATTCTTCGAGCGCATTCGCTAAAGCTTCCGCTTTTTTTGGCTCCCGAATCACAATATTGGTAAGGATGCTTGATGTAGCCATAATAGCACCTCCTTCTCACTATTTCTAAATGGATCGCTCATCTAAATTTATATTATACATAAATGACTAAAAAATCAACCATTTCATTAGATTGAACTTTATTTCCATTTTCAAAACAAACTTCTCATTTCTTGATTTCCCAAGGAAGGAATGGGAATCCTCTGGATTTTATGGTAAAATAGCCTTTAGAAAATCTCACAAAAAGGAAGTACGTAACATGGACTACGAAACACAATATCAAGCAAAGCTGACTACGGCGGCGGAAGCCGTGAAGATCATAAAATCAGGAGACTGGGTGGATTATTCTTGGTGCGTCAATCACCCTTATGCCCTAGACCAGGCGCTGGCGGCCCGAAAAGACGAGCTGGAGGATGTGAAGGTCCACGGCAGCACGTCCCTATGGATGCCGGAGATCTGCAAAGGCCAGGACGCGGGGGAGCATTTCACCTGGGTGGCCTGGCACACCACGGGAATCGACCGCAAGATCTTCAAAAAAGGCATGGGGTATTTCACGCCCATGCGCTATTCGGAGCTGCCTCGCTTTTATCGGGACCACCTGCCGCCCGCGGATGTGCTGATGATGCAGGTGCCGCCCATGGACCGGTTCGGAAATTTCTCTTTTTCCGTCTCCCCTTCTCACCTAGCCCAGCTGTGCGCCAGAGCCAAACATATCATCGTGGAAATCAATGAAAACCTGCCTCATACATATGGCCTGTACGACACGGAGCTGCACATCAGCAAAGTGGACGCCATTGTGGAAGGGCCCAACCCGCCTTTGCCCCAGATGTCCACGCCAGCCCCTACGGACGTGGATCGGAAAATCGCCCAGCTGATCCTGCCCCACATCCCGGACGGCGCGTGTCTCCAGCTGGGAATCGGTGGCATGCCCAACGCGGTCGGTGAATTGATCGCTCAATCGGACCTGAAAGACCTGGGGATCCACACAGAAATGTACATCGACGCGTTCGTGGACATCGCCAAAGCGGGAAAGATCACGGGCCGCCGGAAAACCACGGACAAGGGCCGGCAGGTCTTTGGCATGGCGGCGGGAACGGACAAGCTGTATCAATATATCGACCAGAATCCGGAGGTCATGGGCGCGCCGGTGGAGTACACCAACGATGTGCGAGTCATTTCCGCCAACGACAATTTCATTTCCATCAACAACGCCATTGACATGGACCTGTTTTCCCAGGTGAACGCGGAATCGGCCGGCACTCGGCACATTTCCGGCACTGGCGGACAGCTGGATTTTGTCATGGGCGCTTATTTGTCCAAGGGCGGCAAAAGCTTCATCTGCCTGTCTTCCAGTTACACGGATAAAGACGGGACTTTGAAAAGCCGCGTTCTGCCTACACTGGCACCTGGCTCCATCTGCACCACGCCTCGCAGCGTCGTCCAGTATGTTGTCACCGAGTATGGGATCGCTGACATGAAAGGAAAAAACACCTGGCAGCGGGCGGAAGCCCTGGTTTCTCTGGCTCATCCGGATTTTCGAGAAAGTCTGATCCGAGAGGCGGAACATATGGGAATCTGGAGAAATTCCAATAAACGATAAGCGTGATCTTCACAAGCAATTTGAACCTATCGCAATCAAGACAACATCGCCGCGGCCTCTTTTGGGGAGCCGCGGCATGAACGCATTGGCGTTTGCTCTTATCCGTTGGGATCATTTTACCTTTCGTTTCTGCGCTTTACTCCAGGAAGAATAAATTTTTGTGTTCTTCCCTTTGACCTTAACGTTCTTGTAACTGCGGATTCTTACATAATATTTCTTTTTTGATTTCAATTTCGTGATCGTTTTAGAAGTTGTTTTCTTTGCGCTAAGCACTGTCTTCACGCCTTTTTTAAACTTCTTGTCTGTCGCGTATTGGATCTGGAAACCTGATATCTCTTTTGTTTGTTTTTTCCATTTTATTTCTATCTTTTTCTTTCCCGCGGTCACTTTACGAATAGAAACATTCCGCGGTTTTACAATAAAGGATTTCGTTGCCGTTCCTTCATAATTTCCCGCAAAAATGATCGACACGTCATAGCTTCCAACATTTTTTCGCCCATTCGCGTAAGAAACAGAATAATTCCCAGCGCTGATCGTCTTTCCCTCGCGGTCTTTTATTGTAACCGTTGGTTTCCTTGCCTTTCCGTTGTAGACGTAAGAAACCGCGGACAGGCGGATATCCGATGCTTTCGGTATGATTTCCGTTGAAATTATTTTTTCGCACACAGAACACTGGGTCACAAGTTTTCCATCAGTTTCCATGGTTGCCTTCGTCAGCTTTTTCCGTGGCTCATGACCGCTGGCGCAAGTGTCGCTTTCGGCCGGCTCTGTCATCTTTTCCGGTTTTATAGTCTTAACCGCGGTAACAAAGAGTCTCGTGTTGCTGTTTGTCACATTGCTGGCGTTGACTTTACCGTTGTTGATCATCACAGAGCCGTCTTTGGAAAAAGAACACAGTTCTTTCGCTTTCAAAGAGACGCTATACATATATGTCTTGCCTTCTTCAAAAGCAGTGATTTTTTTGTCCGCCGCGAGCTTGTTGTTCTTGCTTTCATCAGAATACCAAAAAGCGACAGGCTCCAATGTTCCGTCCGGCTTTTTTTCCATCTCTTCCCAATATTCATATTCGATATCATAGCACTCATGGTACGGATCGCATTGATAAGCCGCGGCCCTCGGCGCGTCGCCAGCGTGGTAGTCAAAGACAACGCCCTCAATGTCCACATCGCCAATGATCGACAGTTTATGTCCCAGCTCCGCGGCCCATGCCACATGAAGTTTGCTGCCGTTGTCTTGGACGAAACATGTGTCCGCGGGTATTTCTTTCCCATTTAACGACATTTTTACTTCTGAGCCTTCCGGAAACGCATATCCGTCTTTCGCGCTTAATTGAATGTTGTAAATGTAATATTTCCCCATTTCAAAGGCGGCGAACTTTTCATTTTCCTGAAAATTTGACATCGTCTCGGCGTCGGAATACCATGCTGCCATTGATTCCCACGAACCATCTTCTTTCTCTTCCATCCTCTGCCAGTTTTCATAATCGATTTCATAGCGCGCCCCACTGTCGCTGACTGTGGCTGTGGCTTTTGGCGCCTCTCCTGCCTGATAAGAAAGCGTAGCGTTTGTGATCTCAATGTTATGAATGACATGACCATCATCCTCCACGCTCGCGTGTGCCGCAGCTGGCACAGTTGTCACAACCATGCAGAGCAAGAGCAGCATAGCTAGCCACCTTATTGTTTTTTTCATCTTCTCCATAATGATTTCCTGCCTTTCTGAAATTATTTCCGTGATTTCTCCGCTTCGCTGATTTTGCGTGAAGCAGGGCTGTCACTTTGGTTTTTATTATAGCAATGGCACGGTCTCCGCATCCACACAATTTCCAAACGGGCAATGCCACTTTGGAAACAACATGATTACTTTTTTCGCTGACTGGTTTATAATGAATAGAAAAGAACCAATAAACAGGAGAGGGAGCATCAATGGATTTTAAAGACAAGCTCGCGGAATACATAAAACAATTAGACTGCGCCGCGAAAGATTTATCTGAAAGTTCCGGGCTTTCCCCGGCCACCATCAGCCGTTACCGTTCTGGTGAACGTATTCCGGAAGCGGACGCGGAAAATTTTACGAAACTGATACAAGGGATCGTTCGAATTGCTGAAAATAAAGGAATCGCAGACATTACCGCGCAATCTGTGACGGACGCTTTTTCCCCATTCGTCAAAGCCAGCGCGATTGATTTAAAAAACCTGCAGGCGAATTTCAATACTTTACTCGCTTTGTTATCTGTCAGCGTTTCTGAACTTTCCAAATTTCTAAATTATGATTCTTCCTATGTTTCCCGTATCAAAAATGGACTGCGACAGCCAGCCAATCCGAGGGAATTCGCTTGGAAAAGCGCACAGTTCATCGCTCGCCGTTATCAAGACGCTTCGGAAAGGGTGACTGTCGCGGGCTTAATCGGCTGCCAGCCAGACGAATTGACAGACCGCGACTCTTATCAGGCATTGCTCGCCCAGTGGCTGATAAACGGAAATGGCCTCCCTAAAAATCATCTGATCGGCTTTCTGGAAAAATTAGATGAGTTTGATCTGAATGAGTATATCCGCGCCATCCGCTTTGACGAATTGAAGATTCCGTCCGTCCCCTTTCAGTTTCCCACTTCCAAAAGTTATTTCGGCCTGAAGCAAATGATGGATAGTGAGCTGTCTTTCCTCAGGGCAACGGTACTGTCCAAATCCAAAGAGCCCGTAATCATGTACAGTGACATGCCCATGGGAGAAATGGCGAAAGACCCTGAATTCCCGAAAAAATGGATGTTCGGCATGGCCATGATGCTGAAAAAGGGGCTGCATTTAAATCAAATCCATCATATAGACCGCTCCTTTGAGGATATGATGCTTGGTCTGGAAAGCTGGATTCCTATGTATATGACAGGTCAGATTTCGCCATATTATTTAAAAGGCGCGCAGGATCATGTGTTTTCTCATTTTTTGAAAGTATCCGGCAGCGTCGCCCTCACAGGCGAAGCGATCAATGGATACCATGGCGAGGGAAAATATTATCTCACAAAAAATAAAGAGGAAGTCGCTTATTACAAAAAGCGGGCGCGGCGCCTATTATCAAAAGCAACGCCTCTCATGGAAATTTACAATCAAGCGCGAGAACCGGAATATCATGCTTTTTTACAAAACAACGCAAAAATAAAAGGGCACAGGCATTTTCTGCTTTCATCCTTGTCCCCGTATACGGCGACGGATGATTTAATTGACCGAATTTTAAGGAACAACCAAATTCCCACCGCGGAACAAACAAGAATCAAACAATACGTTTCCGCGCAACGTGAAATGGCAAGAGAGATTTTACAACATGACAGCATCACGGAAGAAATCCCCATATTGACGGAGGGGGAATTCCGTCAGTTTCCAATCGCGATGCCTCTTTCAGGCATATTTTATGAAAGGGACATTCTTTACACTTGGGACGATTACAGGGAGCATTTGCGACAGATAGAAGCGTATCAAAAACAACATTCAAACTACATGGCGGCACGGAACCCGTCATCCGCGTTCCGAAACATACAGATTCATATCCATGAAGGAAAATGGGTAATCGTCTCCAAGGATAAAACTCCAGCCATCCATTTTTTAATCCGCCATCCCAAAATGAGAAACGCTTTTGAAAACATGGTGGTTCCGGTCATGGAAGCATATCGCTAACCTGGAGGGAAAAACACCTGGCAGCGGGCGGAAAATCACGCAATGATTCGCCCAATGCCTTTTTTCATTCTTCCATGCTATGATAGCCTTTGACATCAGGATCACAGGAAATCCGCCTCGCCGCTTGCATGATCAAACTCCCTTCGGATGATATATTCTAATTATACCTCCCATTATGCTCCAAATCAATAAGTTTAATAACTTAATCGGCAAGTTTGATAACCATATTATTGAGTTTGATAACTATTCATTAAAATTTGATAAGTAGTTATCAAACTCTTTTTTCTGACCAACTGGCCTTCCGGTACCTCTTCTTCCAATTTTTCTTAAAAAATGACCCGCTGACAGAACGCCAGCGGGCCAATTTCTAGGTATTGATGCAATATTATTTTTTCATTTTGATCCGTCGCCCATCCATGGCTAGTACAACAATGCCAAAGGCGACCGCTAATAATCCGCACACTAAAAATAAAGTCGTCATGATGAACCTCCTTCTCTATTTATACACACAACTTACTCTTTTAGTGTACTACAAAAACAGCCAAATTACCAGCTTTTTCTGAATATTTTCATAGAACTTAATTTTTCAGGATCCCTCTATGCGTCCATCTGGCCAGATCCATATCGCCAAAAGTCACTGCGGCAACATGTTAGAATAACTTAGAACCGAGCCTGCTTCACCGATTTTCTTTCAGCAGCAGGCTTTGCTGATCTTCCGAAAATACCGCTGGCCATATTTCCAACACCATAAAATAACGCTCACCTCAAGCAAGCGTTAAAATTTTTCCTGCAAATCTATGCCTCTTTCACTCTTCTCAGATACTGTTTAAATTGCGCGATTTCTTCCTCAGTGAAATCTTCCAGAACCTTTTGATTGACTTCCAGCACAATCCGATTCACGGATTTCTCCAGTTCCTTTGCTGAATCGCTCAAACGAATAATAATATGACGGCGATCATTCGCGTCGATTTCCCGTTCCAGCAACCCTTTACCCTGCATACGATCCAATATTCCAGACACTGTAGAATTTTCCACACCGAGAAATTCCGCGATTTCTTTGGGATTACTCATATCAAACTGCCAGACGCACTTCAGCACCCCATACTGAATTGGTGTCAAACCCACCTCCTTCAGTGAATTTTTCATTTTAATGAACACCTTGTGCTGTGCTCCGGTCAACAAAAAATTAATACATTCTTCTATGTTCACCTTGTTCTTCCTCCAATCTATTTATCACCTGTTTGACACAACAAATTCATCATATTTCGCACAATCGAATTAGCGTCAGTGTAGATCCCATAATCACAATAGCGAAAAATCGGTGAATCCTTCTGATTATTTACTGCAATGATGTACTGGCTTTCTTTCATTCCCGCTATATGCTGAACCGCGCCGGATATCCCAAAAGCCAGATACACTTTGGGACGGACAAAACTTCCCGTCTGTCCCACCTGCTCGTCTACGCTTGCCCAGCCGGAATCCACAACAGGCCGTGAACCGCCTATGGACGCATGGTATAAATCCGCCAATTTTCTCAAAGCGAGAAAACTGTCTTCATTGAGCATTCCTCGTCCGCCGGCAAAAATAATTTCCGCGTCTTTGATATCTTTTTTCGCGTCTTCCTTCCGTTCCATGCCAATCAAACGAACATCTTCTGAGACGCTGCCTTTCGCCTCAATCACCTGAACCTCTTCTATTTTCTTTCCAGAAGAAGAAATCTTAGATTCAACATTTTTCACAACTGCCAGATACGGTTTTTCTCCTTCAAAACGGTAGATTGAAAAATGTGTCCCATCTAAAGACGGCTTCATGCCTATGTATTCGTTCTCCTGCATCCAAATATTGGTGCAATCCGTCATCAATGCCCTGTCCATCCGCGCCCCAAGCAGCGCGGCAAGCTCTCGGTATTGCGAATTTGATGGAAAAAGAATCAGATCAACATCATCCTCATTGATGAGGCTAATCATTGTCTGTACAAATTTTTCATTGTCATAATACATCTGATCGGCGCTGTTCTTCAAGAGAATGATCTCATCTACTTCATATTTTTTGTAAACATCCATTACTTTGTCTCCAAAAAAAAGCAGTTTGATTTTGCGGCCATTCATGGAATTTGCCAGCTCTCTGGCTTTCATGATTAATTGATCGTTTCTTTTTCTATTTTCCTCTCCAATAATATAAATCATTTTATCGCCTCCATCATCTGTCTCTATATGCCACTTATAAGCCATCCGCGCTGAAACCTAATTCCCTCAATGTCTGGATCAGCGCTTCTGCTGATTCAATGTCACTGACGCCGTTTAGGATTTTCAGCTCTTTTTCCTGCGCGTCGTCGGGCTCGGTCTCACGGACCAGTCTTACACTGTTCGCTCCCACATATATATCGCCATAAATTTCTTCACCATCTAACCGGTAGATCTCCGCATCCGAATAGGCCCGCACAATATCCGCGATTTTCGGCTGCCTCCGAATTCCTTTTTCACGGATTGATTGTACCAGCGCAGGCATCCCCACTTCCAATACCGCCTCTTCTTTTGGTGAGATATGCTTCCTGCAGATCAGGCGGTCGTTCTTTTTCTCAATCTCTTTACTGTATACGATCCTTGGCAGCCGAAGGTGCTCTGCCGTCATTGTGGCGATGGTCACCGCGTCTCCGTCATATGCCAGCCGCCCGAATAAAAACAAATCAGAATCTGGAAACTTTCTTTCTATGGTCTCTGCGATCACTTTGGCGAAAGTTTTTGTGTCAGAAAAATCAAAATCTTGAAAAACCGCATGGTATGCTTTGTTCACGCCATAGGCATACGTCTTTTTTAGCGTCTTTTCACAATCTGGCGTATCATTAGAAAAAAGGACCGCTGATACTGTCCCGCCATATTCTTCCTTTAAAGTCATGGCTTCTGATATGACATTCCGATCACTTTCACTTAAATACTCTTCTTCCTCAAAAAAACCCTGGCTGCCGTCCAGATTCCTTAAGATTACTAATATGTTCATGTTCATTCCCTCAGTTTTATTTGTATGCTAACTATTTTTATGCTAACTTTGTCCGTGTTCACTATTATGGTCATATCCAACCCACATGTCAAGATTTTTTTGAATTTTCTTATTGACAATTGTGCCTTAGCGTGCTATATTACTAGCAAATAGTTAGTATGCTAAATATTAACCAACCAATTATTGTCGTTATTGATTATCAATTAAAAAAATATCTATCTTTATGAAGGAGGACATTATGAATTTTGAATTAACAGAACAACAGATAGCCATTCAGGAAACAGCTAGAAAATTCGCTCAGGAAGAATTGCTTCCAGGCGTCATAGACAGAGACGAAAGCAGCGAATTTCCTGTTGAGCAGTTCAAGAAAGCGGGAGAACTGGGTTTCATCGGGCTTCCTTATCCAAAAGAGTACGGCGGACAGGGCCTCGGTTACATGGAATACGCTCTTGCTGTAGAGGAAATCTCTAAGGTAGACGCGTCATTCGGTATCTCCTACTCCGTTACCACTTCCCTGTATGGTGGAAGCGTATGGCATTCAGACGCGACAGAGGAACAGAAAAAAGCATTCCTTCCAGACGTTCTTTCCGGAAAGGTATTTGGTTCCTTTGGTCTGACAGAGCCGAATGCGGGTTCTGACGCAGGCGGATGTATCACAACCGCGGTAAAAGACGGTGACGAATATGTCCTCAATGGTTTAAAATGCTTTAACACCAATGGACCTCTGGCAAAATACACAGCAGTATACGCACTGACCGAGCCGGAGAAAAAATCCAAGGGTCTGGCATGCTTTATCGTAGACAGAGACGCACCGGGCGTACGTACTGGAAAGATTGAAAACAAAATGGGTATCCGCGCAGCGCAGGTATCTGAAGTAATCCTGGAAGACTGCCGTGTTCCAGCATTCAACAAAGTCGCAAATGATGGCAATGGATTCAAGACAGCTATGAAGGCTCTTGACTGCGGCCGTATCGGTGTTGCCGCACAGGGTCTTGGTATCGCAGAAGGCGCATTCGAGCGCGCGGTTGAGTATATGAAAGAAAGAGAACAGTTTGGCAAACCAATCGCAAAGAATCAGTACCTGCAGTTCAAGATGGCTGAACTCGCCGTTAAAATTGAAGCAGCGAAATATATGGTTTACAAGGCAGCTGCTGACCATGACGCAGGAAAGAATTACGGCCAGTCCGCAGCAAAAGCAAAATACATGTGCACAAACGTAGCTATGGAAGTAACTGAATGGGCTGTACAGTTCATGGGCGGAAATGGTTACATGAGAGAATACCATGTAGAAAGAATGATGCGTGACGCAAAGATCACACAGATCTACGAAGGAACAAACGAAATTCAGCAATTGATTGTCGGTGGGGCTCTGTTTAGATAATAACTTTATCAATCTATTCCCCTAAAAGCCTGTTCTAATGATTTAGGTAATGCACAATAATCCGAAATGATAACCATCTAGGATTATTGTGCATTTTATTTTCACTGCGTTTCAGCTATGATTTTCAGCTTTGCGATACGCTTTTCAACGGACGCTATAATGGCGCTTTTTCGATCTTCATCCATATATTTGCCTGCGGCATCAAGAATGCTCCGCATTTCATCGCCAAGCCCGTCCAGCGCCCCAAAGTCCACCCAGTCAAAAGAAGATACCAGCTTGATCTGCTGCTCATGGGTTTTCCTAAATGGTTTGCATTCGATTTTGTCTTCTGACAGAATCTGGCTGGTTAATTTATCATATCCCAGGGAAGAGCCGCTGTCATAAATGGGCGCGGCACCGATCCATTCCAGAGTCTCTGCGTTTCTCACAAGCCCGAAATTGTTTTGGTGCCTGTCTTCATTGGCAATGATGTAATCCACCACCAGCATTTCATCCAGCGCTCGGGCGATCCCCTGTGCGCCCAGTGCCTCACAGCAATTCAAATAGTGGTGATACAAAGACATCTGATTTCCCCTTTTTTGTGTACGCATGACACGCCATGCGCTGACCAGCTCCGTGTCCTTTGTGATAAAATCTTCGCATGCGCTGTAGGGCACCCCATGGTCAAAAATCAGGGAATAGGACGCATGACGGATCCCCAGTCGCCGCATGACCGCACTTGCGATCACCTCATTGAAAGGCTGCTGCATAAAGGGATTGGTCCCTGCTTTTAACAGATACCGCTTTTCATTGATGATTTTCCAGCGCTTTTTTAAAAAACCATCTGATGTGTTGTCTGGCGAATGGAAATCAAAATCAGCAGGCTTTACCGGTTTTCCAAGCAGCGCGTTTCCCACGTCCTCGGAAAAGGGATTGTCAAAAAAATTCACATCAGCCCAGTCCACGTCCCTGTCCATAGGCTTCATCCAATATTGATCTGACAAGCTGAGTCCCAGGCATTTTGTCAGCAACACCCGCGTATCGGCTAATCCCATTGCTTCCAGGGCTTGGCCGATACCAGAGCGGCTCGCGGGGATCGTCCGTCCCGCCCACCAGCGATTGAGATCCGCCCGATCCGCTGCGCCATCGCTCATCTTCACTCCAACAGGCAGGTGCTCGGGATGATGTGTCTTTCCAATTTTCATGATATGCCCTGTTGCCTCGTCCAACTGGAGCTGGCAAACGGGGATATATTTGTGCGTCAAAACACAATCCATTTTTTCTCCTTACAACGAAATCCCCAGCACCATGGTGGCCATGGCCAGGTAAGCCAATGCGGAAACCATGTCCGTCAAAGACGAGATCATCGGCGTGGCCATCAGCGCCGGATCCACCCCCAGCCGTTTCGCCAGCAGGGGCAGCATGCCTCCCAGCAGCTTGGCGAACATAATGACGATGAGCATGGAGCCGCACACCGTAAAGGCGATCGCCATGCTTTGATGATCAATGAAAATGATCTTCGCGAAATTGAACAAACTGAGTATCACGCCTAAAATCACGCTGACCCGCAGCTCCTTCCAAAAGACCCGCAAAGCGTCTTTCAAATCAATGTCTCCCAGGGATATGCCTCGGATCACCAGCGTGGCCGCCTGGGTTCCCGTGTTGCCGCCGGTGCCCATCAAAAGCGGCAGGTAAAAGGTCAGGGCCACCACTTGCTGGAGCGTGGCCTCAAATTGTTCGATGATGGTGCCTGTGATCATTAGGGAAACTGACAGCAAAATCAGCCACGGCAGCCTGTTTTTGGCATGACGGAACACGCCCATGTCCAGGTATTCCGTGTCAGAGCCATCGATGACTCCGGCCATCCTTTCGATATCTTCTGTGGTTTCCTCTTCAATGACATCCAAAATATCGTCCACCGTGATGATCCCCACCAGACGATGCTCCTTATCCACCACTGGAATCGCCAGAAAACCGTATTTTTTAAAGGCTTCCGAAACCTCCTCCTGGTCATCGTTCACATTGACATAAACATATTCCGTGCTCATGAGCTCAGAGATCTTCGTGTCCGTGTCGTGGATCACCAGGGCCCGCAGAGACACGATGCCCTCCAGCTTTCTGCCTGCTTCTTTCACATAGCAGGTATAAACCGTCTCGCTGTCCATGCCTTCTTTTTTAATATAAGCTAAGGCTTCTCCCACTGTCATATTGTTCTGCAGGCTGATATAGTCAGGAGTCATCAGACTCCCTGCGCTGTTTTCCGGATAATTGAGGAATGTGTTGATCAGCTTTCGCTCTTCTTTCGGTGTTTTTTCCAGGATCTTGTCTACCAAATTAGCCGGCAGTTCTTCCAACACGTCGATCTTGTCGTCAAAATCCAGTTCTTCAATGATATAGCTGATCTCCCGCTCTGTGATTCCCTGGATGATCTCCACCTGGTCTTCTGACGGCAGGTAAGAGAACACTTCCACGGAAACATCTTTGGGAAGCATCCGGAACACGATGATAGTCGTTTCCACGTCCAGCTCTTCCAATACCTCTTCCAGGATCTCCGCGATATCCACTTCATTGTTTTTCAGCAGCTCGTCACGAGCCTTCACGTACTGTTTTCGCTCCAGGATCTCCAGGATTTCTTCTATGGTTTCATTAAAATCTCTTTCGTTTTCCATCTGCTTCCTCCTTTCTATGAACAATTATTATATCGCATTTTCACGCTGTATTTCAACTATCTAGCTTTAGATTCTCTAAAATAACCTGGGCAAATTTTTCCGCCCGCTGCTCCGCGCCTTCTGCATGCAGGATAGCCTTTGGGTCATTGGCTGTTTCCAGCAGGGCGAACCGCCCCGGAAGACGGAAGGTCTTGTTCATGTTCAAGGCGCTGATCAGCTGCTGGGCCACGATATCTCCGCCGCTGTAGCCGGACACCACAATGCCGAACAAACTCTTGTCATAAAACTTGTGAGCCATGAACAGGGCTGTCAGCCGGTTGATGAAGGCCGCGAGATTGGCGCTCACCGCGTCATTGTAATTGGCGCAGACCATCACCAGGGCATCGCAGTCCAGAATGGCCGGATAAACCTCTTCCACCATGGGGCCGCCGTAAAAGCATTTGTTTTCATCCCCAAAATGCTTGCAGGTCTCGTAGGGGCAGCCCTGGCAATCCAGAACTTTTCCGTTGCGCAGGGACAGCTCCTGAATCTGGCAGCCGGAAAGATGCTTTTTCACCATTTCCCACAGACTCAGGCTGTTAGAAGTCTTCCGCTCGCTGGCGTGGATCATCAGGATCCGAGGCGTTTCCTTCCGCAGCTTTTCAAAGTTGATGATATTGTAAACCAGCTGTCGCCCCGCGACGATGTACGCGCCAAAATTATCCATGTGCAGATTCTGGGCCTGAATGTTGAAATTTTTCAAAGATCGGGTTCCTTCCACAAGGGGCCGCCCGGGAAAAGCGCAGCCAGCCCGATTCGCGCTGAAAGCTAGCTCCCTGGAAACGGATTTGGTGAACAGTTCGCTGTTCCCATCAATGATGATCCCGCCAGTGCTCCCTTCTAAACACTCCCTCTCCAAGCGGATCTGTTTCAGCATCTGATAATACTCTAAATTGATCCCCGATTCCCCTAGGGATATGGAAAACAGCAGCTTTTTGTCCCGCAAGTCCGCTTTCGCGAATTGTTCCCCTGTGATGATCTCTTCATAATCATAACCCTTCAAGCTGGCATCCAGTATGGAATGGAGCCGTTCTGCTTTTTTCGCTTCACCGCAGAGAGGGTTGATCAACGTAAATTGTCCCACGAACACACCTCCTTTTGTCTCTTTCTCAGATCAAGTCCGTCAAATGGTCATACGCGGCCTGAACCCTTTGGAACAAAGCCTCTGGCAAGGGCAAATCTTCCACCTGGACGCCCCAAGGGGTTCTCCTGTTTTTCACGCCCAGGAAAGCCCCATGCCCGCCTTTCCCAAAGTACACGGAGCTGTACTGCCAGTTTCCCCGTATGGTTTCCAAAATGGAAATGGCCCCTGACGACAAGGCTGGAGCGATGAAAGGCTTAAAGCCCAGCTGTCTTGTTTTCATGTTGGATGCTACCGCCAGCTGTGTCAATTCCCTGGACAAAGCATCGTCATAATGCTCCAGACTATTGGCGATGACCAAATCTTCCCCATGGGGTCCAAAAGCCCTGCCTTCCTGTAAGAAGCTATGAAAGCGCCTGTCCTTTCCCGCATAATAAAGGGCCCTGCTGTTCATGACTCCCAGGCCGTAGCCCTGAACCTGTTCCCGCCGCAATCCTGCTTTGTAAACAGCTTTGCACAGAGGGTCCACTGGGTCGGAAACCACTGCGAAAATGCCGGAGAACCCTGCTTTTACCGCCTGCTGCCCGAAGCGCCCTGCCAGCTGTGCGTTGGCAGAAAGCTGAGCCATTCTCACGTCTTTCACCTCTCCGCCCACTGGGGGCACGCCTTTTGACGCACAGAAAATCATCACATGGCAATCAAACAAGGAATCCGGTGAGATGATTTCCACGCCAGGCAGCTGGCCATGGTCCAGCGGGTATTCGATCTGATTGATCTCTGCTTCAAATCGCTGGGCCGCCTTTTCATTGAGATCGCATATGCCAATGGAATCCACGGCGTCCCTGCCCAAAAGCCGCAGCCCGATCAAAAGCATGCTCCCCACGTCCCCTAAGGCCAGCAGGTTCACTCGCTTTTTCCCTGGCAGAGAAATGGGATCCCTGCTCTCTGGCCTTATATAAAAACAATCCTGCTTTTTGTTGATGATCCCTGGTTCTTCAAACAGTTCGCTCAATTTTCTCATACGATCACACTCTCCAATCGAATCAGCCGTTCGATGCCGTTGATCAAATATCCAGACGGCGCTAAGTTCATGTCATAATTCATGTAGCTGCCCAAATCCGGCACCCTTGGCGAAATGACTGCTTCCGACAGTCTCTGCAGCGTTAGTTTTCTCTCAAATTCGTTCTGGTATTCCTGTTCCAAATCCAGGAATATTTTGCAGGCGTTCTCCAGACAGGTCATGGAGAATCGGTAAATGGCTTCTTTGGAAACCCCTGGCATGAACCCTGGCGCCACATAAGGCAGGATCAGATTCACCGATGCCTGAAGGCTGGATTGAGTCTCCATCTCCCGCTTGATGCCATCACCGCCGATAAATGGGTACAGGCTGGATTCCACGAACCAATTTTTCAGATTCGGAATGAAGTAAGCGCTGTCCACCTTCCTTCCCTGGATGGTCATCAGGTCCTTTCCCCTGCCGGACAAAAGGCCCACCACCAGCTTGGCAACTTCCACATTGTTTTCTTTCAGCACTGGGTCCAGTTCTTTCATCCGATACCCCTTATGAAGCAGATCATCCACCAAGATCACTTGCCGGTTAAAAGATTTTATGGTCTTCACCTGATTGGAGATCGGTGAATAATGGGGATATTCTTCGATGCGGAAGCCTTTGATGTCCGGATTGAATTTCTTCTCCGTGTGAATGGCCTTTGTCACCGTGTTAGGCACTGCCATGCCCCGCAGGATCTTGCCAAAAGGCACGCACATGTACGGCCCCAACTGACGGACTTTTAAAGGCTCGCTGGGAACGCCGTTGATCTCCGTCACCATATTGATGATCTTGTGGTGCATGACTCCAGAGTTAAAGGACAGCACCAGGTTGCCCGGATACATGTCTGTCAGGGCTTTTTGCAGCCTTCTGTGGGCCTGATCCATGGTTTCCAGGATCCGCTCGCTCTTGTTGAAAGGCTCCTTGAGCACCGTGTCCATGTTCTGAAACACAGTCACAGGGCTCTTCATGTCCACTTCGTAAATACCGGTCTGCCGCCCTTTGAGGACGATCTCTCGGAACCCCTGGCGTTCCAGCACGGAAATGATTTCTTCGTTTCTGTCCTCTCCCACCACAGGATGATAAATGGCGTAAGTCATGTCCTCCTGCAAAGCCTGGGAAAGGGTCTCCGTGGTGATCAGCTGTATGATGTTTCGGATCTGGGTGTCATGGGCAAAATAGATCCCCCCGATGATCAGAATCCTGCCTGTGGCCTTTTCCCGCAAATAAGCCGCCAGCTCCGCGTCCC
Source organism: uncultured Eubacteriales bacterium (assembly GCA_910583765.1). Lineage (GTDB taxonomy): Bacteria > Bacillota > Clostridia > Peptostreptococcales > Anaerovoracaceae > Hominibacterium. The sequence goes on along the minus strand of CAJTYS010000006.1, from coordinate 40,574 downwards.
TGAACTCTTCATACAGATCAGACGTAGTGATCTCCCTGGCCGCGGTAAGGGCGCACACCTGATCCTCCATGCCGCCGTCACGAACAGCTGCTGTACGCACCTCCGGCCGGTCCAAATAATCCCTGAGCCGGTAGAAATTATGGCCCCTGCCCCGAATCTCTTCTTCCAGATCCTTGATCATGCCGCTGCCTCTGTGGGCCAAAGGCTCAAACAGAAGGAGCTTTGTCTGCATGATGCCTTTGTACTGCGGCTCCCTCAGGTAAAGGCTGTTGTTGTATATGTAATTCTGGGCAATGGGATCGATCAAATTGGAAATGTCCCGATTGTAGTCGATGTTTTCCCTGATCCTGGTGGAACTGATGTCCTCCAGATGCACTGGCAGAGTCAATTCCACCACTTGCCCGGAAATATTTTTGTAGGCTTCCGACAGATCATCGCCTTTTTCTTCCCCTTCCACAGAGCTTTCCCTGCGGAACACAACGTGATTGAAGGTGTGGATGGAATGCTCCGAAGGCTGGGCTTTGTAGGAGGACGCGTTAATGATCACATCGCTGCCCACCACAATGTACAGCTCTTTGTCCGGCAGTAAGTCCCGCAGCTTTTTCAAGTCCTGAGGATTGGCGATATTGATGGGCTCATCGTCTGGGAAAATATAAACGCCGCCCTCATCTGCCACAGACATGGTGATGATCTTTTTGCGGATCATCCGCGGCTGGGTCTTCTTTGACCAGGAAAATTCGTCCAGCGCCAGATATACTTCAAATCCCATGTCCCGAATGGAGGTGACGATCCCCTTGTGACTGAGGGAAAACGGGTCGAAAGTGCCTGGGAAAAAAGCGATCTTTTCCCGCTGCGGCAAATGGAAATCTCCTTTTTCCAAGATATAATCCGAGAGAAACCGGTAAATATGGTTCAACGCTGCCGCGTTTGTGAAAAAGGTCAATTCCTCTTCTTTCTGATCCACCACCAGGGTGAGCATTTTCTTGTAAATCCTCTGGAAAATACTATGCTTTCTGTCCAGGCTCAGCAGCGGACTGCCGAAAATATGCTGTCCCATGACTCGAAAGGCTTCCTGGCTCACCGCCGGATTGTAATTTGCCAGACCACGAAGCAGCATGCCCAGCATAGCCATCTTGCGCTGTTCGTATTCTTCGTGGATCTGTGGAAACCGCTTTGGATATTCTGGGAACCGCTTGATGATCTCACCAATCGTGTCCAAGGTGACGGAGACCACTTTCTCATTGGTGTTTTCCAGGAGCTTGCGGAAATTACCCAGCAGTTCATCCAGTTCGTTTGGATGCAGATGCAGAGCCAGAGCGCCTAAGTACTGGGGGATGTATTTGGAAAACTGGTATTCCCCGATCTCCAGGCCCCTGGTCAATTCAATGACCAGCTCATTTCTCTGATCCAGCGGCAGCATAGGCACCACTGCCAGCAGCCCCTGGCCTGCGATGTGCCGCACTGTGACTCGCTCGCTGACTTTGATGAGGTTGGAAAGATGGGTGGCCACATGGAGGACTTCTTTTGATCTGCCTTGCTTCACTTCATCCAGCAGGAATTCAATGTTCACAGCTTTGATGACCCATGGAGTGTCCACTTTCAGGTTTTCCAGGAAAATGTCAGAGGTCAGCTGGGCTTCTTCCTCCAGGAATTTCCCATATTCCTCTGTTTTTTCGTCTAAAAGCTGCAGGTTTTTTCGGATCTTGTACTGCAAAAAAGCAAAGGCCAGCCCATGGTCGCCGCAAGTCGCGCTGCGGGCCACAGCTGCGCAGAGATCCTGCTCCCAGCCTTGGCAGCCGAATTCTGTCACATATTTCACAAATCGCAGGGCGCCAATCTTGATCTCCACCACGTCCCGAAAGGAAACTTGATGCGCGAAAGTCAGAAGCATCTCCTTGTCCTCTCTGCCGCACATATCCAGAGGGATGTCCAGCATGGAGTCCAGGAGCACGAAAACCGCGGAGTCGTCCACATGGGGGTTGCGGTAAAAAGCAAGGAATGCGTCTAAATATGCCTGTCTGTCTTCCTCCCTGCTGTTTTCCAGGGCAGACCGCAGGATCACCTTGAGGGTGTAGCCGATCCAGCGTTTGTGCTGATCCGTCACTTTGTGATCTGGAAAAATGATCTTTCCCAAAGTCTGCTGCCACAATTGAAGGCTGCTGTGCTCTTCCAAGGTCACGCCTTTTGGCAGCTCTTTTCGATATTTTTCATCGTAATTGATGATAATCCCGCCCATGAGAGCCGCTGCCTGCCGCCTGATGTCCCCTTCCCTGTGGGTCAGAAGGTCGTAAAGGAAATGCAGGGTCATGAGCTTTTGCTTTTGAGTCATGTGGGTGGAATATTCGTCCAGTATGTTGATGTAGGCCCGAACGTTCTTCCACTGCTTGTCGCTCCTGGCCGCCTCAATCAGGTTGCCGAAGGCAGCTTCGTTGTTAAATTTGTTCATCAGACTGATGTTATGCTCCACAGCCAAGTATTTGAACCTGTCGATGACTTCCGGCGGAGAAAGGAGGGCCGTGTCTTTTTCTTCTGGCTGGGACAGCTGACCGCAAGCCAGATCCGTGCTCACGCCTCTGCTGATCATGTAATCTTCAAAATCCTTGAGCTTGGCGTATACTCGTTTATAGCGAAGCGTCTTGGCCTCGTCCACGTTGTCCAGTTTTCCCAGGATCACGTCAAAAGCCTCTGCCAAGGTGTAAAAATGCACGATCTCTTCGCCATCTTTCCCGCGGCTGCTCTTGACCCGAAAATCCGCGTAAATCAAGATCAGAGATTCCACGGAAAGGTTTTCCAGCTCCAGGTCCCAAGTGGAATGGTTGCTGGCGATATGGGCGATGAGGGGCAGGTTCACCCGCTTTAAAAATAGATCCGTATAATAATAATGCAAATAAGGAATTCGCTTCGTCTCCTCACCTTTGCAGCCGTATTTTCCAATGTCATGGCCCGCGGCGGAACCGGAAACCAGCGCCAGATCCACTGGCGCGCCTGTGGCTGCCAGCTGCCTTGCCACATGCAGCGCCACATGATGCACGCCGCAGATGTGGCCCACTGTGTTGAAAGGCGTGATTTCCTTTCCAATACGCATGAACTCCACCAGGTAATGCTGGTCCCAATATTCTCTGAAACTGAGATACTCTTCCCATGCTGGATAGTCCCGCAGCTCTTCTTCGCTCAATTCTTCTCGCAGATCTTCGATGTCCAGCAACGGGGAAAACCCCTTCCGGTCTCTTTCCTCGCGGAAAAACGTGCGCAGGAGCTCCATGAGCAGGAGCCTGCCCTGCCGGTATTGCCGCGGTTCCTGCGGGGCTCCCTCTTCGGGAAACAACTCCTGTATGGTCGTGTCAAAACTGTATTGCAGCCACCCTGCCGGGGGTTTTTCTGAAATCTGCGCCAGGGTTTCCTCAGCCATGCTCAGGACCTGCCCGCAGCTGATGGTTTCCATTTGCGAGATCTGCTCTGTTTTTTCTCTCCAGCCATTTTCCGACAAGAGCCTCAGCATCATTTTTTTCGATAGTTTGATGCGTCTGAGCAGCTGTTTGTCCGTAAGGTTTTGTTCCAGTTTTTTGTATAATCGATGCCCTGCTTTTTCTATCACCTTTGTCACCTCCTGCTATCCTTCCATTATGCTATTTTTTCAGGATTTTTACAAGTTTTTCTTTGTTTTCTCATAATTAAGACTCTATTCTCGCTTTTGCTATTTTATGCTCACTTTTCAGAAAATTAAAACTTTCAAAGGAAATCTGGAATTATATTGACTATAATTTAGCAAAGTGCTATATTTTAGATGTTAAGAACTTTATATTGTATTGCGAAGATATAATGAAGAGGAGAAAATCAAATGTCAAATTACATCGAAACAGTAATTGAAAATTGCAAAGCGAACAACCCTGGAGAAGTTGAATTTCATCAGACTGTTGAAGAAGTTCTGCACTCCCTGGCTCCAGTCATCGAAAAGCACCCTGAATATGAAGAGGCTGCTATCCTCGAAAGACTGGTTGAACCTGAAAGAGGAATCACTTTCAAGGTAACTTGGGTTGACGATGCTGGTAAAGTGCAGGTAAACAAAGGCTACAGATACCAGTTCAACAGTGCAATCGGACCTTACAAAGGCGGACTGAGATTTGCACCAAACGTATATCCTGGAATCATCAAGTTCCTGGGCTTCGAGCAGATCTTCAAGAACAGCCTGACTGGTCTTCCTATCGGTGGTGGTAAAGGTGGAGCGAACTTCGACCCGAACGGCAAATCCGATGCGGAAGTTATGCGTTTCTGCCAGGCATTTATTACAGAGTTATACAGACATATCGGACCGTCCACAGACGTTCCTGCTGGAGACCTGGGTGTTGGCGGAAGAGAAATCGGTTATATGTATGGACAGTACAAGAAAATCGTCAACAGATTTGAAGGTACTCTGACTGGTAAAGGTCTGTCCTGGGGCGGACTGAACGGCAGAACAGAAGCTACTGGCTATGGTATCGTTTACTATGCACAGTGCATGCTGGAAGCAAATGGCGAAAAACTGGCAGGCAAGAAAGTAGCGATCTCCGGATTTGGTAACGTTTCTTGGGGTACTGCGATGAAGCTGAACGAACTGGGTGCGAAAGTCGTTACGATCTCCGGTCCAGACGGATACATCTATGACGAAGCTGGCGTTTCCGGCGAAAAAGTTGATTACATGCTGGAACTGAGAGCTTCCGGAAAGAACATCTGCGCACCTTATGCAGACAAGTTCCCTGGCTCCAAGTTCGTTGCTGGAAAGAAACCTTGGGAAGTTGAAGCTGATCTGTACATCCCTTGTGCGACTCAGAACGAAATTAGAGAAGATGACGCAAAAGCATTCGTTGACAGAGGCGTTAAATTCGTATGCGAAGGCTCCAACATGTCTTCCACGAACGAAGCGATCAAGATCATGCAGGACGGCGGAATCATCGTTGGGCCTTCCAAGGCTGCTAACGCTGGTGGAGTTGCTTGCTCTTGCATCGAAATGGGACAGAATGCTGGAAAGACTGTCTTCACTCCAGAACAGGTTCACGCTCAGCTGAAAGACATCATGGTTGGCATTCACGATGCTTGCCAGAGCGCTGCTGAAGAATATGGATTTGGATACAACCTGGTTGCTGGTGCTAACATCGCTGGATTCCTGAAGGTTGCTGACGCTATGATGGCCCAGGGCATTTGCTAGAAACAGATTTTAAATCTTACATAGCAGAGGGACTATTTGAACGTTAAGTCAAAGTTAAAGAGGTGTTCGTAAGAGCACCTCTTTTTTATGTCGGGCAGTGATTGAAAAACCAAAGGGTTTGTGTTACAATGGAACAAAACAGGATCAATCTATTATTGAATCGGAAAGGAAACCATCAAATGTCTGACGTTTGCAATGTTATGGAAAGTCTCGTAGAAGAGCATCTGGATAAGTGTATCAAAAATGCGGGCGTGTGCTCTTGTGAATTGTGCCGCGCCGATATCAAGGCCCTTGCCCTGAATAAATTAACGCCTCACTACGCTTCGACTCTGAAAGGCAATCTGATCACTCGGATTGACAATATGCGGGTGCAGGCTTCTACTGATGTGCTGGCGGCGATCATGGAAGCCATCTCTATTGTGGAAACTCACCCGCGCCACGATAACGACTAGGCACAGGCGATACCGGGCGTGGTCCATATGGCGGGCTCGCAGCTGAACAAGCACGGCAAAAAGACAAAAAGAGATAAACCTTCAAAAACAACGCCACGCTCTTGGGAGTCAGCGCCTTGTTTTGAAGGTCTATTTTTTGTCCAACACATGGGATGATGGACCCATTTTAGATTTTTGCGAGTCTCGTAATTTTCTAAAATGAACTCATAAAACCTCGACCCTGCACTGATGAGATTTGCTTTTCGTGTCATACCCGATCCCCACCAGCAGGATCCTGCCAGTATATCTGGCATCCTTTGTGAAATTCAATGCGTAACCCTTTTGCCTGATCTGCAAGATGGCTTCCTCTGGCAGCGCATTTACTTTCAGTTCTAACGCAACGCAATCCCTGTCCGGCTTGTAGGGATAAAATAGAAAGTCCGCAAAGCCTTTCCCTGCTTTTTCCTCCCTGACCACCCGATAATCGTCACGGGCCGCGAGATATGTCAGATTGACTACTGCCGCCAGTTCCACTTCGCTGTTGTACTGCAGGATTGGGCTTTCCGTGTTATGGGCGAAATCCATGATTTCCGCCATTGTGTCCGTGTCACCCGCCAAGGTAGCCTGCAGCATGGCTCTCGATTTTCCGGCCAATTGGTGCACATACCCCATTTCCTTCTTTTCCAGCAGCAGATCGTTGAATTTATCCATTAACTCTTTGTTAGGGATGAATACCTCACCCTCGTAATAAGTTAGCAGCCCATAAACCACCATGGCCGAATAGATCTGGTCCTTTGTTTCTAACTCCTGCGCTGTGGCAGCGTACTCTCTTGCTTTCGATGGGATCCGTTCCCCCGCTACCATCAAAGCAATGTCATCTCTCACCTGCGCTGCGTTTTCTTTGATATAATAGAAAATCTCATCATAAGGGCCAGAACTGGTCCAATAGCTTGCCAGCTCACCTAAGGACAGCGCGCTGACGATGGAACGGGGATTATATAACCGTTTTCCTGTCGCTGCATAGTACCCATCATACCAAATCCGCAGTTCCTCTCTGGTGATTCTCGGTGATTTTGTCTGTTCTAAATAAATATGAAATAGCGCATCGACCTCTTCATCAGAAAAGCCAAAATAATTGCTGAACCGTTCATGCTCCATAATATTGAATTCTGCGAACATATTCAGCTCCGAACCACTGGAATACTTGGCAATGGGCAATACGCCCGTCATATAGGCCAACGCCACATAAGGCTTATCCTTTAACAGATTTTTCAGGAACAAAAGATAATCGTCCTTGTCCGCTTGTGTCATGAACCGCATATGGAACACGGCGTCCCACTCATCCAGGACAAAGATGAATTTTTTCCCGCTTTGCTCTAAAATATCCCACAAAGCCATGTCACCGCGGACGTTCAGCTCTGGAAAGGCTTCTCCAAGATCCTGAGAAATCCCATCTTCCACACGTTTGATATAAAGCTGATAATCTCCCCGTTCCTTGGGCACCCTGCTGAAATCAACGTAAATCACGTCATATTGATTCAAATGCTCTGGGTACCCATCCCAACTGGCGATATCCAGTTCATCGAAAAGCTCTCGGCTATGGCTTGTTTTTCCAAAATACGTGGCCACCATGTTGGCCATGACGCTTTTGCCGAACCTGCGGGGCCTGGTGAAACACAGGTATTTGTTGATCCGATTCACAAAGGGCAGCAGCTCTTCCAGCAGTTTCGTCTTGTCCACAAAAAAGGGATCCGCGGCGATTTCCCGATAATTCAGCGCCGGCGTCCCACTGTTCAAAAACATGCCCATCTGTCTATCCTTCAAATCTCATGATATCCGTGTCAGCCACGTAAGTTTCCTTGATGCGGCCCAATTCTTTGAAATGGGGCTGCTGGATATGAAAATCAAAGGCCTCTTGATCCTTCCAATGCTCGATCAAAAGCATCAAATCCGAATCCTCTGCCGCTCGGAAGTATTCATACCTGATATTGCCGGCTTCTTGCCTGGAAGCCTCCGCCACGCCGGACTCTGCCACGGCCTTGTAGAATTCCTCCCGTTTTCCGGGCTTGGTTTTGTAATATACGTTCAATACTAACATGTTCTTTCCCTCCATTTAAAAAGATGATCCCGCTCCATTGACGCGTCTCTTGCCCATGTTCAGCAGCTTTGGGTGACTCATGACAAAATGACCTGCTCCGCCGGGCTACTTGCCGCTCACGATTTCGCGCCGCTATGATGATTTCCAGCCGCGGTTCCAGCCACGCAGCAGATGCCTCTATTGTTGAAATATTCCACCCAGTCTTTGATCTGTTCGTTGAACTGGTCCTGGTCGATCTCTATGTCCCTCATGTGATATGGGAGCCCTAAAGATGCGTACTTTTCCTCTCCCAGCCGCATGAATCTAAGGAGCTGCAGCTGTTTCACCTGGTTCCCCAGCTTTTCCAAGATAAAGTCCGCTGTGGCTTCCATGTTTCCCATGTCATCGTTCACGCCTGGTATCACTGGGATACGAACGATCATTTCTTTCCCCTGCTGGACTAATCGCTGCAGGTTTTCCAAAATCAGTTCATTGGAAACGCCCGTATGTTTTCGGTGGACCTCCGGGTCCATGTGCTTGATGTCCGTGATCAGCAGATCTGCGTGCCGGATCCCTTTTTCTACGATGTCCCAGCCCATACAAAAGGTGGATTCCAGGCAAGTATGGATCTGTTCTTTTTGACAGCGTGCAAACAGCGCCTCCACGAAATCCGCCTGCGTCAAGGGCTCTCCTCCAGAAACAGTCACGCCGCCCTGAGAATCCCGATAATACGCGATGTCCCGCAGGATGACGTCCATGGCCTGATCCACTGTCATTTTCCTGCCCCAAGCCTTCACTGCGTCTGCTGGGCACGCATCTGCGCATTTCATGCAATTGACACACTGATCTCTGTCAATGGAAACCAGCTTTTCCTCTTCAAACTTTAAACTTCCTGATGGACACGCGGACACGCAGCAGCCGCATTTGTCTTTGCCAATGCACTTTGCGGAATACACGCCTGGCTCTATGTCCGCGGCCTGGCTCTCCGGATTCCCGCACCACCTGCAGCCCAGGGGACAGCCCTTTAAAAACAGTTCTGTGCGGATCCCCGGTCCATCGTGGATCGTATAGCGCTGCACATTGAATATGATCCCTTCCTGGGGCATCTCTCTCATCTTCCTTTCTTGCGTCATAGTTTCATTTATCATAACAAATCCCAAGGCCGCTTACAATGCCTGGAGCAGCAATTTCACGGAAAAATCATCTTGTGTCTTTTTGTCATATGGTATATCATATGTACTATGACAATCCATTTTGTGAGGTGCGCGCATGAATTATCAACATCCTAATTCAGAGTCCTACCAAAACCAGCTGCAAACAGCCTGGGAACACTTTATCAATAATGAAGACCACGATTATTCCTTTATCCGGCCCCAAGTTCTGGAGTCTTGGAAACGTTCCAGGGCCGCGAATGTCAACCCTTTCCGCACTGTCAGTGAGATCTTGTCACCTGACGCGCTGAATTTAAAGGTCAACAATAACATGAGCCTGATTGAGATCGTCCACCCTTATATGGAGCGGCTGTATTCCATGATCAGCGGCACGGGCGCTTATATTCTCTTCACGGACCCAGAAGGGTATCTGTTGGATTACATTGGTGACGATGAGATCATCAGCGGCGGACAAAAGCTATCCAATCTAGTGCTGGGAGCCTGCCGTCATGAATCCGTGGCCGGCACTAACGCCATCGGGACCGCAGCTCACCTGAAAACGCCTCTGCAGATCTGGGGAAACGAGCATTACTGTAAAAAGCACAAGATCTATACCTGCTCCGGTTCACCGATCCTGGACAGCAACAATAACATCATTGGAGTCATCAATGTGACCCTGTTAAAGGACAACGCCCATCCCCACACCCTGGGCATGGTCATGTCCGCGGCTGACAGCATTTCCAAAGAAATCAAGCTGACACAAGCCATTAAAAACATTGAGCAGATCAGCGCCCAGCGCAACGCGATCATCGAAAACATGACTTCTGGGCTATTTCTCCTGACTCCCACTTACCGCATATCCCAGGTCAACCGTCATGCCCTGGACATGCTGGGTCTGCCTTATGAGCAGGTCATTGGGAAAAACATACTCAGCTTCATCACCATTGATGACAATATCCCTTGTGACAATTCTCATGCTTTTTTCAAGCGAGAACGCTATAACGAAGAAGCCACTATCAGCCTGGTCCATTCCTCTGATCCGCCGAAACGGTTCCGAGTGTCCGTTCAGTTCATCAAAGACAACCAAAAAAACATTACCGGAACCCTGCTCCGTTTCAACGAGACAGAGCTGATCAACACTCTTGTGAAAAACGTGGGAGGCTTTAATGCCCATTACACCTTTAGCAGCATTGTCGGCAGCTCCGACCCTGTGAAAAAGATGATCAATGCCTGCAAAAAAGCAGCTATGCGGGATTCCAACGTGCTGATCTGTGGAGAGAGCGGCACTGGGAAAGAGCTAGTGGCACAGGCCATTCATAACGGCAGTTCCGTGGCCAGCGGTCCTTTTGTGGCCATCAACTGCGCCTCCATTCCCAACAGCCTAGTGGAAAGCGAACTCTTTGGCTATGAAAAAGGAACCTTTACTGGCGCTGACAAAAATGGCCGTCCGGGAAAGTTTGAAATGGCAAACGGCGGAACCATATTCCTAGATGAGATCGGTGACATGCCTTTAGACATCCAGGCCACGCTCCTGCGAGTCATTCAGACAAAGGAAGTGGTCCGCATCGGCGGCCGCTATCCAAAGCCCATTAACATCCGCATTATCGCCGCCACCAACCAAAATCTGCTCCAATCCATTGATGACAAGACCTTTCGCAAAGACTTGTACTACAGGCTCAATGTGTTCACCATCAACACACCTTCTCTGGCAGAACGAGGTCCGTCAGACATTCGTTTGCTGACAAAGCATTTTGTCGATACTTATAATCGTGAGAAAAAGCAGAACATCACCATTGTGCCAGAAGTGTTCTCGATCCTGGAAACCTATTCTTGGCCAGGAAACGTGAGGCAGCTGGAAAACGTCATTGAGCGAGCCATTAATCTGACGGAAAAGGACGGCATCATCACCGCGGACCTGCTGCCAGACGAGTTGGTGCGCCAGGCAGCTCCTGCTTTGTCTGTCTTAACAGAGGACATGGCCTCTCCTGCAAAGGGTAATCTCCCTGTGATGCCGCAAAAGCAGCTGAACCTCAAAGAGCATGAAAAGGCCCTGATCCTTTCTGCTCTGGAAAAGACAGCCGGAAACGTGACAAAAGCAAGCAAGGCCCTGGATATGAACATCAGGACCTTGTATCGAAAGCTGGACAAGTATCAAATTGATCTATCTGCCTTCCGCGGCTGAGCTGGTCTACAACAGGTCTTTACAAACCTGTTCCAGTTCTTTGCGGATCTCAATGTGCTGCGGGCAGGCTTTCTCACATTTCCCGCATTTGGAGCATGCATCGGCCCTTTTCTTTCCATGGCCGCCCACCAGCCAGTTTTCCTGCCCCAGGGCCGCTGTTTTGTCTCCATAGAGTGTCAAATAGTTCATGGCTGTGAAGGAGCCGGAAATACCAATTTCCGCTGGACAGACTTTGGCACAGTAATCACATGAGGTGCATGGGATCAGCGGGACTTTCTTCAACTCTGCCCTGGCTTTTTCAATGGTTTCCTTCTCCTTTGCGGAAAGACCGGAAAAATCCTTCATAAAAGAAAGGTTGTCTTCCATCTGTTCCACGCTGCTCATGCCTGACAGGACTGTGATGATCCCCTCCAAGTCAGCGGCAAACCGAATGGCCCAGGACGCGTTGGACGCCTTGGCGTCAGCTGCCTTGAACACAGCTTCCACATTCTTTGGCGGCGTAGCCAGCATGCCGCCTTTCACTGGTTCCATGACGATCACTGGCTTTCCATGCTTTCTAGCCACTTCATAGCAAGCCTTTGACTGAACCGCTGGATTTTCCCAGTCTCCATAGTTGATCTGCAGCTGCACGAATTCCATTTCTGGATGAGCAGCCAGGATCGCTTCTAACTCATCAGCAGTGGAGTGGAAGGAAAAGCCCGCGTGCTTGATCCGGCCTTCTTGTTTTTTCTCCTGGATCCAATCCCACATGCCGTAATCATCAAAGACCTGCGTGCGGCTCTCGCCCAGATTGTGCAGCAGATAAAAATCAAAATATCCTGCTCCTGTTTGCTTTAAAGACGTATCGAACTGGGCAATGGCTTCTTCCCTGGTCTTGCAGTTGATCCATGCCGCGTTTTTCGTAGCCAGCTGAAATCTCTCCCTTGGATACCGTTCCACTAGCGCCTGCCGGATTGCGTCCTCACTCCCTTCATATGCCCATGCTGTGTCAAAATATGTGAAGCCCGCTTCCAGGAAAAGATCCACCATTCTTTTCGTCTGCTGGATATCGATTTTCTTGTCTTCCTGCGGAAGCCGCATCAACCCGAACCCTAATTTCCTGATTTCTTCTCCTAAGTATGCCATCTTTCACCCTCCTGTTTTTATGATCCTAACACGTACAAACCTATTCCCCCTGTTTTTTCCGCAGTTCTTCTTCCCTAGGCAGGATATGCGCTTCATAGTGATCGATCTTGCAGTTGAGGTATTCCAGCATCTGCCGCATCTCCTGTATCTTTTCTTCCAGCGCTTTTCGCTGCCGCAGTAAAAGCTCTTTCCTGACAGGAGCGGTTTCCTCACCTTTCCGAACCAGCGCGACATACTCCGCCAGGGATTCGATAGAAAGCCCCGCGGTCCGCATACAGCGTACAAAATGGATCCACTCGCAGTCTCCTTTTGAATAATCCCGCCTGCCACTTTCATTGCGCTTGATGGGCAATATAAGGCCAATCCTCTCGTAATACCGCAGCGTGTCCGCGGATAATCCCAACTCTTGGCTGACTTCCGTGATCGTCATCCAGCATCCCTCCTTTGAACCAATGTATGAAATCATCATACCACCTGGAGCAAACTCCAAGTCAAGCCATATTCATGAAATTTTTGGAATTTTTCTTGAGAAAGTCTCTGTTAATACTCGCCAAAATGCTCTGGGCTGCTCATTTCGATTTCCATGATCCTGATGTAGTCTCGGACCAGCCTAGACATCAGCGCGAAATCCTCTCTTCCCATTCTTTTGAGCACAGCTTCCTCCACTTGTGACAGCAGTTCCAGCTTTTCATCCGCATAAGCAGCCCCCGCCTCTGTGATTTCCAGGATTCGCTGTCGTCTGTCCCCTTTTGCCGTGGACACAGTCAGGTATCCTGATCTGGAGAGGGCCCTGACCGCATTATTGACCGTCTGCTTTGGCAGCCCATATGCCCTGCGGATCTCCCTTTGCGTGCAAGCCTCCTTCTGCCGCAGCAAACGCAGCACCATCAATTCCAAGTAGTTCACCTGATTGCGTTTCGCCCAGTTCCCGCAAATCCCTCTGGCCTTATAAATGGCCGCGTTCGTCTTGTCAAACCCTTTGTCCATGGTTGGCAGCGTCAGTAAAGTCACCTTGTGGCACCTCCTTTTCTGTCATGTGAAAAGATAGAAAAAGCACACCTTTTCTGAAATCCGCAGGATAACTTTCTTGGTGTGCTTGTATTCTCGTTATTTTATTTTACAGGTCATAGTACATGTCAAACTCAGTTGGAGTCGGCATCATTCCATGTTTCTTTGTTTCCGCTCTCTTGTTTTCCAGCCAAATCTCGATCAGGCGTTGTGGGAACACGCCGCCGGCAGTGAGGAAATCGTGGTCCGCTTCCAATGCGTCCAGCGCTTCGTCCAATGTCTTTGGCAGGCTCTTGATCTTTTTCTTTTCCTCGTCAGTCAAAGAATAGAGGTTGAAGTCATATGGGCCGTATCCTTCTTTTACTGGGTCGATCTTGTTTTTCACGCCATCGCAGCCAGCCATGAGGATCGCGGAAAAGGCGTAGTATGGATTGCAGGTGCCGTCCGGGTTACGGATCTCGAATCTCTTTTTGTCCGGATCCTTGGCATAAGCCGGAACGCGGATGACAGAGCTGCGATTGGCTGTGGCGAATCCAATGGTCACAGGCGCCTCATATCCAGGGACCAGTCTCTTGAAGGAGTTGGTGCTCGGATTGGTGAACGCGCACAGGGCTCCGATATGCTTTAAGATGCCGCCCATGAAATGGAGCGCTGTTTCTGAAAGCTGGGAATAGCCTTTTTCATCGTAGAACAGCGGTTTTCCGTCTTTGAACAACTGCATGTGAACGTGCATGCCGTTTCCAGCTTCATCGAAAACAGGCTTTGGCATGAAGGTCGCAGTCTTTCCTTCTTCAATGGCTTCGTTTTTGATCAGGTATTTGGTCATCATGGTCTTGTCAGCCATTTCTGTCACAGAACCGAATTCCACTTCGATCTCCACCTGTCCTGGTCCGCCCACTTCGTGGTGATGATATTTTACTCGGATACCCTGCTCTTCCATGAGCATGCAGACTTTGCTCCGAAAATCGTAAAGCACGTCCTGGGGCGGCGCCATGTGGTATCCGCCTTTATGAGGCATCTTGTAGCCCAGGTTAAAGTCTTCGTCCGCTTTGTTCCATTCGGCCTGCGCCGTGTCAATGTAAAAGTTGGAATCATTTGGCGCTGTGGAAAAGCTCACATGGTCGAACACATGGAATTCATATTCCGGCCCGATCCGCATTTCATCAGCGATCCCTTCTTTCACCAGGTATTGCTCCGCGTGCTTGGCCACGTTTCTTGGGTCCTGGTCAAACGGCCTGTTGTCAGGAACGTCAATCACGTATACGTCTCCGATCATTGCCAGGGTCGGGATCTCCATGAACGGATCCACATAAGCGCTGGAAAGGTCTGGTATGAACACCATATCGCTCTTTTCCACTGGCGCGAATCCGTAGTTGCTCCCATCAAATCCAATGCCGCTCTTGAAGGTGTCTTCTGTGAACCGGTCCGCGGGGATGGTCAGGTGCCGCCATCTGCCGTTCAGGTCGATCATCATGAAATCCACCATCTGGATGTGCTTTTCTTCCATAAAGCGTTTTGCTTCTACTAATGATTTAAACATGCAAGGTTCTCCTTTTATTTTATTACTACTGATTACTCTAATGTTAAAAGTATATCCCCTTTTTATTTTCTTTGTCAACTACCTATTTCCATTCTTTCACTTTCTGTGCTGAAATTTCCCTTGATCGCTGCAAAATCCCACGCTCAAAACGATTGGAGCCAAGATGGAGCCCGTCCGTTAAAAGATTCCGCGCATTCCCCTGTGCCAGAGCCGCCATATACGGTGTCCTCAAACGCGCGGATCCTCTAGCACTGTGGAAATCGCCTGATTGATGATCCGCGGCGTCCGCTCGTACAGATCCTCTTTATTGACCCGTTCTGTCAGCTTGTGCAGGTCTTTGCCCCATGGCCCGATGTTGATGCAGGGCATGGAAATCCTTTGGATCTCTTCAGCCGGTATCTGATAACTGTCTCCCAGCAGGGGCATGAAGGTCCGCAGACTCTCTAGCGTCCCTGCGCTGTCCCTCATGCTGGTATAGCTGAGATCCGAGATGCCGGTGAAAAAATGCTCTTTTCCATAATGCTGCCCATACGTTTGCCATGTGAACTCATCCAGTGTTTTGGACAAATCAGCGATCTTAGGGTCCATATCCTGGATATACAGATTGCACACGTTTGGATAATAAGGCGGGATCGCTCCGTAGACCACCTGAGGCGCAAGGTCATGGATCTGATCAAACAAAAACTCCACCAAAGCAAAGGTGCCTTCGATCATGTTCAGCCTTCCTTCGTTCAGCGCCTGCGCCACTTCCGCCATTTTTTCTTCGTAGGCCTTGCGAAACTGGCTTCCGCAGTTTTCTTCAGCCTCTTTTTTAAGCTGCTGGAAATTCACCACTTTCACCTTCCAGGGCAGTTCTTTGGCCTCCGCGCCTGCCAGCTGCGCGAAGTTTTTGTTTTTCCCTTCCATGTCTGTCAAAACCGTTTCAAAGGACGCTTTGCAGATCGCTTCTACCTTTTCCATGACACAGGCAGGGGACTGGTTCAAGGTCATGACGCTGAAACATCCTGACGCGGAAAGAGGCATGGAAACATCATAGTGGGTCTTCCCATCTTTTAAGTACAGCCAAGTGGGAAGGGGCGCGCTTTCCTGCTCTACAGAATCAAAAAAGTCCATGTTCCATTCTACGTTTCTGACAATCTCGCTCATCAGGTTCAAAGGATTGAAGCCCTCAAAGTTTTTACTGATATGAGAAAGATAGCCTCTCACATACACGAAGGGCATGATCTTGCCTATGGAGCCTTCGGAAAACATGCCCTGTTCAGGGTCTTCGCGTCCGTGGGGTTCTGAATTGATCATCAGCTTGTAACGCAAGCCTTGGGTTTCTTTTAGCTCTGCCAGCAGCTTCACACCGGCCCGCATGCCCGCGGAAAGATTTTCTTCATCCGGCACTGCCACCAGCAGGACGTTGCCGTGAAACCGCTCTAGTCTGCTGTAGCGTTCTAAGAGAGCAAGCTGGATCGCGCCGCCGCCTTTCATGTCCGCGGTGCCTCTTCCAAAGAGGAACCTGCCGCCTTCCAAATCCGCTCTCACCTCCTGGGGAAGGGAAGCTTTGATTTTAAAAAGTTCCTGCTCCAGCTGGTCTGGCGAAAAGGCATACGGCCTGAGCCCCTTGAAGTCTTCCACGCCCACCACGTCTTGGTGATGGAGCAGCACCACTGTGTCCTGCCCCTCCCCCTTTACCATGGCATAACAGACAGAGCGGTTAAAGGGATCGCCTGGAATGGGTGCGGCACCGTAATGATCGGGATGCTCTTTAAAATAGGGAATCTGTGACAAATGGGCCAGAAGGAATCGCTCTGATTGCCGCTCTCCTGCGGTGCCGGTGAAGCTTTCCGCTTTCACATAGCGGTAGACCACGTCCTTGATGTCCTGCCCGATTCCTGCCAGCAGGTCTTTTTTGGGTTCTTGTTTTTCATCCATGCGTTCTCTTCCTTTCCGCTGTTTTCGCAGCTTTGCTTGATCAGAATCCATGGCCGATCTTGGCCATATTTTTCTTTGGCAAAAGCCGCCTCCCTAGCTGGGAAGCGGCTTTCATGCTGGATCTTGTTTTCACGCCTGCGGCTTATTCCGCCATTTTCGGCAGTCTTTCCGCGATCACGTTCATCAGGCTATCTGTGCAAGGCAGTGGATCCACGAATTTTCCATCGCCTACCACTGCGAAGGCCGCGTCTTCTGTTGGAGCAAGCGCGCCGCCCAGAACCTGAGACACTTCTGCGTATTTGTACTTCGGAAGCAAGTCGTCCATTTCCTTGGAAATATCGAATTCATCTTCCCAGTCAAAGTCCACTTCATAGACATGGGCGATTTCCGCAGCAATTTCCCAGTTAGCGAAATCAACGTCTTCCACAATGGCTCTGTCAACTGGCTGGAGCCTCCGCTCTGTATTGGTGTAAGTTCCTTCTGTATTGGCGAATCCTGTGGCAGGAAGCACTACGTCAGCCTTGGACGCGGTCTCTGTCATGTGGGTATCGGAAACCATAAGGAATTCCAGGCCAGAAAGGTCTGCCTTTGTTTCTTCTCCAAAGATCAGCAGAGCTTTTACGCCGTCCAAAGCTTCTGCGCCCGCACGAATCCCCAGATCAATGAGACCCTGGGAATTGTTCTTGGACTTCACCTGCAGGATGCCGTCTCTAGGAGCACCGATGTGTCCGGACAACAGCGCAATATTAGCGATCATGGTCGCAGCCTCTGTTGTCACGAAGTTCTGAGTGAACACGATCATGGCTTTCTTCGCTCCCGCATAAAGGTCAGCCACGCTCTTGCAGTCTTCACAAGTGGCCGCGCCTTCCAAGCTCTTCTTGAATGCGTCAAAGCCTGGGAAGTCCGCGGTTTTTCCTGCGTCCAGCAGCGCTTTGGCAAGGCCCTTGAAGAAGGTCAGCTCGTTGTCCGTGTAGATGACTCTTTCCGCGAACTCAAAGTGCTGTTCATAGCCTGTTGGGTTCACAAGCACGACTTTCGCACCGTTTTCCGCGGCCTGCTTCAGCTTCAGCTGGATGACCGGATTGGAAACTGTGTCAAATCCAGTAGCTAAGATCACATCTGTGGACAGCAGTTCATCAATGGTGTTCGGAGAAGCATCGAATCCCAGCACTGGCGCCAGTCCGCTGGCTCTATTGTTAAAGCACAGGGTCTTGGCTCCCATGACGCTGGCCATCTTCTTCATGGCATAAGCCTCTTCATTGGTGTAACGGTCGGAAATAGCCACTGCCACTGCGTCTTTTCCGTATTTCGCAGCAATGGACTGACATTTCTTGGCCACCAGCACAAAGGCTTCGTGGTAATCGGTTTCTCTGAACTCGCTGCCTTCTTTGATCAGTGGATCCACCAGTTTGTCTTCCAGGACAGCGCAGTCAAATCCCCATTTGCCCTTGCCGCAGGCAAGTCCCTTGTTCACTGGGCCTTCTTTGTCCGGATTGGCTTTGATCAGCATGTCTGCGTAGCTTTCCAGATGCAGGCTGCAGCCTACGGAACAGAAGGAGCATGTGGTGTCGGTCACATCGTTGTCCAGCGGAACTTCCTTGACCATGGTGGTCCGTTCCTGAAGTGCGCCGGTCGGACAAACGCTGACGCACTGGCCGCAGGATACGCATCCTGATTCTACCAGCGGTTTTTCCAATGTCGGTTTCACAACAGTGTCGAATCCTCTATGCACCAGGCCAAGCGCGCCAATGCCCATGACTTCGTCACAAACTCTCACGCACAAGCCGCAAAGGATGCACTTGTTCGGATCTCTGACAATGAACGGATGGTCGTCTTCAAACTCAATGGCGTTTTTGTCACCTGCCAATCTGTCCGGTTTCACGTCATACTGGTTGGCCAGGTCGATGAGCTTACATTCAAAGTAATCGTGACATCCGCATTCCAGACATCTGTTGGCCTCTTCTTCCGCCTGCTCTTCGTTAAAGCCTGTAGTGACCACTTCTGTGAAGTTATCCTTTCTTTCTTCCGCGGAAAGAATGTCATATTTCGGCCTGCACTGGCGTTCCCGATCTTCAAAAGTCTTTTCCGTGATATCGTCTCTTGTGACCACGTATGGTTTTTCGTATTTTACGGATTCGCCGTTCAGGTAGGAGTCGATCACATAAGACGCTTTTCTGGCGTCAGCGATGGCTTCCACTGCGATGGAGATCTTGTCATTTCCGCAGTCACCGCCAGCAAACACACCTGGCATGCTGGTCATGAAGGTGTCTTTATCATAAGCAATGGCGTTCTTTCTCGTCTTGTCAACATCAAACATGCTGGCATCAACCGCCTGACCAATGGCCAGGATCACATTGTCGATGTCAATGGTCTCTGTCTTTCCTTCCACTGGAATCGGTCTTCTTCTGCCGGATTCGTCAGGTTCGCCCAGTTCCATGATCTGCAGCACGACCTGTTTCACATGGCCCTTTTCGTCTGCCACGATCTCAAGCGGGTTGGTCAGGTTCTTGAAGATCACGCCTTCTTCTTCCGCTTCTTCGATCTCCAGCATATCCGCCGGCATTTCGTCCTTTGTCCGTCTGTAGATATTATAAACTTCCTTTGCGCCCAGTCTGACTGCTGTTCTGCACGCGTCCATAGCTGTGTTTCCGCCGCCAACAATGGCTACTTTTTCGCCCAGCTGGATGCTTTCGTTTCTTACGACTTTTCTCAGGAAATCAATGCCGCCGATCACGCCCGCTGCGTCTTCGCCTTTGCAGCCAACGCCTGTGGATACCCAGGCACCGATGCCCAGAAGCACTGCGTCATAGTCAGCTCTCACTGTGTCGAACGGAATGTCTGCTCCCACCTTGGTGTTGGTGATGATTTCCACGCCCAGCTTTTCGATGATGGCGATTTCCATGTCCAGCACGTCTTTTGGCAGTCTGTATTCCGGAATGCCGTAGCGCAGCATGCCGCCAGCCTTTGGCATGGATTCAAAGATAGTCACCTGATGACCCATTTGTCTCAGGAAATAAGCCGCGGAAAGTCCCATTGGACCGCCGCCAATGACTGCCACGCTCTTGCCTGTGTCTGGTTCACATTCAGGCAGGAACACCTCTTCTTCCATCAGATCCTGGTCCGCTGCGAAGCGCTTTAACATCTGGATGGACACAGGTTCATCGATGAGTCCTCTGCGGCATTCCTCTTCACAAGGATGCGGGCAGACTCTTCCCAGGGAAGCTGGGAGCGGGATCTTGTCCTTGACCAGTTCCAGGGCCGCGCCGTATTCGCCGTTGGCGATCAGGCCCACATAACCCTGGCAGTCTGTCTGCGCTGGACATGCCAGCACGCAAGGCGGCCTGCAGTCTCCCACATGGTTGGAAAGCAGCAGTTCTAGGTTAGTCTTTCTGGATTCAATGACTCTCTTGGTGTTGGTGCGAATCACCATGTTCGGAGCGATCTCTGTGGCGCAGGCTTTGAGCAGCTTTGGATTGCCTTCTGCTTCGCACATGCACAGACCGCAGGAACCGTATATCTTTGTGCGCTCATCAAAGCAGAGAGTCGGAATAAAGATATCGTTTTCTCTGGCAACTTCCAGAATCGTCTGGCCTGGAAGTCCCAGGACTTCTTTGCCGTCAATATTTAATCTGAATTTATTCATTGTTCTCCTTCCTCCTCTCTTACTCTACTGTGATGGCGTTGAACTTGCAGCTTTCCAGACATCTGCCGCACTTCACGCACTTGTCCTGGTCAATAACGTGTTTCCCTTTGACTTCGCCGGAAATAGCGCCCACAGGACATTTCTTCGAGCAGAGGGTACAGCCTTTGCAAGCGTCTGTGATGTCATAAGTGATCAATGCTTTGCAGGATTTTGCCGTACATTTTTTCTTATAAATATGATCTTCGTATTCGTTTCTAAAATATTTGATGGTGGTCAATACCGGATTTGGCGCTGTCTGTCCCAGTCCGCACAGGGAGCCGTCTTTGATTTTCACAGCCAACTCTTCCAGCAGTTCGATATCGCCGTCCCTGCCGTTACCTTCTGTGATCCGTTCCAGGATCTCCAGCATCCGCTTTGTACCGATCCGGCAGTAGTTGCATTTGCCGCAGGATTCTTTTCTGGTGAAATCCAGGAAGTATCTTGCCATGTCCACCATACAGGTCGTCTCGTCCATAACGATCATGCCGCCGGAGCCAACGATCGCACCGGTCTTGGTGATGTTTTCATAGTCCACTGGCGTGTCAATGAGGCTGGCCGGAATACAGCCGCCGGAAGGTCCGCCCATCTGCACGGCTTTGAATTCCTTGTCATCCTTGATGCCGCCGCCAATGCCATAAATGACATCCTTCAGAGGAAGACCCATTGGAACTTCCACCAGACCGCCCTTTTTGATCTTTCCTGCCAGAGCGAACACTTTTGTGCCCTTGGATTTTTCCGTGCCCATGGCGCCAAAAGCCGCACCGCCGTTGTAAAGAATCCACGGCACGTTTGCCAGGGTTTCTACATTGTTGATGTCAGTCGGTTTCTGCCAGTATCCCTTTGCCGCTGGGAACGGAGGCTTTAATCGCGGCATGCCCCGTTCTCCTTCCAGAGAAGCGATGAGCGCTGTTTCTTCACCACATACGAACGCGCCTGCGCCTGCCTTGATGCGGATGTCAAAATCAAATCCGCTGCCAAACAGATTCTTTCCTAAAAAGCCTTTTTCCCTCGCCTGATCCATGGCAATCTCCAGTCTGTGGATAGCCAGCGGATATTCGGCACGGCAATAGATCACGCCTTCATTGGCTCCCATGGCGTATCCGGCGATGATCATGCCTTCCAGCAGGGAATGAGGGTCGCCTTCCAACACAGAGCGGTCCATGAACGCGCCTGGGTCACCTTCGTCCGCGTTGCAGACCAGATATTTTTCATTTCCAGGGCTCTTCTTTGCCGCGTCCCACTTGAACCAAGTTGGGAATCCAGCGCCGCCTCTGCCCCGAAGCCCTGAAATCTTGATTTCTTCGATCACTTCATCAGCGGTCATGGAGGTGACCACCTTTTCAATGGCCTTATATCCATCAGCTGCTATGTATTCATCGATGTTTTCCGGATTAATGACGCCGCAGTTGCGCAGAACGACTCTCTGCTGCTTTTCCAGGAACTGCTCGTCTTCCGCGGAAATAGTCATTTCTGCCACCGGCGTTCCTCCGGCAATATGTTTTTCCACGATTTCCGCTACGTTTTCCGGCTGCACTTTGACGTATCTCGTCATGTTACCGTTATCATCGTATATGTCAACAATGGGCTCCAAATAGCATGTGCCCACGCAGCCTGTCAAGTCAACGACCGCGCTGAGATTTTTTTCAGCGATTAGCTTTTCAAATTCAGCAGCCGTCTTTTTTGCGCCTGTGGCGACTCCGCAGCTGCCCTGTCCGATTATTACTTTCATACTACTTTTCACCTTCTATGCCCTTTCTCTGATTTCCGCGAGGACTTCTTTCACTGAGTCTTTTGTCAGATTTCCGTAAGTCTCGTCTCCATCAGCGCTTTTTACCATCATGACTGGAGCCAAAGAGCAGCAGCCCAGACATGCTACGTTGTTCAGAGTGAACACGCCGTCTTTTGTCGTCTCGCCGTCTTTGATTTCCAGATACTCACAAATGGATTCTTCAATGGTATCCGCGCCGTTTACGTGGCATGCCGTTCCTTTGCACAGCATGATCAGATACTTGCCCACTGGCTTTAATCTGAACTGTGAGTAAAAGGTGGCGACGCCGTAAATTTTAGCCGGCTTGATACCAGTGGCCTGGGATATGTAGTTGATGGCATCCATGGAAAGATAGCCATAAATATCCTGGGCTTTCTGCAAAATTGTGATCAAGCTTCCCGGAACTTTGGCATACTTGTCCAGCACCGGAGCCAGTTCTGTGAACTGTTGGTCCATAGTGTGATCACCGCAACAACATTTTTCATTCATCTTATTATTACCTCCTAAATGTTTTCCCTAAAATCAATAGTGGTGAACTTTATTAGTATATCAAATTTACTGCGTAAAAGCAATTTAAAGTTTTTCTTCTATTTTGAAATTTATGTCAATTTGCGTCACTTTCCAGCTTCGCCTCTTCTTCGTTTGCCCCTTTCGCGCCTTTTGTTCCTTTCTTTGGCCGCCGCTTAAAATCGATCTCCATCACGAATAAAGAGGCAATGAGGATCACCGCTCCCACATAAGCCCTTGGCAGCAACACTTCTCCTGCCAGAAAAAAGGCCACGATCCCCGCGAACACCGGCTCTAAGGTGAAAATGACACCAACATGGGAGGCTGTGGTATATTGCTGGGCGATGGCCTGTACGATAAAAGCCACGCCTGTGCAGAAAATCGATAAAAACGCCACTGCTCCCCACACGCTGCCGCTCCCTGGAAAGTGCGGTTCTTCTGCGATAAATCCCAGGATCAGGTTGAACAGCCCCGTGAATCCCAGCTGAAACACGCCGATCTGAAAGGCGTCCACCGCTTCTTTTCCCACTGCCGTCTCTGTTACCAGCAAATGCACGGCATACGCCACCGCGCACAAAATGCAGAGGATGTCGCCAAATGCTGGTTTCAGCTGTTCATTCAGAGTTAAAAGCCCAATTCCGATCAAGCACATGACCACAACGATCGCCAGCTTTTTATCCGGCACCTGCTTTTTGAACACAAAGGCGAAAATCGGCGTGAAAATCACGGCCAAAGCACAGAGGAAGCCAGAATTGGACAGGCTGGTGTACATAACGCCAAAGGTGCATCCAATATAAACCAATGTCAAGGCTCCTCCTAAAATCGCACTGTATTTCAAGGTGACTCGATTAATGGTCCGCAGTTTTGGGAAAGCAATGATCATCGCAATGATAAACGCGCCTAAGAACCGGAAGGCGTTCAGTGTAAAGGGCCCCAGGTCCGCAAGGCTCAAATCCATCAAATAGTAGGAAACGCCCCAGCACAATGTGACCAGCACCAGCATCAGATCCGCTTTTACCTGTTTTCTCATAACCCGCTCTCCTATCTTGATACCTCTATATTTCTGCGATAAACAATTCTAAAGCCAAGTTTTGTTCCAGCAGTCCGGTCTTGATGTTCCCATCGATTTCATAAGCCTTGCAGAGGACTCGTTTCAGCCCTTCCACAGAATATTTTTCCGTCACGCCCATGGCTTTTTTAATGCGAAACTCATGCACGCCCAAAATCTTTTGCATTTGAGACGGCCCCAGACCTTCCTCCCGCATTTCCTTGACTTCCAAAATCAGCTCCAGCTGCGAGACGATCAGCGCCAGCAGCCCATAAACGCTTTCTCCGCTGACCAAAAGATTGTGAAGCAGCCGGTAAGCTTCATCCTTTCTGTTCCTGCTGATCGCGTCCAGCATGGCGAACACGTTGGTTTCCAGATTGGTTGAAATGGTCAGTGCCACGTCTGAAGAAAGGATTTCATCTCCATCGCTGTGGGCGATGATTTTTTTGATGTCGTTTTCCAGGTTATACAAATTGTAGTCAATTTCCTTGTTTCCATAACCGCTGTCCGCCATGAGCATATCTATGATGGAGTCTCTGCAATTCTTCCCCGCTGCCTTCAGTCTTTTTTGGATAAAAGACCGAAGCTGCGCCCCACTGAGAGGTCCGAAATCGTAAACAGCCCCCAGCTTTCCCATAGCCGTATGCAGCTTGCTCTTTTTCTTGCTCTTAGGATCCGGCATCCCCGCTGTGATGATCAGCAGACAGGTCTCTGGCATGGTTTTCAAATATTCCAGCAGTTCTTTTTCATCACTCTCTGAAAAGCCTTTCAGCTTTTGCCCCAGTGCAGGTGGGAATTCAGGGATCAGGACCACTCGCTTAGGAGAAAGCATGCTCAGGGTCTCGCAGCTTTCCTTGATGCGGTCCACAGTCAGGCCTTCTGGATCAAGGCGGGTAAAGTCCAAGCTTTCGCAGGCCTTTTCCACATATTGGTCTTTCAACAGATCCGCGGCCCAATGGACCAGATACTGTTCTTCTCCGCAAAGCAGCACTAAGCTGGGAATCTTACCTGCTTTCAAGTCTTTTCCTATGGTCTGAAAAGCGTGTTCCTTTTTTCTCGTGCCCTGGTAACCTGCCATGTGTCCCTCTCAATCTATCATTTTCTGCGCACAGATTCCCTTGCCGCCGGTTTCTCCGCGGATCCCAATGGCGCCAGAGGTGTCGTTTCTATATATCATTATACCGATTTGCCTGTATTTTTCAATAACAGTCTGGGCAGGATGTCCAAAATTATTTTTCCCTACTTGAAATACCGCGACGCTAGGAGAAACAGCGCGGATGAATTCTTCCGATGAGCTGTATTTGCTGCCGTGATGTGCCACTTTCAAAATATCGCAGCGAAGCTGTCCTGACCGGTATCGGTCTGTCAGATCTTTTTCTCCCTCTTGGTCAATGTCCCCTGTCATCAGCATAGAAAACTTGCCGTAGGTCAGCTTCATCACCAGGCTGGACTGGTTCTCATCCTCTTTATCTCGTGCCATCTCCAGATACTCCTGTTTTGTCTTTTTCTCCGGCG
Source organism: uncultured Eubacteriales bacterium (assembly GCA_910583765.1). Lineage (GTDB taxonomy): Bacteria > Bacillota > Clostridia > Peptostreptococcales > Anaerovoracaceae > Hominibacterium. Next base: position 15,438 of record CAJTYS010000006.1, on the reverse strand, counting down.
CCAGAATATCCAGGTACACGCCTTTCCCTAATGTGACCCGCTGCCCTTTATGCAGATAAAAGAACCTGGCTCCCGTTTCCTGCTCCAGCTGGCCCTCCATGACCTGACATCCTTGATAAACGCCGATGGAATCCACCATGCCCTGCTTTGCCAGAGAACGGATGCCGCCGTAGTGATCTTCGTGGAGGTGGGTGACAAACGCGCCGTCCAGCCTTCTCACGCCGTTTTTTAGGAGATAAGGCTTTAAAACTTTTTTGCCAACATCGTACCGTAGGCTGCCGCCGCCATCCAGCAGATAATGCTTTCCTTCCGGGGTCTTCACATGAACGCAGTCCCCCTGCCCCACATCCACAAATACCACTTGCGCTTTGGAAAATCCATCTTCTCCCGCGGCTGCGGTCCAGGCAGCCAGGCTCATCGCCAGCGCTCCGCAGGCCGCTAGCTTTTTCCATTCACGCCGAAGGAACAAGATTCGCCCTTTTTCAGAAACGCCCAGAAACAAAATCCCATAATACGCTGCCAGAAAAAACAGGGGTGGACTGACCACGTCAAAAGAGGTCCTGCCATCTGCGTAAACCAGATCATTGAGCATCGTAAGGATTTGGCACCCTTGCTGCAAAAATAGGACGCACAGCCGAAACAGGGATTCGGAAACACAGGAAATCACCATGGCACTGATTCCCACAGGCAGCAGAAGCCCTGCCAGAAACACCACTGGCACGTTGATGAAAAACGCGCCTAGGGATATGTGATTGAACACATAGGCCGTGTAAGGCAGCATCCCCATTTGGATCCCCATGGATGATAGAAAGATGCCTTGGTAAATCTGCTGGATGAAGGGCAAAACCACGCCTAAGGAAGCAATGGCTAAAAAGGATAATTGGAATCCCGTATGAAATAGCTGCATGGGGTTGACGCAAAGCATCAGCAGGAAAGTGAAAGCCGCCGCTGACAACAGGTCATACCGCCGATGCAGGACGTTCGCCGCTAAATGAATGGCGATCATGACCGCTGCCCGCACCACAGAAGGGGAAAATTCAGCCAATGCCGCGTAAAACAGCAGCGCCCCCGACACTGTGACATGAAAAACCAGTCCCTTTTTTCCTCGCCACAGGAAAGCCAAGAATCCGTAAAGGATCCCGATATGCAGCCCGCTGACAGCCAGGATATGCGCAATCCCGTTTTTCTGGAAATTTTCATAGATCTCTTGGCTCAAAGCGGATTTGTCACCAAAAAGCATAGCCAGGATCATGCCTCTTGTTTCATGGTCCGCGCAGCGCTCCAGCTTTTCCTCAAAGCCGCCCCTGATCCGAGAAACCATCTGCGCAAAGCGATCCTCCCTGCCGGTTACGGGCACCAGCGAGTCTGCTGTCATCTGTGTCTGGATGCCGCATGTCCGCAAATACTGCCGATAATCAAAGCATTTAGCATTGCGCCTCTGCTGTGGAAGGAACACCTCTCCGCGCAGCTCTGCCTGTTTTCCTGTCAGCTTTCTGTAATGCTCCAGCTTTCCGCGGTAACTGACCAAGACCATGCCTTCTGGCGACTTGACTTTTAGCTGATAGGTTTCATCCTTTCTGCTGATACTGGTGATCATACCAGTGACCGTTGTTCTGGTCCCCGCTTTTCGGACTAGGGGATCCACATGATCCTCACAGCTTTGTGTCAAGAGGCCTCCTGCGCAGAATACGCACAGGAACAGAACGATCTGAACGAAATATGTTTTTTTCACAGGCAGAGCTTTCAAAACCAGCGACAAGCTTACTGCCGTAAGCAGCAGCGTTACCCATGCCGCCTGTCCCAACTCTGCCATATGCGCCGCGTACACGCCGAATCCAAATCCAGCTGCGGCAAATACCATGGGCCTTCTCATTGTTCTTCCCTCAAGACCCGTCTCCTTGCTCTTCCTTACAACATATTCATTATATTCCAATATATAGGATTTTTCAAGTCATTTTTTGTGTGAATTTGGAGAAATTATTTGGTATTATCTTATAGAAATCTTAAAGAATTGGATAATTTATTTCACTTTCCCCGCTTCTATGGTATAATGAACGCGCTTGATTGAAACGGCGTTGCCGTAGGGATGCGTTCATTGAATTGCGAACCGCATTTGTGTTTTCAGCGGAAGTTCGCAGTATAATGAACGCGCTTGGTTGAAACGGCGTTGCCGTAGGGATGCGTTCATTGAATCACGGCTCGAAATTCTATTTTCAGTGGTAAGCCGTGGTATAATGAACGCGCTTGATTAGAAACAGGACAGGATTCAGGAGGATAAGACTGTGGCAGATAAGTATAATAAAAATTCAGGATCTGATGATATAAATGAATTTTTCGCTGAATTTGATAAAGTTAAGACACCTTCCAGCTCTGGCAGCAGGAGCAAGCCTTCCGGCAGCGGAACTTCACGGCCAGCGCGCCCCGCAGGGGCCAATCGTCCGGCCAGCGGTCAGCGCTCCGCGAATGGTTCACGGCCAGCAGCCAGTCAACGACAGGCAAACGGCCAGCGGCCTGCCAGCGGTCAACGGATCGCATCCAATGCGCAAGGCACAGGTGGCCCCCGCTCCGCAGGAGGTTCTCGTTCCGCGGGCGCGGGTAATGGAAACGCGCCGGTACAAAATCCCAATGTTCCTGGCGCGGCGACTTCCAAGCCGTCACAGAAGAAAAAAGGAAAAATCAGCAAGCCAGGCAAGAAAAAGAAGCATCGTCCACTGAAAATCTTTTTGTTGGTCATTCTTGCTTTGGTATTGATTGGCGTTATCTATGTGGGAACTCTCATTTTGACCGCTGACACCCATAACATTGACGCTGACAATGTTTACAAGCGGCTGCAGCAGCGTTCAACCATTTATGACGATGATGGCAAGGAAATTGAAAGCGTATTCTTGGAAAACGGGAATCGTACCAATGTAGAATACAATGACCTGCCTCAAGATCTGATCAATGCTATTGTGGCCATTGAAGACAAAACATTCTGGGAGCACCACGGATTCAACTTTGTCCGTATCATGGGCGCGATCAAAGACAGCATAACCGGCGGCGGCCAAATTAGCGGCACCAGTACTCTGACCCAGCAGTTGGCGCGTAATATTTATTTGGCTGATAAAAAAAGCGAACGTTCCATTAACAGAAAAGTCCTGGAAGCCTATTATACGGTGCTCATTGAGCAAAACCTGACAAAAGAGCAGATCGTAGAGGCTTATCTGAACACAGTTTACTTAGGGTTCAACTGTTATGGCGTGGAAGCAGCCTCCCAGGAATATTTTGGGAAGAGCGTCAAGGATCTGGATCTCTTGGAATGCGTTTCCCTGGCAGCGCTACCGCAGTCACCGGACGCTTTCGCACTTGTGAAAACTCGTCCAGTTGGAGCTGTGGAAGTCCAGAAAAAGGACATTCTGGCGCAAAACGACGCTTATATCTACGCATATAATGGAAAGTTATCGGAAAATAGACGTCAGATGACCCTCAATAACATGGTGGAACAGGGTTATACGACTCGCACGGACGCAGACAAAGCTCTGGACAAGAATTTAAAGAAGAAGATGAAAGTGACCATTGATCGAGGCAGCGGATTCTCTTCCTATTTCACGGATTTTGCTCTGGAGCAAATCAAAAACGATATCATGGAAGAATACGGCTGGGATGAAACCCGAGCAAGGAACATCATTTATACCGGCGGGCTGAAAATCTATACGACTATGAGCAAAAAGGCGCAAAAGGTCATTGAAGACGAATTTGCTGACAGCTCTAATTTCCCAGGTGTTTCCGGTCTGCGCAAAGACAGCAAGGGAAATATCCTCAACAACAAGACAGGAAAGATCCTGCTCTATGATTATGACGATTATTTCAATGACAAAGAGGAATTTGTCCTGGAAAAGAGCGAATTCAAGAAAAACAGCGATGGAAGCTTGACTCTATATCATGGCAAGCGACTCAACTTTTACAACATCACAGTCAATAACACAGATGATGTGAGCGTTAATTTTGAGTCCATGTATCAGCAAAAAGACGGAAAATTCTACTCCATCGAGGGCGGCGCGCTGTCCATCCCGCAGGGTTACAAGGACAAAGATGCGCTGGGCAACTGCATTGTGTCCGCCAAGTTCTTTAAGGATTATCCTGAGTTTTTCAAAGAACGGAAGGGCAAGCTAGTGGTCAATTCCAACAACTATACGCTGAAACAGAAAGTCGTGCAGCCGCAGTGCGCCATGGTTGTCCTGGATTATAAGACCGGCGGCATAAAGGCCATGGTTGGCGGAAGAGGAACCAGTGGGAAAATGCTCCACAACAGAGCCACCCATCCTCGTCAGCCTGGATCCACTATGAAACCGATCTCCGTGTACTCTTCGGCCCTGCAAAGCTCTTTCAAGGCTGTGGAACGGGATGTTGACATGAAGCTTTCCAATTCCGACGGCAGCAATTGGGGCAGCTATATCACCGCTGGCAGCGTGATCAATGACGCGCCAATGACAGTCAACGGCAGAACCTGGCCAAAGAACTTTTACAGCGGACATCGCGGCCGCATGACGCTGCGAACCGCGGTCGAACAGTCTGTAAACGTCTGTGCGGTTAAGACATACCAGCAGATGGGACCGGAATTCCCTGTTTCCCAGTTAAAGAAAATGGGGATCACCACAGTGGTGGAAGATGGAAGCGTCAATGACATGAACCCTGCCGCTCTAGCGCTGGGAGGCATGACCAAGGGGATTTCACCTCTGGAAATGACCGCAGCTTATGGAATCTTCCCGAACAGAGGAAAATACACGGAGCCCATCGCTTACACAAAAATCACAAACAGCAATGATGAAGTGATCTTTGATAAAGTGCCGGACACAGAAGAAGTCTTGGACGAAGGCGTTGCTTACATCATGACCAGCATCCTGCGCAGCACTGTCACAAACGGCATTGCCACCAACGCTGGCTTTAGCGGACAGCCGGCTGCTGGAAAAACTGGCACCACCAATGATAACTACGATATCTGGTTCTCTGGATTCACGCCGCAGTACTCCGCTGCTCTGTGGATCGGAAACGATGTGAACTTGGAGCTGAGTTCCGGCTCTGCCCGCGCCGCTTCCCTGTGGAGCAAGATCATGCGTCAGGTCTGCGAAGGACTGTCTTATGGAAAATATCCAGAGCAGCCTGACAATGTGAGCCGCATCAATGGGGAGTATTACACGGACGGCACCTATTCAAAGGTATCCAAGCCATCTGACAGTTCCTATACGACCCAAGCGCCTACTAGGAGCACCCAGAAAACGAGAGAAACCACTCGGAAGGTGGTGGTTCCGACTACCAGAAAGCCGACTACAAAGAAACCAACGACTTCCACTTCTACTAATACACAGGCACCAGCACAGGAGCCGCAGCAGCCTGCGGACAATCCGAACAACAATGCTCCTGAAAACCCAGGAGACACGGCTCAATAATCATGTGCTCGCCGGACGCATTCATAGCGCTCCTGCCAAACACCAACAAAAAACCATCTTCTCTTCAAACCAAGGGAAGATGGTTTTCTGATCTTTCTATTCTCAAACACGTTGATTCAGCGTATGGATTTGGGGTTGAAGATCAAGGCAATGAGATAACCCCAGGCAATGGCAATGGTGATTCCCCCTGCCGTGGCCTTGATCGCCCCTGTCAATGCTGCCAGCAGGCTTTGCCCCGCGCCTTCCATGGCTCCCTTTGCCAGCGCGTACCCGAATCCTGGCAGCGGGACCTTCGCCCCACTTCCAGCCAGCTGGACCAGCGGCTCATAAAGATGCAGCCCTTGCAGCACCGCGCCGGAAACAACGAGTAAAACTAAAACCCGCGGCGCTGTCAGCTTGGTCACATCCATGAGGATCTGACCAATGACGCAGATAGCGCCGCCTATTAAAAATGTATATACATATTCCATAATTAATGCTCCCCCTGCTCTGCTTCCAAACAAATAGCATGTGCGATCCCCGGAATCGATTCGCCCTGAAATGGGCTGATGGTGGACAACAATGCTCCAGTGGACATGATCAAGACTCTGTTCAGCTCTCCTTTTTGCAGGCGTTTATACACGTATCCCGCAAAAACGCTGGCCGAGCATCCACATCCGCTGCCGCCGCCATGGACATCCTGTTCTTTCTCAAAGATCATGGCTCCACAGTCATCATAACTGTTCTCCACGTCTTTTTTGGGAAGCCCCGCATCCACCAGCAGATCTTTGGCAATATCCTTTCCAATATACCCCAAATCACCTGTTAAAACCAGGTCATAATCTTTCATGCTTCTTCCGGTGTCCTGGAAATGATTGAGCAGCGTGTCCACTGCTGCCGGAGCCATGGCAGCCCCCATCTGATTGGCGTCTTTCATGCCTGCGTCAATGACTTTTCCAATGGTCCCGCACCGCACTCTGATGATCCTGGATGGCGCGGTATTGCCTTCCTGATCCGCCACAAAAGCTTCGCCTTTTTCCGCCCCACAGGACAGCACCATGGCCCCTGCCGCAGTAGCGGTCCACTGAGCAGAGGGCGGCCTCTGATTTCCATGCTCCAAAGGCATCCGAAACTGCCGCTCTGCTGTGCAGTAATGACTGGAGGCACCGATCATCACATTGTCGCTGTATTGTCCATCTGTCAGCACTGCTCCCAGCATCAAAGACTCTGTCATGGTGGAGCACGCGCCATACATGCCTAAAAAAGGGATGTGCAGGTCCCTAGCCATGAAAGAAGACGACATCAGCTGGTTGAGCAGGTCGCCGCTGAGCATGGCTCCAATTTCCTCTTTTGTCTTGCCCGAACGCTGAAGCGCCTCCATCATAGCGGTTTTCAACATCTTGCTCTCCGACTTTTCCCAAGTCTTTTCGCCAAACGTATCATCTTCAAGCGCTGTGTCAAACCACTGCCCCAGAGGTCCCTTTCCCTCTTTTGTTCCCACCACTGAAGCCGCGCTGAGGATCACTGGCCCGTTGGAAAACACAATGGTTTGATTTCCTTGTTTATTTTTTATCATGCTCTCCTCCTCAAAATTGTCCTATGATCCAGTAAATCACACCGATCACCGTGGCTGTGGAAATCCCGCAGACCAGTACTGGACCCGCTAAGCTAAAGAGTTTGGCGCCTACCCCCAGGACGATCCCTTCTTGCTTGTATTCAATGGCAGGCGCGACCATGGAGTTTGCGAAACCAGTGATCGGGACGATCACCCCTGCTCCTGCAAATTTTCCAATCGTATCGAACACGCCCAAACCAGTCAAAAGCTGCGCGGTCATCACCAGCAAGATCGTTACATAGGTGCCTGCAGCTTTCTGGTCCATCCCAAAACCAGTCAGCCATTTTTCCACGAAAAGGGCGCATACGCAGATCGCCCCGCCTACAAAAAACGCCTTTGCGCAATTGAGGACATAATTGGGCTTTGGTGTAAACTGCCCAGCGTACTGCTCGTAAGCTTTCGCTACTTGCTTCTTTTGTTTTTTCTCCTGTTTGTCCTGTTCTGCCATAAAGCTCTCCTTTCCAACTTTCCGCTGTCTTTATTATTCCCAAATCAAAAAAATTATGTCATAATAAGAGTATTGGAAATTCAAATGATTTTAATGCGCGAATGTGCTGTTTCTTTTTGCTGACTCGCACCATAAATGGAACAGCGCGCTGGAAAGGATATTTGCTATGAAACATGAAAATTTGATTTTGGCTTCTGGATCCCCCCGCAGGATCCAGATGATGAAAGAAAAAGGCTATGATCCTCTTGTCATGCCAGCTAAAGTGGAAGAACACCTGCCATTTCCCATGGACATGGAAACCGCGGTCCTGTATCTTTCCTGCAAAAAAGCCCTTTGGGTGGAACATTCCCTTGACATGCGGCAAAAAGCTGGCGCTCCGATCATCATTGCCGCTGACACGGTGGTATACAAGGATCATATGATCGGCAAGCCCAAAGACTTTCAAGATACAGTGGATATCCTGTGGGCACTAAGAAATGACTGGCATTATGTGGCCACTGGAGTTTGCTTGCTCCGTGCCGGAGAACCTGCGAGAAAGCTATTTTGTGAAGTGACCAAGGTCTTTTTTGATGATTATTCGCTGGAAGCTGTCCAGGCTTACGCTGGGACTGATGAACCTTATGACAAAGCTGGAGGCTATGCGATTCAAGGCACCTTTGGAAAACATGTGGATCACATTGAGGGTGACTATGAAAATGTCATTGGCTTTCCTTGGGAGCGCATTGAAAAAGAGCTGGCTCTTTTCTGAGTCCAGCTCTTTACGCTTCGCTGCTTTTCCTTTATCAGCTCCATATGTGTCGCTTGGCAGATCCTTGTGACTTGGCGATCTTGCCTGCCATTACTTTTTCAGTTTTAATTTCCGCGCTTTACTGTAGGTTCCATATACCTTTTTCCCTGCGGAATCCTTTTTATAAGCTCTGGTCTTCACATAATAGGTCTTTCCTTTTTTCAGCTTTGTCAGAGTCTTGGAAGTACCACTCGCATTCTTATGCTTCGTTGTTTTCTTTGTGAACTTTTTGCTAGTGGAATAAGTGATCTGATAGCCCTTCGCACCGCTCACTTTCTTCTGGGACACCTTCAATTTTGTCTTGGAGGTCTGTTTCAGCTGTTTGATCTCCCCTCTTCCAATCTTTACTTTTTTCCATTTGGCGTACAGCGTATGGTCGCCGCTGGAAATGGTTTTGACCCTTTTCCGGTATTTGCTATCCTTGTACCAGCCCTCAAAGGCATAACCTTTCCGTGTCGGGTTTTTCAGGGTCACGGTCCTGCCATAATAGGATGTAGGGTTCGATTTGTGGTTTTTTCCGCCATTGAGCTTGTAGGTCACTTGGTATTGCACGGTCACTTGACAGGCAGCGTAAACGCAGGTCAGATCGTTGGACCTGACAGTGATCAGCGCGGTCCCGCCTTTCTTGGCTGTCACTCGTCCCGAGCCGTCCACAGTGGCCACCGATGGATTGGAAGACCTCCAGGTCACGCTGTTGTTCCTGGCGCCAGAGGGCGTTATAGTGGCGCTCAGACCTTTGGTCTGTCCTTTTTTCAGGTTCATGGCCGTTTGATTCAAAGAGAGCCCTGTCGCCCGTCCCTTCACTTTTTCGATAGCCTTATAGGCATTGATGATCCCGTGTCCGTAGTAAATATCGTGTCCAGGTGCGCCTTTATCTACAGCTGTGTTGTACAAAACATATTTCAAGGTGTCCAAGGATATCTGCGGGTTGGTGGAATATAACATGGCTGCCACGCCTGACACCACAGGCGCTGCCATGGAGGTTCCCGCCTCGCCGTGGTAATTGTTACCTGGCCAAGTACTGCATACCGTTTCCTCTGGGTTCGGCCCGCGCCCTAATTTGCCCCCTGGCGCAGCAATATCCTTGGTGCTGCCATAATTGGAAAAATCTGATTTTTCTCCTGCTCGATTCACAGAAGTGACGCTGATGGAAGCCTCAAAGTCAGCCGGATAATTCAGTATCGCATTATTGTCATTTCCCGCAGCGCAGATCACAGCGATGTTAGAAGCGGTCACATTGTTCACAGTGTTTTCTAACATCAAATCCGCAAAGGTTTGATTATATGCCTCATATCCCAAACTCATATTGATAACCTTCGCGCCTTTCTGCTGGGCATATTGCAGGCCTGCTATGATATCACTGGTATATGCGTTATTCTCCCATCTATTCTTCTGCGCATTGTACACCCAAGTAAACACATCTACCGCAAAAATCTCCGCAACGCTGTCGCCGCTGCTCCCGCCTGAGGCCACGCCAGCAACGCCCAGGCCGTTATTAGCCTCTGCAGCAATGATACCTGACACATGAGTCCCATGCCCATCATCATCGCCTGTCAGCGGCACGGTCCTGCCTCCTGTCACATCTACGCACAAAGATTTGTTCAAGCTGTCCTGCAGGTCCTCGTGGCTCAGGTCCACCCCTGTATCCAGCACTGCTACTTTTACTCTAGTGCGGTCGATCTGCCGCAACAGGTCCCATGCGTCCAATGCCTGGATCATCTCCAAATGCCACAACTGGGCTTTTTCCGTATCATTTAGATAATCCACTGCCGCAGCTTGCTGCTGGGCCGCCCGCTCTGCTGATTCTCCATGGACCAGGCTATATTTATAGTTAGGCTGCGCATAGGCCACGTCCGGATCTTCTTTATATTCTGCCACTGCCTCTTGAACAGTCTGCTCCTTTGGCAGCTCCACCACTCCTGTCACTTCATCCGCAGGCGTGTCCACCACAGTGAGATCTTCGCCCTCCTGGTCTGCCACGACCTTTTCAGCAGCCTTCTCTGTCACATCATCTTCAAAAACCACTAAAATCTCATCCTCTGCATATTCACCCTGAATGGCAGCTTCCTTCTTTTCCGCAGCATAAACGTCCGTTCCTGTCAGTCCCGGAGCACATGTCACTGCCATCAAACAGAATGCGATCAACAATGAAATGCTTTTCTTGCTCAAACCTTTTCCTCCTTGCAAATAGAAATTGGCCGGCAGCAGCACCGGCCTACCCGATTGCGTTTAGTATACCACAAAAGAGACGTGCTTTTTTGTTTGTAATGTGAAAAATGGATGCTACAAGGCCTCTTCCGCATGCTCCAGCGCATCCTGAATGGTGCTCAAAGAAGCGTTTTTCCCGTACTCTTCCACCTCTTTTTTACTGGCTTCGCCATGGGTCAGACAGCCCGCGCCTCCGATACATCCACCGGAACAGATCATGCCTTCAATGAAGTTATTAGGCAGCACGCCTTTCTTTGCCCGCATCAGGGCTGGTTTACATTTGTCAATGCCCTCGCATATAAGGGGCGAAAACGCAAAGTCGTCTGCGTTCAGCTCCTTTACCGCTTCTGTCACTGCATCGGTCACGCCGCCGATTCTGGCAAAATTTCTGCCAAAAGCCGTAGCTTCGTCTAAAGGCGTTTCCGGCAATTCTTCCACAATGATGTCTTTGCTGTCGATCACAGCCTGTAATTCCTCGAAAGTCATCACATAGTCAATGTGGTCTTTTACGTGCTCCTGCCTGATCTCCCGCTTTTTTGAAGTGCATGGCCCAATGAATATGGTCTTCGCATCAGGATCATGTTCTTTGATAAATTTCCCTAAAGTGGCCATTGGCGAAAGGTTGTGGGAAATATGATCCTTCAATTCCGGGAACCTGGTCTGTATGTACCGCACAAAAGCCGGACAGCAGGAGCTAGTCAAAAATCCCTTTTCCATCAGCTCTTGGGCCTCGCTGTAGGCCACCATGTCTGCTCCCAGTGCTGCTTCTGTGACTTTATAAAAGCCCAATTCTTTGATAGCAGTCACCACTTGTTCTAATTTCGCGTATGTGAACTGACTGGCAATAGCCGGTGCTACAATGGCATAAACCTTATATTTGGTATTGTTCTCACTGCCCATAAGGGTTTTGATAATGTCTACGATGCTGGAAGTATCCACTGTGGCGCCAAAGGGACATTGATAGACGCATGCCCCGCAAGCTACGCACTTTTCATCATCAATATATGCCTCGCCGCCCTCTGCCATGCTGATGGCATCCAACTTGCAGGCACGTTCGCAGGGCCGCTTGAAATCCGCGATCGCACCGTATGGACATACTTTTGCGCATTTTCCGCATTCCACGCATTTGCTTTTGTCAATATGAGCCATCTGCTCGTCATCAAAGGTAATTGCCCCTAGTTTGCAGGCATCCGCGCAGCGATGAGCAATGCATCCTCTGCATAGGTCCGTGACCGTGTGTCCTGCTTTCGGACATTCGTCACAAGCAATGTCAATGACTTGGATCACGTTGGGGTTCTCTTTGTTCCCGCCAAGGGCAATCCGAATCCGCTCAGCCACAATGGCTCGATCCTTATAAATGCAGCAACTCATAGGAGGCTCACCCTTTTTCACGATTTCATTGGCGATCTCATTGAACACAGCAAAGGAGTCGTTTCCCAGCCATGTCTGATAAGCTACTTCCATCAATACTTTATACTTTAATTCCTGTACGTTTGTGTCAAAAATTCGCATTGTTACCATCCTTGATTGTTTTTTCTTTAACGAACTCCTTATTATTTTATCATAGGAAACATGCCCTGCGCAATATGGATTTGTCTGTTTGCCGAAATTGACGCTCATCAGTATCTTTTGCTGCGCACAGTCTGCTTCGCTGCTCTTCTTTCAGAGATCAGGTTTGTTGACATTTAGAAACGCAGAAAACTTAAAAAGGGCGATGACCAAATGGCCATGCCCTTTTAAGTTCAGTCGTTACTCATCCTACCGAGCTTATTTTGTGGAAGCGTCATACAGAGCTTCTGCGTTGTCCCACTCAGCGATGATTTCCGGAATCACCTTGTACAGGTCGCCTACGATACCGAAGTCAGCAACTTCAAAGATCGGAGCATCCGAATCCTTATTGATGGCAACGATAATGTCGGAAGTCTGCATGCCTGCCAGATGCTGGATCGCACCGGAGATGCCGCAAGCAAAGTAGATTTTAGGCTTAACTGTAGTACCAGTCTGGCCTACCTGATGAGAGTGATCAATCCAGCCAGCGTCTACTGCTGCTCTGGAAGAACCAACTACACCGCCAACTTTGTCAGCGAACTCTTTGATCAGCTCGAATCCAGAAGGATCGCCCAGACCTCTTCCGCCGGAGCAGATGATGTCAGCGTCTGTCAGGGATACCAGTTCCTTAGCGGATTTCACGATTTCAACGATCTTTGTTCTGATATCGCTTTCAGCAATCTGTGGTTTGTATTCAACCAGTTCGCCTTTCGCACCTTCCACTCTTTCCCTCTTCTGCATAACGCCAGGTCTTACTGTGGACATCTGCGGTCTTGTTCTTGGGCAGACGATGGTAGCCATCAAGTTTCCGCCGAAAGCAGGACGAGTCTGTTTGATTCCAGTTGACGGATCGTTCGGATCCAGTGTGGAAGTGTCCAGAGTCGTGTTGTTCTTCGCATAGTCTATGTAGCTGGAAACTTTGATGTCCAGTCTTGTGCAGTCAGCAGTCAGACCAGTGTTCAATCTTGCAGCTACTCTTGGAGCCAAGTCTCTTCCGATGTGAGTCGCACCGTAGATAACCAGCTCTGGCTTGTATTCTTCTACTGCGTCAACGATTACCTTTGTATAAGCGTCTGTTGTGAAGTTTTTCAGCAGCGGATCCTGGATCATGATGACTCTCTCTGCGCCGTATTCATAGCATTCCTGAGCCAGATGATCAATTCCATCACCGACCAGAACTGCGCAAACCTTTGTGTCATCGCTGATTTCTTTAGCCAATCTGTATCCTTCACCGATCAGTTCCAGAGCAACGTTCATGAGTTTGCCGTCTCTCTGTTCTGCGAATACCCAAACATCTTTGTATTCTGACAGGTCCACTGCGGTTTCGATCTTCTTTTCTTCGATCGCCCCAAATTTACAAGCAGTCAGACACTGGTTACAGAATGTACATTTCGCATTGATCTTTGCGACTTTTCCAAGTTTATTCCCATCATATGGTTCAAATTCAAACGCATCCGCAGGACATACCGGGAAGCACTGTCCACATCCGATACATTTTTCTTTAATAATATTAATTGCCATTTCGCGTTTTCCTCCTTCTTGTTAGATTACATGTTTACCCTTAAGGCCAATCAACAGGTTTTTAGCAAGATCTTTTTCCGTGTCTCCTTCAACCACAACGCCTTTTCCCTTTGGCTTTGGTGTGAAGGAACGATATACGTTTGTCGGGGAAGCTTCCAGACCTACAGTCGTCAAGTCAACTTCGATGTCCTTTGCGTTCCAAACTTTGATATCTTTTTCCTTGTCGAAGATACCTTTCAGGTTCATGTATCTTGGAGTGTTTAATTCTTTGATTGCGGTCAGCATGCATGGAGTCTGAATGTCGATCACTTCGTATCCATCTTCCAGAGCTCTTTCAACACGGATGTCTTTCATGTTGTCTTTCAGTTCAAAGTTCTGCACGTAAGTAACCTGAGGAACATCCATCTTTTCAGCCAGCTGTGGCCCAACCTGTGCAGTGTCTCCGTCGATTGCCTGACGTCCTGCGAACAGCAGGTCGAAATCGCCAACCTTATGAACCGCTGCAGCCAGTACGTTGGAAGTGGCCCATGTATCAGAACCGCCTACTGCTCTATCGCTTACCAGAATGCCTTCGTCAGCTCCCATAGCCAGACATTCGATCAGCAGATCCTGTGCCTGCGGAGGTCCCATTGTGATTACTGTGATATGTACATCGTCAAATTTATCTTTGATTTTCAGCGCTTCTTCCAGAGCGTTCGCGTCATCGTGGTTCAAGATGCTAGGAACACCGTCTCTGATCAGAGTGCCTGTTGCAGGATTGATTCTGATTTCGTTTGTATCAGGAACCTGTTTTGCACATACGATTATTTTAAATGCCATTTTATGATCCTCCCTCTTTCTTATTTACCCAGAACAGACGCAGCGATTACAATCTTCTGAACTTCGGAAGTTCCTTCGTAAATTTCTGTGATCTTAGCGTCTCTCATCATTCTTTCAACCGGATAATCCTTCGTGTATCCGTATCCACCGTGGAGCTGCACGCACTTGGTGGTCACATACATCGCGGTCTCTGCGGCAAACAATTTTGCCATTGCGGATTTCGGTCCATAAGCAAGGTGTTTGTCTTTCATGTCAGCAGCTTGATAAATCAGAAGTCTCGCAGCTTCGATCCTTGTTGCCATTTCAGCAACGTCGAATCTCAATGCTTCCATGTCTGATAATCTCTTGCCAAACTGTTTTCTTGCTTTCATGTAATCAACAGTCACGTCCAATGCGCCCTGTGCGATACCCAGAGCCTGGGAAGCGATACCGATACGGCCGCCGTCCAGAGTGGACATAGCTACTTTGAAGCCCTGTCCGACTTCTCCCAGCAATCTATCCTGCGGGATCTTGCAGTTCTGGAAAATCAGCTCAGTCGTGGAAGACGCACAGATACCCAGTTTGTCTTCTGTCTTACCAATGGAGAATCCTTCATCGCCTTTTTCTACGATAAACGCGGAAATTCCTCTTGTGCCTTTGGATTTGTCAGTCATCGCCATTACTACGAATGTATCTGCGTATCCACCGTTCGTAATAAATACTTTGGAACCATTCAGTACCCAATTGTCACCTTCTAAGACGGCTCTTGTCTGCTGTCCAGCGGCATCTGTTCCAGCGCCTGGTTCAGTCAGACCGAACGCACCTAATTTTCTTCCTGAAAGAAGATCAGGAAGGTACTTTTTCTTCTGTTCTTCATTTCCCCAGTTACAGATCGGCCAGCAGCACAGTGAAGTGTGCGCAGAGCAGATAACGCCTGTTGACGCGCAAACCCTCGACAGTTCTTCGACTGTGATCGCATAGGAAATATGGTCACCGCCCGCTCCTTCATATTCTGTAGGGAACGGTACGCCCAGCAGACCGTACTTTGCCATTTTCTCTACAGTTTCAACTGGAAATCTGTGTTCCTGGTCGATTTCTGCTGCCAACG
>CAJTYS010000005.1 GCA_910583765.1 uncultured Eubacteriales bacterium | reverse complement strand
TGGACAAATCCATGTTCCCGCAGATACGCCACATTATTTTCAATTGCGCTTTTTCCAATGCCAATGATCGCTGAAAGCTGACGCTGCGTTACATTGGGGTCATTTCTCATCTCAGCCAGGATTTTTTGGCGCGTAGGATTCAGCCTTTTTTCTGCATTATCTACTTGCTCCCCCACCTCACCTGTCTCATCCAATGACAATTTTTCAAAAGGAATCGTCACAACAATAGAGTTATCTCTAAATTCAAACGCCTCTGCCCCATATATATCCGTAATGACTGGAACCCCTCTTCCCGAACGCTCACTGATATGAAGCTGTAAAAAGATATCCGAAAGCTTTTGATTCACTGGCACGGATTCACCAAGGTAAAATCCCTCCATGGTCTGTTTCGGAGCCAGTGTTCCTCTTGACAAAATCTCAATCCGATCAGAATATACAGATATCATAGGCGCATTTCCATCTACCCATCGATTATGCACAAAAGCATTAACAATAGCTTCACGAAATGCCCTTTGGTCAAAAAGGGAAACTTCTTTTCGCTCTACGATCCGTTCCTTCTCATCAGCCTGCAGGATATTCAACACATCTCCGTATTCCAACACTTTATCCAGTGTGATCAAGATGCAGTTGTTCCCAAATTCTCGGACAGAATAAAGCGGAGCAGCTTTATTAGTGCCTTTAAAAATGGATACTCTCACAGGGATCTGGCTATTGTCTGATATAAGCTGTGCCAATAAATTATATGCTCCACTTTTTGTCCGCAGGCCGAGATTCTTTTCAAAAGTTTTCTTGTTCAACACGATCCCTTTGTCTTCATAATATAATGCCAATTTACGAAACGTAAGCTCCTGTGTATAGGCTTCCATTGTTTCCAATGCCGGAAGTCCATTTCTAAGAATGTCAAAAAGTCTAGATTCTCGCTCAGGATACTTGCTCAAGTTTACTTTGCTTGATCCAATTCTAAAATATCTGATACCGTTCCATGCGGTAGGCACCTGTTTTGCCGCTGGAATGGACAGAACCACGACTCGCTTTTTGTCCAGTTTCAATTCATGGAACTCAAAATTGATATCCGGAATGATCTGTCTAGCTAGGAAATGCTCTAATGGCTCCTGCTTCACGTCAACATGGTAATTGAAAGTGGTGCCTGTCAATTTGTGAGTATCATTGTTGATGCCCCAGATCAGGTAAGCATTGTCTCTGCCTGCCGCTGCTGCAGAATTAGACATAGCTGAAATATATTCGCCGATTCCGCTTGCCTCATACCAGTTCTCCTTGAATTCAAACCATTCTTGCTCCGAACTGTATTTTATTAATCTGCTTACTAGAGCTTTAAAATCTTCCATCCTATCTATCCCCTGCCCTTTTCATTATGATTATTCCCCATCTTATTCCCTACCTATACACTATATCATAGATAGGGAATAAAGTGGGGAATAAAGTACATGATTCGTATAAAGCCAATTTCATCAATTCTCTTTTGACAGTGGACTTTGTTAGTATTCTGGAAATATCACAAGTGATATTTCCTACATCATTAAAAGGAGCCTGTCACAAAACCGTGCCAGGCTCCTTTTGGATATGTGGTTTATTCAAAATCTTCATCATCTTTGTTTTTGAACTTTTCCGCTACTTTCCAGCTGACAGCGGCAATGCCTGTCAGCAATGCGGTTGCTACGCCTAATCCTACCAGCAGATCTTTTGGATTTTTATCCTGATCTCTTGTGATGTCTTCCGTCAGTTCTTCATCTTTTTTTGAAAATCCCAGTTTCATTTCCTTCTCCTTTCACCCTGCGAGTAATAACGATTTGTGCCTATTCAGCCTTTTGCGGGCTACTTGGCGCAATATGTCCTTTGTTCATCAAAGCGTTCCCTGTATGATGTGTTTCCAAAGCCACAAAATCAGGACGCACTGCAAAAGCAAAATACATGGGAAGCCAATGGTGAACTTCTTGTGCTTTGTTTTGTGGTGAAAAAGACGCATCCCCGCGATTCCGCCCAGACTGCCGCCTAAAGCAGCAAGCAGGAACAAATTTTTTTCCGGGATCCTCCACAAGCCTTTTTTCGCTCTGCGCTTGTCGCTTTTCATGACTGCGAAAGCAAGTAAATTGATCAGGAGCAAGTAGAGAACGATCCCTCTCATTTTTTCTGTTTGATCGGCGGGTCACTGGCTTTGGCCTGTACGATGATATTGTCTAAAACCGTCCCCAGCTCCACTTCTGAGCGCTCCACTAAATTGGACAGGTTCGCGTCTGTCGTCTGTTCTATGTTCTGTATGGTGTTTTTCAAATTGGCCCGGATGCCTGAAATATCAGTTTTCAGATCTTTCTTGAGAATCTTCACATCCTCGTTCAGCTCTTTCTCTATATGATCGCCTGTTTCCAGGGCCTTGATGTCGATTCGGATATCCTCGCGGAATTCCTCTGCCTGGGCCTGCATGTTATGCCTAAAATCTGCGACCATGTCCTGCATCTGCTGGTGCATGTCCTCGATGTGCAGTGTAATATCTCTATTTATATTATCCATGGAGGTGCGCAGTTCTTCTCCCAGCGCAGCAGTATCCTTTTCGATCTGCGTGTTTCCAGCCCGTATGTCATCATAAGCCTTCATCAGCCTTATTTCCATATCTTCTATTTCCATGATGCCTCCACTTTCTTTTTTAGCGTTATGATTATCCTACCATAAGACGGGAATTTTTGCAAATCTATTGAGACAGCTTTTTGGCCTATTTTATTCTGCTCGTTATTCCATCACAGCGCCTTTATCCGCTGAGGAAACATTTCTCTGGTATCTGGCCAGCCAGCCGGATTTTGCGCCAAAGTCCGGAGCAACATATTTTGCTTTTCTCTGCTCTAGTTCTTGATCGCTGAGTTTCACATTGATCTTAGAAGCCGGTATATCGATTTCAATGATATCGCCCTCTTCGATATATGCGATATTTCCGCCTGCGGCTGCCTCCGGTGCCACATGGCCGATGGAAGCGCCTCTGCTGGCTCCGCTGAATCTGCCGTCTGTGATCAGCGCCACGGTTTTATCAAGTCCCATGCCTGCCAGAGCGCTGGTCGGGTTGAGCATCTCCCGCATGCCTGGACCACCCTTCGGTCCTTCGTAACGAATCACCACCACATCGCCATCCACGATCTTTCCGCCATAAATAGCTTCGATGGCTTCTTCCTCACAATTGAAGACCCTGGCTGGACCGGAGTGGGACAACATTTCCGGCGCCACGGCGCTTCTCTTGACCACGCACCCATTTTGTGCGATATTGCCCCACAAAATGGCGATGCCCCCTGTTTCACTGTAAGGCTCTTCCACCGGACGGATAATGTCGTGGTCCTTGACCTTGGCGCCTTCCATGTTTTCGCCCACGGTTTTTCCCGTGGCTGTGATCAGGCTCTTGTCAACCAGCCCTTTTTTGTCTAGCTCACTGAACACAGCCATCAGTCCACCAGCCCGATTCAGGTCATGCATGTGGGTGCCGCCCGCAGGAGCCAAGTGGCAGAGATTCGGGACTTTGCCGCTGAATTCATTGAAGATTTCCAAGTTCAGTTCCACGCCTGCTTCATTGGCAATTGCCAGCAGGTGCAGCACGCTATTGGACGAGCATCCCAGCGCCATGTCGCAGGCCAATGCGTTGCGGATGGATTTTTCATTGATAATGTCCCTGGCTGTGATGTTCTTTTCCACTAGATTCATGATCGCCATGCCCGCATGCTTTGCCAGACGGATCCTGCCGCTTTCCACTGCCGGAATGGTCCCGTTTCCAGGAAGGGCGATGCCAATGGCTTCACAAAGACAGTTCATGCTGTTGGCCGTGTACATGCCAGAGCAAGAGCCGCATCCCGGACAAGTGTTCTCCTCGAACTCCCGCAGTTTTTCGTCATCAATCAGATTCGCCTTCCTAGCGCCCACTGCCTCGAACATCTTGGAAAGACTGGTTTCCTCATCATTCACCAGCCCTGACATCATCGGCCCACCGGAGCATACCACCGCCGGAATGTCCATGCGCACCGCAGCCATGACCATGCCCGGAACGATCTTATCGCAGTTAGGCACCAGCACAGCGCCATCCAAGCTATGGCCCATGATCATAGTCTCCACGCTATCTGCGATCAGCTCCCTGCTAGCCAAACTATACTTCATCCCCACATGGCCCATGGCGATCCCATCGCAGACCCCAATAGCCGGAATCTCGATCGGCGTGCCGCCAGCCATACGCACGCCAGCCTTCACCGCCTCAGCCACCTTATCCAGATGCATATGCCCTGGAACAATCTCACTCTTTGCCGAAACCACCCCAATCAACGGGCGATCCAGCTCTTCCTTCGTATACCCCATGGCGTAAAACAAACTCCGCATAGGAGCCTTTTCCACACCCTGGGTCACATTCGCGCTTCTCAATGCCATAATCTTCATTCTCCTTACTTACAAAACGGGACAGACACCCCACGCATCCGTCCCATTCGTTCATTTCTTTACCTTTTCAATTCATATCGCTTGTTGCTTGCGTTTTGCCATTTTCGTCGCTTGCCCAGTGCTCCTTTCACAGGCCGGACACTCAGCGCCTCTGCCTGAGCATCTCTGCTTGGTGAAAACATGCCAGAGACATATGCACCCCATTTAAAAGCGTTTCAGAAAGAAGCATGCGCCAACATACCTTCAAAAGCCTCGCAAAAATTGCGGATTTTGGGAAATTTTTGAAAATATATACCATATCATTCTAAATTATAGTCATATGTTCCATAATTCCCAAGTAAACCACTCTTTTTCCAGCTTAAAACGCAATTTTCCCATCAAAACACTCAAAATGTTGGCGTTCACACCTCCACCTCCAGGCCGCAGGTCGAGGAGGCACAACTGAAGCAAAACCACCCCAGCACCTTTAAAGAGTTTAGGGACGCGTCTCATCAACTCAGCCAAAACGCCCGCATCCTATCCAGGAAGCCCAGGAAAAAGTTCTTGCGCAGGCTGCCTCCGCAGGCGTAAGCCGAGGACCAGCAGCCGAAGCAAAACTTTTTCCGCTTTATTTCTTTAACCAACTCATCATCTTCCTCAGTTCAGCGCCGACCTTGCACAGCAGGTGTTCGGATTCCTTTCTCCTTGTTGCCAGGAACTTGGCTTTTCCACCAGCCTTGAATTCCTGAATGAATTCGCTGGCGAAGGTTCCATCCTGAATTTCGGAAAGGACTTTCTTCATTTCTTTTCTTGTTTCTTCCGTGATCATCCTTGTACCGGTTCTGTAGTCACCGTATTCCGCTGTGTTGGAGATGGAATATCTCATCTTGTCGAATCCGCCTTCATTGATCAGGTCAACGATCAGTTTCATTTCATGGATACATTCAAAGTATGCCATTTCCGGTTCATATCCTGCTTCTACCAGGGTATCGAATCCAGCCTTCATCAGCTCTGTGACACCACCGCACAGCACAGCCTGTTCACCAAACAGGTCAGTTTCTGTTTCTTCTTTAAATGTGGTTTCCAGGATCCCCGCGCGGCCAGCGCCGATTCCAGAAGCGTATGCCAGCGCATAGTCTTTTGCTTTTCCCGAAGCATCCTGATAAACGGCGATCAGGCTTGGAACGCCTTTTCCTTCTGTGTACTGGGATCTTACTGTGTGTCCAGGTCCCTTTGGAGCGATCATGATAACGTCAACATCTTTTGCCGGAGTGATCTGGCTGTAGTGAATGTTAAAGCCATGAGCAAATGCCAGAACATTGCCTTCCTTCATATGCTTCGCGACCTGATTTTTGTAAATGTCCGCTGCCAATTCGTCTGGCACCAGCATCATTACGATATCCCCAGCTTCCGCCGCTGCTTCGATATCCACGACTTTCAGTCCAGCGGCTTCTGCTTTCGCAGTGTGGGCGGAGCCTGGTCTCAAACCTACTACTACGTTGACACCGCTTTCATTCAGGTTCATGGCATGGGCGTGGCCCTGGCTGCCGAATCCGATGATGGCAACGGTTTTTCCATCGAGCAGTCCTAAATTACAATCCTGGTCATAATACTTCTTGATCATTTTAAATCTCTCCTTTTATTATATGTTTATTTGAAACTCAATATAGTTGCCTGAAATTAAAGGCTCCGTTCCTGGATGCCCCGTTCGATGCCGGTGATCCCAGTCCGGCAGACTTCCGCGATGTCATAGCAAGACATCATTTCCATGAAGCCGTCCAGTTTTTCCGGTGCGCCGGTCAGTTCCACGATCATGCTGTCTTTGGACAGGTCGATGATCTTGCCTCTGTAAATTTCAATGATTTCACGTATGCCGCTTCTGTCATTTTTGTCACACTTGATCTTGACCAGCAGCAATTCTCGGTAGAGGCTGTTGCCAGCGTCCAGGGTGAAAATGTCTCTCACGACTTCCAGTTTTTCTGTCTGAGTCAGGATCTGATGCAGAGACTGTTCCGTTCCATTAAAGACAATGGTAATCCTGGAAATTTCCGGATTATTGGTGGCGGAAACCGTCAGCGAGTCGATGTTGAAGCCCCGCCTTCCAAAAAGGCTGACCACTCTGGATAGTACGTTCGATTGGTTGTCCACTAATATGCTGATGACTTCTTTTTTCAGTATCTTGTCCATGTTTTTCTCCTTCCTATCCAATGATCATATCTTCGATGGTCCCGCCGCCTGGAATCATCGGCAGCACTCGCTCGTCCGCCGCGATAGCGCAGTCGATCCACACTGGCCCTTTTTCCTGCAAAGCCTTTTTAAAGACCTCTTCAAACTCTACTGGATCAGAAGCGGAAAATCCCTTGGCTCCAAAAGCCTCCGCCAATTTCGGGAAGTCGGTCTTCCTGCCTGGCGTGGTGGACGAGTACCGTTTTCCGTAAAAACTGGTCTGCCACTGGTAAACCATCCCTAAGACTCTGTTGTTCATGATAATCGTTATAATAGGAAGTTCTTCGCTCACTGCTGTGCAGGCTTCGTTGAGATTCATGTGGAAAGAGCCGTCTCCTGTAAAGTGGATGACCCGTTTGTCCGGACAGCCCACCTGCGCGCCAATTGCCGCACCGTAACCGAATCCCATGGTTCCCAGACCACCGCTGGTGATGAAGCTTTTCGTCCTATCGTGTTTCAAGTACTGTGCTGTCCACATCTGATGCTGGCCAACGTCTGTCACGTAAATGGTGTCTTTGTCCGTCAGATCACATACAGCTGTAATGATCTCGCTGGGATGAAGCGCGGCATCCTGGCATTTGATGTCACCGGTCTTTTTCTTCCATTCCGTGGACTGGGCCACCCATTCCTCGTGTTCTTTCTTTTCAATCAATGGGAGCAGCTTCTGAAGAAAATCCTTCACATCGCTGATCACGCTTTTATCTACGATCACATTTTTGTTGATTTCGCTCTTGTCAATGTCCACCTGTACTTTTTTCGCTCTTTTGGCGAACTTGTTAGGATTCAGCGCCACCCGATCACTGAACCGGCAGCCCAAAGCGATCAGCAGATCCGCCCGGTCAACGGCCCTGTTCGCCGCGATGCTGCCGTGCATGCCGATCAGCCCCAGATTCCGCTTGTTTTCGTAGCCTAAGATTCCTGCGGCCATCAGTGTGTATGTAGCTGGGATGTCTGCCTTTTCCAGCAGTTCATTGAGCTCGTCTCCGGCATCCGACGCAGATACGCCGCCGCCAAAATAAATGACTGGCCGTTCAGCTCGGTTGATCATTTCCGCGATCTCCGACACTTCCTTTTCGTCTGCTAGAGGCTTTGGCTTGAGGGGCAATGGCTTTCCTTTTTTATAGTCAATGGCCGCTGCTGTGACGTCCTTTGTCACATCAATGAGCACTGGCCCTTTTCTCCCACTGTTGGCAATGCGGAAGGCTTCCCGCAAAGCGTGTTCCAAATCTTCGACCCTGTTTACGAAGAAGCTGTGTTTTGTGATAGGCAGGGTCACGCCTGTGATACAGACCTCTTGAAACGCGTCCCGCCCGATCAGGCTATCCGGCACATTTGCTGTGATGGCGATCATTGGAATACTGTCCATGAAGGCTGTGGCGATCCCTGTCACTAAATTGGTGGCGCCTGGGCCGCTGGTGGCGAAGACAACGCCCGTTTTGCCTGTGGCCCTATAGTAGCCGTCCGCGGCATGGGAGGCGCCTTGCTCGTGAGCCGTAAGAACGTGCTTGATTTTGTCCTTATATTCATACAGCGCATCATAGATGTTGAGAGCCGCGCCTCCTGGATATCCGAAGACCGTGTCCACATCATGCTCTAATAAAATTTCCGCGATCAATTGTGATCCTGTTAATTTCATTTTCGTATTCATCCTTTTCTACTAAAATTCTCGTCCGCTCTTATATATACACTATTTTTGGATCAAGTACAACCTATTATAACGCTTTTTTTGAGAAAATCAACCACTTTTTGTTGAAATTCACAATGTTTTTTTATTTTTATAGGTTTTACTCACAGTTTTTGCGTTTTAGAGGTTGCGCGCTGCGATTTTCCACTTTATTGCTATCGGGGCTAGAAGGGGAACTGGCGGTTTGCTTTCTGGAGAAAATCTCGGGAAGGTCTTGGGAAGATCAGAGGGTTTAGGAGTGGCAGTCTCTGCTGGTAAGGGGCAGGGGAGTCTAAATCAAAAAATCATCCTTATCTAGGCAAAAAACATCCAGGGTCTAAAGCCAAAACCACTTTCCCCTGGATGTTGTCACGTTTATCATATGGACCTAAAGCCTCTCGCCTTTTCCTTTATGCGGATGTTTTTCAGCATAAGCCAAGGCTTCCGACCGTATTTGGCCTGGCTCCATTTGATCAAAGAGTTCCGTTGCCAGGCGGCGCGACCCGACCCTTACCCCTTGATATGATCGTTTGATGGAGGCTAGCTTACCAGTCCGCCTGCTCGTTCCGATTAATAATATCCATCTGGCAAGCCTCATTTAAATCTGTGAAATACGCATTATAGCTCGCCACCCGGACCAATAATCCCCGATGATGATCAGGACGGGACATGGCATCCCTTAAGACATCTGTCGAAATAATATTGAATTGAATTTCAAACAGTTCCAAATCGCAGCACGCTTTTACAAAGGCGACGAAACGATCAATGTCTTCACTGGTTTCCACAAGCTGAGGTGAAATTCTCTGGTTGAGACAATTGCCGAGCGCGTTTCTATGAACCGGCAGTTTTGCGTTAGAACGTATGACAGCGGCAGGGCCGCAGCGATCCGCCCCCTGAGCAGGAGAACTGGTGTCGGACAAAGGCTCTTCGTTAAAGCGTCCATTTGGCAGCGCTCCGGTCGTTTTGCCAAGTGCTGTAGGACTAGAAGCTACGATAGATGAACACACATACTTCCCACCATACCGAGGCAGCAGATCCTTTCTTCCGTTGATATAATCAATGCTATCACACCAAAGGTCCATTACATACGACGCAAAGCCATCTGCGTAGTCATCATCGTTCCCGTATTTTTCTACATCATTCAAACAAAGCTGCCGCAAAACTTCATGACCTTCCCAGTTGTCAAGAAGCGCCTTGTCCATCTGTTCCCACGTTACTTGTTTCTGGCGATAAATCAATGTGTCAATAACGGAAAGAGAATCTGCCGCATGCGCAAGGCCCGCATACCAAATTCCATAAGTCGTTTCCCAGCATCCGCCCTCAATCAAGTCCAGGCCCTTTTCAATTGGGCCATCCAAAAGCACTGATGAAAATGGCGCATGCATATGTTCGGCCATAGCATTCATCTGTACAGTCACGCTCTTCCCAACAAGTTCCATCCACCAATACATTTGCTCTCTAAAGGCGTTCAGGAACTGCCCCATCGAACGGAATGTATTCGGTTCACCTGTACGAGGACCTAATTGTTCACCAGTCAGCGCGCATTTCCCGTTATGAATCGTTAATTCCAGCACTTTTGGCACATTGATGATCGAACAATAAGAATGGCACATCGTCATATATGGGAGAAACGATTCTGTGCAGCCTGTAGCCACGTAATCCCGAAGTTCTTCAATCGGTGCGTCTGCATATATATTTTTCAGGCATTCCATCTCTTTTTTATCAAAGAAAAACTTTGGTTTTCCACGTCCTAGCCGTACCACTTCACAGGCTCGACGCAAAAATTGATCCGGAGTTCCTTCATAAATTCTTATTCCGATATCTGGATTCTGCAAACCAACTTGCTCTTCTGCGTCTAACACAAGATAACTTACATCGTTTACAGCATCTTCACCCTCCCTTGTCTGCCCGCCAATGATGATCTGTGAGGAAAGGCAAAACCCCATCTGCGTATTTGTGTTCGCATAATTATATAACTCAACATGTTGGTTTACCTTTACTAAGAACAGTTCCATCAACTCCAGAGCTTCTTCTCTTGTCATTGTTTTGTCATCCAAAACGCTTTTCTTGTAATACGGCATCATGTATTGATCGAAGCGCCCCCACCCATTGGCCACGTTTCGTACATCGCAGTACATAAGGACATATGTCATGTAAACGGACTGCAATGCTTCATACCAAGTTTCCGCCGGTTCTGCCGGTACTTTTGCGCAAATGCGTGAAATTTCCAGAAGCTCTTTTCTTCTCTCCTCATCTTTCTCTTCCTTTGCCATTTTGACCGCCATCTCAGAATATCGCCTGGAGTAATCCATTGCAGCATCGAGAACGATCAGAGCGGCTTCATAAAAGTCAAGGCGATTCTGTTTATTGTTTACGACAAAGGATTGTTCCACCTTCCTTTTATGCCATAAAATTTCGTCTTTGATCCCTCGCATTCCAATTTTTAAAACTTTATGATAGTTCAGCACCTGGTGTCCGCTGTCAGTCTGAACCATAAGATTTGTCACATTTGGTATTGTTGGCGTTTTCGATACCATTGGGCAGGTTTTTTCGCGGACATTTTCTTCCATTAACTCATTTAAAACATGATTCTGATAGGAATATTCTTTGAAAAAAGGAATTATGATTTCACGGAGCTCTTTTCGCGTTTCGTCCGGCACCGCTAAACGATCAAATTCTCGAATCGAAAAATCCATTACCGGATCATCCAGTTCTTCATCCACAAAATCAACATATAATTCTCCCACAAAAGGTGCATATTTTACTTCCCTTGAAATATTTCCTACCAGCAGTTCATCTTTTTTAATATAAATTGTTTTCTGCCTTAAATATTCCGCAAAAATACGCGCCCTCTTTATGACCTGCGGTTCTGCCTTGTTTTCTTTTATTAAATCCATTTCCACGTACGCATGTTCTAAATCTATTCCCGGAACAGCCTCAAGCGTCATTTCCCTCGCTTCTTTTACACGATTCGTATAACTTCTAACTAGCTTTTCATCCCAAGTTCCAATTCTTTCTTTATTCATTCTTTAACTCCATCCTTTCTTGTCATCAGAGTATTTTGCGCCACGAGCCGCAGCAGCGTTTGTGGCTCACATCTAAAAACAGGATTCCATTATGCCTCTTCCATCGCTTTCAGCTCAGGACTGATCCGCAGCTGGCAGTCCGTTGCCGCCTGAATCTCCTCCAGGGAATAGTCCGGATGCAGCTCGGTCAGCAGGATGCCTTCCGGCGTCACTTCCATGACCCCCATTTCCGTGATAATCATGTCTACCACCCCCAGCGCCGTATAAGGCAGCGTGCATTCCTTCAAAATTTTCGGCCTGCCCTTTTGCGTATGAAGCATGGAAATGATCACTTTTTTCGCGCCCACCACCAGGTCCATGGCGCCACCCATTCCGGCCACCATTTTCCCGGGCACGATCCAGTTGGCCAGATTCCCGTGCTCATCCACTTCCATGGCCCCCAGGACCGTCACGTCCACATGGCCGCCCCGCACGATGGCGAAGCTCATGCTGGTGTCAAAAAAATTCGCCTCCGGCGTATGACGCACGAAACAGCCGCCGGAATTGATTACGTCAGGATGCTCTTCCCCTTTCCTGGTCTCTTCAGAAAGGCCTGTGAAACCGTTCTCAGAATGGATGACAATATGGGTGTCTTCGGGGATATAGTTAGCCACCAGCGTGGGAAGCCCGATTCCCAGATTCGCCACGTCACCGTCCTTGAATTCCTTTGCGGTCCGGGCCGCGATCCTTGCTTTTAAATCAGCCATGGCTGCTCACCTCCTACGATTCTGTCCACGAAAATCCCCGGGACTTCAAAATCATCCGGGTGATTTTCTCCTGTTTTGATGATCTTTTCCGAGCCAATGATCACGGTCTTTGCTGCCATGGCCATGACTCCGTTAAAATTCTTTGTCGCCAGATTGCAGTGGAAATTCCCAAAATCATCGCATTCCGAAGCCCTGCACAAGGCAAAATCCGCGGTCAAAGGCATTTCCAGGAGATACTCCTTTCCGTTTATGGTCATGGTCTCCTTTCCCTCGGCGATCATGGTCCCTACGCCAGTGGGCGTCAGCACGCCGCCCAGGCCCGCGGCCGCGGCCCGAATCCGTTCTGCGAGAGTTCCCTGCGGGACCAGCTCGCATTCCAAGCTTCCATCGTTCATCCCCTGGCCCACCAAGGGGTTCATGCCTACGTGGGAAGCGATCAGATGGTCGATCATTCCCTGCTCCAACAGCTTTCCCACGCCCCTTGCCGGCCGCCCGTCCTTTGCCGGAAGTCCTCCGTCATTGCAAATCACAGTCAGATGCTTCGCGCCCTTGCGTACCAGGGCTTCCATCAGAATTTCCGGCGTTCCCGTGCCCAGAAAGCCGCCTACCATGATGCTCGCGCCATCGCTGATATCAGCCACCGCCTGATCAGCTGTCATGATCTTTCGGATCATTCTCTTCCCCCCTCTTCAACGAATTTCTGAAAATATTTCATGTTTTCAGGATCATATCGGTACGTCCCGTCCTGGATGCCGGACACGATCTTCACCACCTGATCATTCACAGGCGTAGGCACGCCATATTGATCTCCGGTTTCGCAGACCACGCCGTTGATGTCAAAGATTTCGCACCGACGGCCTTTTATCAAATCCTGCGCCATGCTTGCGGTCAGCCCATGATGGGGCGCCCAGATCTTGCGAATCAAAGCGATGGACTGGCGGTTCACTTCTTCGCCTCCCATCCGAAAAGCCGTATAAAAATCATATCCTTCATAGGGCTCCATGGTCACGCCGGCGGCTGCTGCGGCTTCCAGGCATTCGTGGCCGATCCGCAAAATCAGCTCCATGGCCACGTCATCGTCCAGAACTCCGCCAAAGGTGGTGCCCAGGGCGGTGGAAAGGCCGCTGAAGGTGGCGTTCATCAAGAGCTTTGTCCAGCGCAGGCCCAGCAGGTTCTCCGAAACTTCCACCGCACACATGGACTCCAAAACTTGCTTCGCCAGTTTCACCCGCTCATTGACCGGCCCTTCCAAGGAACCCATGGTAAAGGCCAGCCGTTCTTTTCCTGATGTCAATTCCGAACATCCCGGGCCGCGGAAGGTCGCGCCCCAGCCAACGGGAGCGCCTACCACTCTTTCCTTTCCAATGTGCCTGCTCACCGCGTACTCGGGGATGCCGTTTTGACATACGCAGACCACGCTGTTTTCGTCTATGTGCGCCTGGATCCTTGGGATCGCGGTATCGTTATAAGTCTGCTTTGCCATATATACGATCAAATCGTAGACCCCCTCCATTTCCTCTGGCGTGATGGCCCTGACTTTTTGCGTAAAATCAATGGTCCCTATGACATGGGCTCCGTCTTGATTCAATTTGTCAACGTGCGCCTGATACGGATCCACTAAGACCACATCGTATCCGGCTTTTGATATAAACGCGCCTAAGATCGTCCCCAAGGATCCCGCGCCCATTACTGCTATACGCATTTTCTCTCCTTTCTGTTTCCCGTGCCAGCTCTGACACATGATCAATTGTAACGTCTCGAACATTCTTGCCTAATCAGAACAAAACCGGCTTCGCCGATTCTCTTTGAGAGGTAGATTTTGTTAATACTCCGGAAATATCATAAATCGTATTCCCTATATAAATAGAAAAGCAAATACCATGCCAAATTTTACGAGGGGCAAACCCAGGACAGCGTCTGTGATTTCCACGGCAAATCAAATTAATATGTTTGATTTTTCGGACAGCGTATGATATATTAAACAAAATCAGACATATCCATTTGGGAAATCAGGAGGAAACCATGAAACCCATCAACTTTGAATCCGGCTATTATTCCAATCAGCAGACACTAACCAATCAGGACCTGGTCAACGCAGCTTTGGAGGCCGCCTGCTTTACGCTGATGGTGGACAAAAACGGCTACATCCGGTTCATCAGCGAGTTATACGCAGAATACTTGGGAAAACCCAGAGAATATCTGCTCGGCAAAAAAGTGGAGGAAGTGATACCCACTACCAAAATCTATGACGTTCTGGCAAGCGGCAAGCCGGTTTCCGGAAGCACCTTTGAATTAAAAGATGGGCGCACGCTGGTGTGCAATTGGACTCCCATCAAAGACTCTTATGGAGAAGTCAAAGGCGTGGTGGTCATGAGTCCCCTCAATGTGCCCGATGCCATGGAGGACCTGTACAAAACCATCCATCAGCTGAAAGTCACCAACGAACTGCTGGCGAATCAGGCGAAAGGCCGCACATACGCAGATTCCATCATGGACACCATTATCGGCGATTCCGCTCCCATGATGGAGATCAAGTCCATATTGAAGAAAATATCCAACACCGCCATGCCCATCCTCCTCACTGGCGAGAGCGGCTGCGGCAAAGAGGTGGTGGCCAACGCCATCCATAATTCCAGCATCCGCAAGGACGCGCCTTTCATCAAGGTCAACTGCGCGGCTATCCCCAAAGAGCTGATCGAATCCGAACTGTTCGGCTATGAAGGCGGCACCTTCTCCGGCGCTTTGCGGGGCGGGAAGGCCGGCAAATTCGAGCTGGCAAGCAATGGCGACATTTTGCTGGACGAAGTGGAAGAGCTGCCCATCGACATGCAGGCCAAATTGCTGCGGGTCCTGCAGGAGTACGAGATCGAAAGGGTAGGTTCCGTCAAGCCCATCCCCCTCAACGCCCGCATCATCTGCTGCAGCAACAGGAATCTGGACACCTTGGTGGAGCAGGGGAAATTCAGGGAGGATTTTCTATTCCGCATCAATACTATGGAAATCGAGATCCCGCCCCTGCGAGAGCGGATGGACGACCTGCCCCTCCTTGCAGAGGTGATCATAGAGCGCATCAACAACAAGTATCAGCTTTCCATCGATTCCCTCAGCCAAGAGGCGCTGGATTTTCTCATGTCTTATTCCTGGCCGGGAAACGTCCGCGAACTGCAGCATTCCATTGAAAGAGCCTGCGCCTTGACCGATAACTGTATCCTTACCAAAGAAGATTTTGCTTTTCTGAGGAAAAAAATAGGAAGCGATGCGGCCCGGCCTCTGGAACCAGAGCATGTGTCCATACAATCCAATCTGGTGAAAGAAAAAATCGAAGCCGAAAGGCATGCGCTGCTGGCCGCTTTGGAACAGACCGGCGGCAACAAAACAAAGGCCGCCAAGCTGCTGGGGATATCCAGGAGCACCTTTTACGAAAAGCTGAAAGCCCTGGAGTTGGAATAACGCGGGCGCAGCTAGAATCCGCCCGAAACTGGCCGGGCCATTGAAAATCGCCTGGAATTTTCCGGCTCCAACCGGTTCCTGCGAACCCGGGCGAGTCCGCTCCATCCCATTGGCACGCATTTTGCATTTTATATCTGTGGATCACAAGGATCTGACACTCTAGCCGCGTTTCGCGGCAACAAGCAAAACAATAATCGGAGGATATAAAATGGCAAAGAAAACTATTGTCACAGCAGCAGTGACCGGCGCGTGGCCGAAAAAAGAAAATAATCCCAATGTTCCCCTGACCCCATCTGAAATCGCGGATGATGTTTACGCGTGTTGGAAAGCAGGCGCGGCCATCGCCCATCTTCATATGCGGGACGCAGAAGGAAACGGCACCATGAGCACGGAAAAATTCCAGGAAACCACTGCGCTCATCAAAGACCGCTATCCTGACTGTGACATCATCATCAATCTCACCACTTCCGGAGACATTCACGCGGATGACGATCTCCGCTTGGCGCACATAGAAAAGCTAAAACCGGAAATGGCCTCCTATGACTGCGGGTCCATGAACTGGCTCCACAGCGGGCTCTTCATCAACTCGCCGGCGTTCCTAGAGCGGTGCGGCAATCTGTTCCAGGAGATGCGCGTAAAGCCTGAAATCGAGGCCTTTGACCCAGGGATGATCGCCAACGCAGCCTATTACTTGAAAAAAGGCGTCCTCAAAGCCCCACTCCATTTCCAGTTCTGCATGGGATGCGCCAACGGCATCACCGGCTCCGTGAAAACCCTATTATTTATGAAAGAAACCATGGAGCAGCTCTGCCCAGGCTCCACCTGGTCCTGCTTTGGCGTGGGCCATAGTTCCATGGAGATTCTCTACGCCGCTCTCGCTTTAGGCGGCCACATCCGGGTAGGGATGGAGGACAATGTGATGTACGCCAAAGGGAAGCTGGCGGACAGCAATGCGCAGTTCGTGGAAAGGGCCGTCCGAGTCATCAAAGAGTACGGCAACGAAGCCGCCACTCCTGACGAGGCTCGCCAGATCCTGTCCCTGGCATAATCCATAGGCGCGCTTGATTACAGGAGGATATGAAAAAATGACTTGGGGAGCCTTTTATCTCTATTACCACTGCCCAGAGTGCGGGCTGAAATACGAGTACGCGCTGGATCTGCTCACGGAATTCGGCGATGAATTCGGTTTTTGCCCAAAATGCGGCATCATGGGCGTTTACGAAAAAGAAGGGCCGCGCCAAATTGATGACGGGATGTATTTAGAGGTGGAAGCTGACTAGCAGGCGGGACATGCCCGCGGCGGGCTTTATTGGTTCTCTTTCAATGAACACAGGGGGAGGAATGTCAGTAGCAAAGCCATGCGCCAACAAATCATAAAACCAGAAACAAAAATTGCGCAAAACTGGAAATTCTCAAAAGATCTCCAGTTTTGCGCATTTAAAATGTTGATTGACCAACAAAAAAATGGTTCAACACGCCTTCTGCGCTAAAAATACGCAATTTTTATAAATAAAGTCACAGGTTTGTTGGCGCGATGCCTTTGGGACACATCCCAAATCCCTCATTTCAGTCAGCAGCTCATCACCATCCCTCATACTCGGTGCGGTTGATGATATCCAACTGGCACGCAGGATTCATGGTGTGGAAGTAGGCTTGATAGCTGGCCACTCTCACCAGCAGGTCCCGATAGTTTTGCGGATCCTTCATGGCCTTTCTCAATACTTTGCTGGAAATCACGTTGAACTGGATCTCCGCTACTGGATTGTCGTTGATGGCCATGATATAGTCCACGAATTTTTCGATGTCTTCATCTGTGGCCAGCATCTGCGGGCTCATCCTCTGATTCATGCAGTTGCCCATGGACATTTTCTCCTGCGGCAGTTTGGCGTTGGACTTTACAGACGCGGACGGCCCGTGGGTGTCCATCCCATGCACTGGCGAACTGGTGTCGCTGAGCGGTTGGTATTTCCGGTGTCCGCCTGGCAGAGCCGCCACGGTGCTGCCCATTCCAGTAGGCGGCGTTCCCACAATGGTGGAAGTGATGTACTGGCCGCCCTGTTTTGGCAGCATGTCTTTACGCAGGTTGATCTCGTCAACGATGTCGCACCAGGTGTTCATCAAATAGCAGGCGTTCGCATCCGCGTAGTCCATGTCGTTTCCGTATTTCGGCACCTGGTTGATGTCATAAGCCAAAAGGGTTTCATAGCCTTCCCAGTCAGCGTCTATGGCCTTGATCAATTCTTCCCAGGAAACCTTCTTTTCTTTGAAGACTAAGGTGTCGATGGAAGTCAGCGCGTCCGCTGCGGTGGCGATCCCTGGGAACCAAAGGGTATAAGCCGTGTACCAGGCTCCGCCTTCGCACAGGTCCTTCCCTTTCTGAATCGGCCCTTCCATCAGGGCGGAATTCAGTGGACTGTAAGAAAATTCGGCCTGCGCGTCCATCTGGATCTTCACGGACTTGCAGCTGAACTCGATCCAGTGCCGAAATTGCGCTTCAAAGGCCGCTTTCAATTCATCCATGGAAGCAAACCTGCATGGATCTCCGGTTTCAGGCCCCAGCTGCTCTCCAGTCAAGGCGCACTTTCCGTTGTGCAAGGTCAATTCCAGGACCTTCGGGACGCTGATCAAGGCCACGAAGGTGTTAGGCTGGGAGGAAAACGGCAGGATCAGCTCCGTGCAGCCCACGGTGATGTATTCCCGCAAGTCTTCCATCGGCAGATCCGGGTATTCTTTTTTCAAGCATTCCAAAGCTTTGTTGTCGTAAAAATATTTTGGCTTTCCCCTTCCCAGGCGAATCACTTCGGCCACTCGTTTGATGAAATTCCTGTCGCTTCCGTCAAAAACCCGAATCCCGAAATCTGGATTTTGCAGCCCCAACTCTTCTTCTGCGTCCATGAGCACATAAGACATTTCATTGACCGCATCTTTTCCGTCCCGTGTCTGGCCGCCCAGGGTCATCTGGATCCCCAGCTGATACCCCATCTGGGTCTGGGCGTTGTCATAGTTGTAGATTTCCGCATGCTCGTTGGTCTTGATAAACCACATTTGCAGCAGTTCGATGGCTTCGTCTTTTGTCAGCTCTTTGTCCTGGTGGACGGATTTCACGTAGTACGGATACAGGTACTGGTCCACCCTGCCAAAGCCCAGGGACACGTTGAGCACTTCGCACCAGCACAGGAGATGGATGAAGCTGATGCACTGCACGGCTTCCCAGAAGGATCCCGCTGGTTTTGCCGGCACTTTTTCGCACACCCTGGCGATTTCCAGCAGTTCCTCTTTGCGCTTTTGGTCCGTTTCCGCCTGGGCCTGCCGCCTGGCTTCGTCCGCGTATCGTTTGGAGTAGGCCATGGCCGCGTCCAGGGCGATGATCATGGCCTCATATTCCAAAAGCTTCGCTTCTCTGTCAAAACAGTATGATTCAGCGGCCTGGTTTTTGTGATAGATCACGTCCTCTTTGATGGCTTCTAATCCGTATTTCAATACCTTTGGGTAATTGACCACTGTGTGGCCACAGTCCGTCTGCACCATCAAGCCGCCAATGACCGGCGTTGTCGGGTACGCGCCTTCCAGGGCGCAGGTCTTGTCCCGAGTTTCCTTGTCCATCAAATCGTCGAAAACATGGCGCTGCAGGCATTTGTCTTTGAAAAACGGCAAAATAGTCTCCCGCAGTTCTTTCCGCTGTTGGCTGGTGATCACAAACTCATCGAAACCTCTGTTTTCAAAATCCTTCACCGGATCGTCCATTTCATCCACAGTGAACTGGTAATAGTATTCGCCGAAAAACGGCGCGCCTTTGACTTTGTCCGCCACGTTGCCCACGATCAGCTCGTCCGGCTCAATACGGATGGTTTTGTCCCGCAAAAATACTTCCAAAGCCCTGGCCCGCTGTATCACCCGAGGCTGGTCTTTGTACGCCTCGTACGCTTTCATGTCCGCGTAGGCCCGCTCTAGGTCAAAGGCGGGATTCGTGTTGATGACCCGATCGACCCCTTTCATGACTCTGTCCGAGCAATGCCGCCCTCTGACTCTAGCCCACGTCTCCACTTCCCGTGGGTCGATCTGCTTTTCCTTTAATTTTTCTTCCATTGCGTTTACTCCTTTCTATAGTGTCAAGCTCTGATCCGAGCTTTTAACCGATGATCTTGGCAATATATCCTTTTTCAATAAATGCCTGTTGTTTTTCCATGATGTAGGCTCTTGAAACGTCTTTCATGCCCTGGTAAGGGTCAGCCAGGCCGATCTTGTGATACCGAGAAGCCCCTAGCCGGTGAAAAGGCAGGAAGTGGATCTCTTTGACTGATTTCAACTGATCCGCCAGGTCCATGAGGCCCTGAAAATGTTCATCATGATCATTGATACCAGGGATGATCGGGCACCGCAAATAGAGATCTTTTCCCATTTCATCCACGTAGCGCAGGTTGCGCAGTATGACCTCGTTGCCTTTTCCCGTGTATTTTTTGTGCGCGCGATCATCCATCAGCTTCACGTCCCAAAGGAAAAATTCCGTATACGGGATCACTTTTTCCAGCACGGCCCTTTCAACACAGCCCGCGGTGTCAAAACCAATGGAGATCTCTTCCTGTCTCAGCCTTTCCAGTAAGTCCAGCAGTTCATCGCCCACATGCAGCAGCGCTTCTCCGCCGGAAAAGGTCACGCCGCCGCCAGAGCGTTTATAAAAGACCTGATCCTTGATGATTTCATGGTAAAGTTCCCCTGCGGAATAGATTTTCCCCACAACAGAGAGCGCTGTGGAGCAGCAGACCTCTGCGCATTTGAAGCAACGCGCGCAGTTTTCCCATTTGATGGACACGCCCTGGTTTTGATCGAAATCAATGATCTTTTCCGGGCAGGCCCGGGCGCACGCTCCACACTTGATGCACTTTTTCTCCAGAAGGGCCAGCTGTTGTTCAAAGGATCGGGACTCGGGGGTCGAACACCAGGCGCAGTCCAAATCGCAGCCCTTGAAGTGTATCATGGTCCGGAGCCCCGGCCCATTGTGCGTGGCCATTCTGGAAATCTCCAATACACGCAGTCCTCTGTTATGGTTCATCTTTCTACCTCACTATTTCTTGCTGAAAGCTTCGCTGAGGATCAACACCACCAGTGCCACTACCATCAGAGCCGCCATAGCGTACAATCCCGTGTTGTAGCCGGAAATGGATTCGTATCCGCCGCCAAGCTCGATCAACAGGCCCGTGACATATGTGGCGCAGGCCGCACCGATGAAGATCCCCGTGGTGAGGATCGAATTGGCGGAAATATTCGCGTTGTCCGGAACCGCGTCCTGCACTCTTTTGTACATGACCGGATAAACCGCGTTGGAGCAGCAGCCGATCAACAGTTGGAGAATGATGATCCAGGCAATGCCCTGATCGATATATTTCATCAGATAAAACATCACGGCCAGCCAAGCGAAGCAGATGATCAGCGTCTTTTTCACGCCGAATTTGTCTGAAAAGGCGCCCCAGACGATCTGTCCCAGACCGCCGGTGATGGCGTAAATGACGCTCAGGCTGGCAACCGCGGAATAGGAGTATCCGGCCACGAAAGCCAGGTACAGCGGCATCCAAAACATTAGTCCAATATAGGAAAACTGGCAGCAAAAGCCCATGATAGCGGTGGTCCAGACTTTTTGTTTCTTTAGGACTTCTCCGAGAGGCATTTTCTCCACATGGCCGCTGCTCTCCGCGCCTTCTGCGTTTTCTACGCTTTTCAGGGCTGGTGTCATTCCCTGGGCCTCGATTTCTGCCTCCAGTTTGCTGTAGCGTTCTTTTGTGGAGAATTTGTTATATCCCAAGATAATCAGCACGCCCAGGATCGGAAACAGCAGGAATACCAGCTGCCAATGACTGTCTCCCAAAAGACTCAGCAGCCCAGTGACCAAAAATCCGCCGATCAATGTGCCCCACGGATAAGCCGTGTGGTGGAAACCCAGCGCGAATCCGTTCCGCTCTTTGGGCCACCATTCTACCACCGCTCCCACTTCGCCATTTTCACCTGGAGCAGAGAACAGTCCCCTGAATCCCTGAAAGATCAAAAGCGCCATGAATGTGCAGCAGATAGGCGAAATTCCGCATAATGCCATAAATAACAGATAGCCGCCGGAAATCATGCTGACTCTCGTTTTCATTCCCGCGCCGTGCCTTCCATGTTCTACCCACCTTGCCAGGGGGATGCAGCCAACGACCATGCCAATGGCGCTGATAGTGCCGACCAAACCGATCTGCGCCGCGTCAACATGGAAGGTATCGATGATGTAGGGCGATAACCTATTTGTGATTTCTCTCCCATTGGCGTTCATGGCAAAGAGCAAATATAGGAAAAACATTGCCTGCCATGACAAGACCGGGGTTTTATGCTTTGCGTTCATACTTGTACCTCCTAAAAACTTTACGATTACATGTCTTTTTCAGTGATAACTCGCAAACGTCCGCGCGCTATGCCGCAAAAGGGAATAGCGTAAGTGAAATTCCGGAAATATCGGGAAATATCACAAAGGGTATTTCCTATATAATAGTATACGCAATTACTGTGCCAATCAAAAAAACGGTCCATTGAGCCGGCAAACTCCGCCGCGCTTTGGGCTTTAAAATCATATTTTTCACAAAATGACGGTATCCATGTGCAGTGATTCCCACGATTGGCTCTTGTACTGGGAATACGAGCGGAAATGGGCTCATGCAGTAGATGGGGAGGCACGCACTCTTATTGTCCGTCAATTCAAACAGACTCGTTTTAAAATCGTCCGTTTTTTTGTACGATCGGACGATTTGCGACTCGGAGGCTTGCCCTTAAACAGCATGGAAGTTTGTTGCTGATTGGATTTGTCGCTAGTTAAATTGTAAAAGCCTCCATCTTTTCTCGCTATACAAAAAACCTCCATACTGCGTAATTTTATTACGTCTGTCTGAAGGTTTTCGTAATCTTTAGGTTCCTTCCCCGAAGGGGTCGATCTGGCGGTTTGCCCTTGCTCTTCGCCATGGTTTTTATGAATCGCCGTTTTTAATGGAGGGCGGCCTGGATCTGCAAAATCTTGCTCATTGGAACTTCTGTTAACTCCTGAATTTCTTCGACTGTCCAGTTTTTCCTCAGCAATTTCGTGATATAGAGTCTGTCTTTTTCTTCCATCGCTTTTTTTGCGGCTTTGGCTTCCGCTTCTGCTTTTTTGACCGCCGCCTCTTTTTCCTTGGCTCCCCGCCTGGCCCCTCTTTCTTCGGCCTCTTCCTCTCGGATTTCATAAAGTTCTTCCAACGTGATGCCTGTCAGCATGTTGATCACCTCGCTCCCGTGTTTCCTCAAAAAATCTTCCAATATCCCATCTTTCACACAGCTCTCGATACTCGCCAAGATCGCCTCATCTCGATCCATCCTCTCCAACTTTACATGGTTCCGCACCCGATCAATGAACTGGGCGTACTGTTTCAGCGTCGGGCTGCGATCCAGGATAGGGTGGTTCTTATGCAAGTTGATGTTGATCATCTTCACCGCCACTTCCATCATGGGGCCGTTCCCCTCCGGGTCCGGATCGACCCCTCCGAACAGATGCTGCACGGTTTCCAGAGGCTTGTCCCTGGTGCCGTTGTACAAGACGTAGAGGCGAGGAATCGGCAGCGGAAATCTGGCTTCCTTGTAAAGCTCCCTGTCGGGGACGATCTTTTCGTAGACCCGAAACACGTAGGCCGCTTCCCTGAGGGGCATGTTTTCGCTCCAGGTGGACATGTGCTCCACCACGGAGAGAGGGCTGAAATCGTACCGAAAAGCCAGGTCGTTCTGCCTGCGCTTGTACAGTGCTCCCCGCAGGGTGTCGATCTCGATCTTCCCTTCGTCTTTCCGCTCCGTCCCTTCCAAAGCGTTGAGCAATTCCAAGGCCGCCTTTTTCTCGCTGAACAGCAGGCGGAACATGCCGTCCTTGAATTCCCGGTTGCTGGCGTATGGAGCCGTGTTTTCCTTTAGTATAAGGCTTTTGCCCTCTGCACGCAAGATGTAATCGTCTAAAAGTTCCATGTTTCACCCCTTTTGATTTATATGAATTCTAAATTTTGGAATATGTACATTATCGCACAAAAGGAGCGATTTGTAAATATATAACTGTAATATTCTTGAATTTATTTATGGCTCCACTATCCCATCAGGCGTTTTTTACAATGTGGATGAATTCAAGAATACGGAATTAGATCGTTTTACGCCTCTTCCTGCAGCACATAGGCAAAAGCTTTTGTCCGTCCATTTTTCTTGTTCAAATATACGCCATGGATCTCCGGCGCGAATCCCGGAAAGCGATTGATGCCTTCTTCCAAGATCTTAAAATATTCCACTGCCGGCTTGCTCCAGCGTTCTCCTGGGGCAACGCAAAAGATCCCTGGTGGATAAGGCAGGGCTCCCTCCAGCGCCACTTCGCCCTCGATCTCATCGATATCCACCATTTTCGCATGATTGCGGATCAGTTCCACGCCTGCATCGTATGGGGAAATCGCCACTTCCGGAAAGGTTTCTTCTCGAAACAACTGCCGCTGAAATTCTTTGGCATTGTGCTCTTTATAGAAATCATGCATTTCCTGGCATAGATCAGCGATGCCCACGCCCCGGTAGCGCTCTTCATTGTCCCAATAAAGATACGGCATCACTTGGCTCACTGGTGCGTTCTGACGAATCAGCTGTTCAAAGCGCATGAGCTGCGCTACCAAAGAGTCGATCTTGCTCTTTGATTCTGCCGGAGTCATCAAAAACAGGATCGAGTTGAAATCGTTTTTCTCTGGAATGATTCGATTGTCCCGCAAAAAGCTGGCGAGGATCGTGGCTGGAATTCCAAAATCTTCGTATTCCCCAGTTTCCGCATCGATTCCCGGGGTGGTCAGCATCAGTTTGTTAGGATCCAGGAAATACTGTTCGTCCCCATATCCCTCAAAGGAGTGCCATTTCTCCCCTGGAATGAATTTAAAAAATTCGATGCTTTCTGCGATTTCTTCTGTCTCGTGGTCTTCCCAGCGTTTTCCCCTGACCACAGGCGGGATGAAGGGTTTTAGCATGGAACAGTTGCGCAGAATGGATTTCCTGGCTTCGATGCCCATTTTCACACAATCCGCCCATAGCTTTCTGCCAGAGGCCCGATCCTGCATCCTGGCGTTCACATCCAGTGCCGCGAAGATGGGATAAAACGGGCTGGTGCTGGAATGCGAACGATATGCGTTGTTGAATCGCTTGTACCCCAGATAGCGCTGCTGGCCTTTGATATGAGAATCCTTTTTGTGGATGTATGAGGACTGGGAAAAGCCTGCCTGCTGCTTATGCACAGATTGCGTGACGAAGATCCCCGGATCGTCTGGTCCCAGCTCCAGCAGCAGAGGGGAACAATCCCGCATCATAGGGATGAATTGCTCGTAGCCCACCCATGCGGAATCGAACAAGATATAATCGCACAGATGTCCGATCCGATCTACTACCTGGCGGGCATTGTAAATCGTCCCATCATAAGTTCCCAGCTGGATGATGGCCAAGCGGAACGGTCTCTTTTCCTGCGCCCGCCGCGGGTCGATCCTGGCGATTCGTTCCCGCAGATACGCCTCTTCAAAGCAATGATCATCAATGCCTCCGATAAATCCAAAAGGGTTTCTGGAAGTTTCCAGATAAACTGGCCTGCCGCCTGCCTGCATCAAGGCCGCGTCATAATTGGATTTGTGATTGTTTCTATCAAAAAGAACCATGTCCCCTGGCGCCACCAATGCGCTGGCCACAATGATGTTTGATGTGCTGGTACCATTCATGACAAAAAACGTGTTGTCAGAGTTGAAAACCTTGGCCGCGTTTTTCAATGCGTCTTCTGCCGGACCTTCGTGGATCAGCAGGTCGCCTAAAGCCACGTCCGCATTGCAGATATCTGAACGGAAGATCGTTTCACCATAAAAGTCATAAAGATAGCGCCCCGCCGGATGCTTGCGAAAATACTGTCCGCCCTGATGACCAGGACAGTTGAACTGCTGGTTCTTTAAATCTATATAGTTGCTCAGCGTCTCGAAAAATGGCGGCAGCATGCGCCACTCGTACTGTTCCGCGGCGCTTTCAATCTCATTGTCCACAATATCCTGATTCAAATCTTTGATGTAGACCCACCGATAAATTTTTTCTTT
The DNA here is from genome assembly GCA_910583765.1 of uncultured Eubacteriales bacterium. Classification (GTDB taxonomy): domain Bacteria; phylum Bacillota; class Clostridia; order Peptostreptococcales; family Anaerovoracaceae; genus Hominibacterium. The sequence goes on along the minus strand of CAJTYS010000005.1, from coordinate 117,787 downwards.
TAGTTCTTCATCGATGTACTCTTGATCTTTGGAGTACACGAACACCGGCACTTCAAACCGTGTCTCGTAAATCGCTTTGATGATCTCTCTGTCCTGATCCGATACAATGGCCGCGGCGATATCCGTAAAATCCGTGTCCTGCACATGGATCAAATTCCTCGTGGTTGTAAAATACTGCCGAACAGACGGCGAATAAGCAATTTTTAATGCTCGCAATGAAACCCCTCCTTTTTATGTTTGTGCCTCGCAAATTTTGTTCCGTTCAAAAATTACCACGAACCTTTTTTTCTGTCAACACAGGAAAGCCTTTATCTCTTGTGCCAGCGTTTTTGTTTTCTCATGTGCCAGCAAAACAACGGCTAGATAGCCTAAAGTCAGGCAATTAGCCTAATAGAAAAGCAGGAGTAGCCCCTCCTGCTTTTCTTTTTGTGTGACGATACGCAGTCACCCATTATCGCTTTGTGGTATTAGTATACCATATCCTGATTTGTTGTCAATGGCCTTTTTAATATTTTCCAAATTTACCCTTTTCCCTCATTCGACTAGCCACCAAGCATGTGAGCCTTATTTCATCTTATTTTCATTCCTTTCATTAATATAATGTATAGGAAAAACGTCAGGAAAAATGTTGGAATCGTCGCGCCTGTTGGAATTGGCCACACATAGGACAGCAAGTAACAAATAATCGCACAGACAATGAATACTATGACCGCGACCCAATTGATGCCATTGGCGTAATGATACTTTTTATTTTCTTCTGGGTAAACAACGGAATCCACATGAACGCATTGTTTTTTCAATACAAAGAAATCAGCGATCATAATAGCGAATATTGGCATAAAGACCACGGCAATCAGGTTTACGAAGTCGAGGAACGCGCTTAAAATCCCGCTGAACAACGCACCTAATATACAAATGACTCCAATCACTAAAGCTGTCTTTGTATAATTCAATTTAGGAAATATTTGTATGACAGACATTGTGGAACTGTACATGCACATTACGTTAGCGGATATGATCGACATGAATATCACAATCGCCCCTGGAATACCAAACCCGATCTGCCCAAATAATTCTGACGGATCATAAGACGCGGCACTGCCAGTTACAAGTACCATGCATACCATCAACGCGCCTGCGCCCATGGAGAACAAGGTCCCCATCGTATATCCGGCCCCTGTTCCTACAATCGTCCCTTTCAAGGATTTGCAGTTACGATTATAATCTGCGGACATTGCTACCCACGACAACGCAGAGGCCACCACGATATCAAATATATACATGCTGGAATACCCCTCAACTGGCTTCGGTTCTAAATCAATGATGTGGTTCATGCCTGTGACAGCAAATGCCTTAATGACTACGATTGCCATAATCAGCGCAATGCAAATAGCTGCGATCTTTTCCCAAAGCGAGATCCCTTTTATGGCAAAAAGCGCTACCACGATGACAACCACCTCAGTTATGATCGTAAATACAGCTGGACTGTTAAATCCTGTAAGCTGTACGGAAATATAGTTCAGCGCTAATCCGCCCAATGCGGCTTGTGCCCATTGCCAGCCAATATAAATCAGTGCGTTCATGATGGATGGTAAATTAGCGCCTCTATTTCCAAATGTGGCTCTTGCCGCGACCATAGTGACGAGCCCTGTCTTTTGACCGATCGCACCGATTAATATAAGTGGTATGATCCCCACTAAGCTACCGATTAAAATCAGTGTGATCGCTTTACCAAAACTGACTTCTGGGATAAAGTACATCCCTGTCAGCATAACGGTTGTAACCATACTGCAAGAAAACCATATCGCGAAGTTTGAAACACCACCTAGGGTTTTGTTTTCAGGTGATACGGGCAGTAAATCTTCAGACATGTTCTTTTTATTCTCTTCCATATCAGGCTCCTTTCCTTAAATCAGTGAAAATAACTTACATCCTTTCCTGAATGATCTCCACATAGTGGTCCACGATGTCCTTGACCAGCAATTCCCCCTTTTCCCGAGAGCTGGTCCTGGCAGTTGTCAAAAGTCCGGTCTTGGGCACTTTGATCTTAGAGGCAGGGTAGATCCTGAAATTCAACTCCTCTTCCACCCCGTCTTCCACGAACCGTTCCATGTGGACCAGGTCCGGCCTGAAATACATGGTCAGAGAAGTTTCCAGCACTCCCGCATGTTCCAGTTCGATCCCAGGATACGGGAATTCGTCGAACACTTTGTCGATGATCGAGTCGCTCATCACGTCCCACCAGCTGCTCTCGATGAAGGTCACGTCTTCATGCTTTTGGGAAAGCAGGTCAATGGCTTCGATGATGAAGGCTTCATTCTCATAATGGCCGTTGTGGATGAAAAATTTCTTCACTCCGTCTCGAATGAACTCCTCCAGCACATCGTACACCAGGTTTTGCAGAGTGCTCCCGTTCAGATCCACAGTGCCGGGAAACAGAGGGCCGCCACCGGAAAGCGGGGCGGACTTGTATCCGTAACAGATGGTGGGGGCCACGATTCCGTCCACTCTTTCAGCCAGCTCTTCGCAGATGCCCGCTGAAATGACACAGTCCACGGACAGGGGCAGCATGGGGCCGTGCTGTTCCGTGGAACCCACGGGCAGGAAGAGGATGGAATCCTTTCTTTTTTTGTCAAATTCCTGCCAGGACATTTCTTGCATCATTACACTCATTTTCTACCTTCCTTTCTAAAACACCTTTTCATATAACTTGTGCGATCGTTCAAAACAAATGGCATTGTCTTTTAGTCTGCCCTTTTGCGAGCGACCATGGCAATAAAATCATGGACGATATTCGCAGCAAGGAACGCCGTAATTTGTGCCGGATCATACATTGGCGCGACTTCCACCAAATCAAAAGCCTTAACATCCAAATCTTTGACGCCGCAAAGCAATTCCATGGTTTCGTAGCTTGAAAATCCACCGATCTCAATGGTGCCGGTCCCTGGAGCGTAGGCCGGATCCACGAAATCAATGTCAAAGGTGAGAAACGCCTTTTTACCGTCTACGCGTTTCATGATCCTCTCGGCTGTAGCTTCGATCCCGATTTTATGCATTTCCTTCGCGGTTATCACTTCTAACCCCAGATCCTCCGAGTCTTGAAACCCATTGGGCTCATACAAATTCCCCCGCATCCCTACTTGTATGGAATGCTTCGTATCAATCAGGCCTTCTTTTATAGCATGGTAAAACGGTGTTCCATGGCAATAGTCCTTTCCAAAGTACGAAGATACCGTATCCGTATGAGAATCGAAATGCACGAATGCCAGCGGCCCGTGTTTTTTCGCTGCGGCTCTTAATTCTCCAAGCGTCACGGAGTGATCCCCACCCAGACAAATTGGAACTGCCCCAGCCTCCAGCACTTTAAAACATTGATCCTCGATGATTTTATAAGTGTCTTCGATATAGCCTGGGATAATGTTCATGTCACCCATGTCCACCACATTCATATGCTCAAAACTATTGATGTTCATATCAATATTAAATGGCCTGATGGTAGCAGACATGTCCCTAATCGCAGCAGGACCAAATCTTGCGCCAGTACGATACGTGGTGGCAGTATCAAATGGAATCCCTACGATTGCCGCGTCAACATCTGTCAAATCTGTGACATATGGCAGCCTCATAAATGTCTTGATTCCGCAGAATCTTGGTGACGCTAGCGCGTCTACTGGTCGATAATCATTTTTCATTGAAAATCCTCCTTTTTAGCTGAATATTTTTATATATCTCTTAATACCGCAAGTTTGATGCCAATCGTAAATCCCTGTATTTTCAACAGTTTTGAGATCCCCTGCAGAAAACAAAAATGCAGGATCGCATTTTAATTTCATCCATTTTAACGCAAACCCCTAACATTAAGGTCTTTTTCTCAAAAAATGCAAAAGAGCACTTAAATGCGTCTTTGCATCTAAGTGCTCTTGAAATCTATTTGATATTTATGCAGCTTCCGCCTTATATTTGTAACGTCCATTGATAACAATTTTGCCATTTCCTTTGGCGTAAACCCTTTTTCAATAAAACGACTGAGAATTTGCTTTTCATATTCGCCTGTCAATTCTTTGAATGATTTACTTCCATCTGTCTTGATTTCCACTAGTTTTTGGTGGAGAAAATCTGGCAGGTCTTCCGCCTTTATGATATTATCCGCTGCTGTCACCATGATCCGTTCTATGACGTTTTCCAATTGTCTGACATTTCCAGGCCACTCGTAGGACTTTAATAAGTCCAGCGCTTTATTAGAGATTGATTTCTCATATCCGTATTTTTCGTTTTTCATTCTCATTTGCTGTATGATCAAGGGAACCACATCATCGCTCCTTTCCCGTAATGGAGGCATATCAATTGGTATCACATTAATCCTATAATATAGATCCTCTCGGAACAGCCCTTGTCCGACCATCCCAAACAAATCTTTGTTGGTCGCGGCTATGATCCTGATATCTACATGTATCGGCGTCCCCCCCCACTTTATAAAAAATGTTTTCCTGAATGAGTCTAAGCAGCTTTACTTGCAGCGAAAGCGGAACTTCACCTATTTCATCCAAAAATAAGGTTCCATGATCCGCAAGGGCGACTAGCCCGGTTTTCCCTCTTGGGTCAGCCCCTGTAAACGCGCCCTTTTCATAGCCAAACAGCTCTGATTCAAAGAGAGTCTCAGGAATCGCTCCGCAGTCAATTTTGACCATTGGCTTTGCGGCTCTCAAGCTGTTATCATGTATGATTTGGGCAAACATGCTTTTGCCTGTGCCTGATTCCCCTGTGATCAGTATATTGGAATCCACTTTTGCCACATTAAGCGCAGTTGTTAGGGCCTTTTTCATGACTGGACTTTTCATGATCAATTTATCCTCAAGCTTTTGTATGGATGCGGCTTTTGAAAATTCATTGTAAAAGGCGCTGACAAGCTGTTCCTGTTTTTTAAGTTCATGTTCTAAAGTCGAAAGTGCTGTGATATCTCTTGTGTTTACGATAACGGCAATTATTTCCTTATCCTCGTTATAGATTGGCGTACCTGTCACAAGAACCTCTTTTCCATTTTTTACTTTTTGCTTTTTTGTTATCACCGTGTTTCTTTTCAGGACTTCCAAAGTAACTGAATCGTTGAATATCCCCTCTTCCACACACTGACTGACGGTTTTGCCTCCTATCATTTCCATTGTGATCCCTTCGATCCTTTCACACGCCTGGTTGATATATAGAGTATATCCGTCCTTATCCAGAATATGGATTCCATCATATGACGCATCAAACGCGGCTTTAAATAAATGCAGATCATGCATCAATTTTTCCTGATCGTAAATCATCATTTCAGATACTATGCTCCTCCCTTTTTTCATGCTCCAGCTTTTAAACGGAGCGCTATTATGGCCGATTTTCTCAAAATAAAGAGTATGGATTGGATAGCTTCTAAGTAATGCGTCCATTTTACTATGAGATTCATATATACACAACTTTTTGTTCACATAAAATTTTTTTCTATGGAAAAAATGGTGTTGACATTGACACTTGTTTTTAGAGTGCATCTGTAGAAATCAAAAAAAAATTTACTAGTTGACAACAATCCCAGAAACAGCTAATATAATATACAAATAAAGGGGAGTAGCCGGCGCGACAAGCGTTTACGACACCGTCAAGCTCGACAGGAACAGCGATTCCTGTCCGGTCCGTAATGAAACAGCCAGACTTTTATTGCATTGTTTATATGCGATAAAGGTCTTTTTCTTTGCATATAAACGTATCCGCCATTGCAAAATAACTAGTGTAGCCTCTGGTTGGAAATTGTGGTAAATGCAGTGCTAGATGCCATAAGGATCAGCCCGACACTACACTAGTGCGCGGCTCTTTGCGCCTTCGTGCGAATCAAATGTGTAAAAGAGCAGCGCGCCAGGAGAAAGGAAGTCCATATGCGAGAATATTATCAAATGACAGATGAACAGGTCAGGCAGGCTGTCAATGGCAGCGCTGACCCACTTTCAGACAGCCAGGTTCAGGAACATCAGAAAAAATTCGGACCTAACGAATTGATAGAAGAAAAGAAAAAGTCCACGATCCAGATTTTTTTCGAGCAGTTCAAAGATTTTCTAGTGATCATTTTGATTGCCGCCGCTATCATCTCTGGGCTTTTGGATGATTGGGAAAGCGCTATCGTGATTCTAGTGGTCATCACCATCAACGCCATCCTTGGCACTGTGCAGACCATCAAAGCCGAGCAGTCCTTGAGCAGCCTGAAGGCCATGTCCGCGCCAGAAGCTAAAGTTTTGCGAAGCGGCAAGATTATCAAGATCCCGTCCAGAGAAGTGACAGTCGGCGACCAGGTTTTTTTGGAAGCCGGAGATTCAGTGCCTGCTGACGGGCGGCTTTTGGAAAACGCTGGCCTAAAAATCGATGAAAGCGCCTTGACCGGAGAGAGCCTTGGGGTAGAAAAGGGCCTGGCTCCCATTGAAGGGGAAGCGCCTTTGGGCGACCGTCTCAACATGGTTTATTCTGGCAGCTTTATTACCTACGGCAGGGGATCCTTTTTAGTGACTTCTGTTGGCATGGACACAGAAGTAGGCAAAATCGCCACTTTGCTAAAAACAACTTCTGAAAAGAAAACGCCTTTGCAGATCAATCTCGATAACTTTGGAAAGAAACTTTCCATTTTGATCCTGGTTTTCTGTGCCATCCTCTTTGGAATCAGCGTTTACCGAGGCGAATCCGCAGGCAGGGCGTTTTTATTCGCTGTGGCGCTGGCAGTGGCTGCGATTCCAGAAGCCCTCAGTTCCATCGTCACCATCGTGTTATCCTTTGGCACGCAGAAAATGGCGAAAGAACATGCGATCATCAGGAAACTCCAGGCCGTGGAAGGTCTGGGGAGCGTTTCTGTCATCTGCTCTGACAAAACCGGAACTCTGACACAAAACAAAATGACAGTGGAAGCTTATTATCTGGACGAACAACGGATCCCAGCCGCAAAAATCGACACTAACCAGCAAACCCAGATGCAGCTGCTGCGGGACAGCATGCTCTGCAATGACTCTGCCATCAGTGATGGAAAGGAAATCGGCGATCCTACGGAAACAGCCCTCATCCATCTGGGAACTGTTCTTGGCCACAGTTATGAAAGCCTGCGAAAAAAATTTCCACGATTCAGCGAGATCCCATTTGACAGCGACAGAAAACTCATGTCCACTTGTCATCACATGGACGGCCGTTCCCTAATGATCACAAAAGGAGCCGTGGATGTGCTGCTGGATCGAGTCTCTTCCATTCAAATAAACGGAGCCGCCCGTGCCATGACTGCCGCGGATCGAGAAAACATCGAAAATCAAAACATGGAGTTTTCCAAAGATGGCTTGCGGGTGCTGGCCTTCGCCTATAAAGAAGTCTCCGACAATTTTTCACCTGGGATCGAGGATGAAACCGAGCTGACTTTTCTGGGGCTCATTGCCATGATGGATCCTCCGAGAGAAGAGTCCATGGCCGCGGTAGCTGAATGCGTCTCCGCTGGCATCAAACCTGTCATGATCACTGGGGATCACAAAATCACTGCCGCTGCCATCGCAAAGCGCATCGGTATTTTGAAAGAAGATTCCGAAGCCTGTGAAGGAGCTGCCATTGATTCCATGTCTGACGAGGAGTTAAAAGATTTTGTGGAGAACATCTCTGTCTATGCCCGCGTGTCCCCAGAACACAAAATCCGTATCGTGCGAGCCTGGCAGGATAAAGGCAATATCGTGGCCATGACAGGAGATGGCGTAAACGATGCGCCGGCACTAAAGCAAGCCGATATCGGCGTTGCCATGGGGATCACAGGAAGTGAGGTATCTAAGGACGCGGCTTCTATGGTGCTGACGGATGACAATTTTGCCACCATTGTGAAAGCTGTGGAAAATGGACGGAACATTTACCAGAACATCAAGAATTCCATCCAGTTCTTGCTTTCAGGAAATTTCGGTGCGATTCTTGCGGTGCTGTATGCCTCAATCACGGCTCTACCCGTGCCTTTCGCCCCTGTCCATCTGCTGTTCATCAACCTATTGACAGACAGCCTGCCTGCCATTGCTTTGGGATTGGAGCCTCATTCCAAAGATCTGATGGCGGAAAAGCCCCGGCCCGCAGATGAGTCCATTCTCACCAAACGCTTTTTAGGAAGGATTGGCGTGGGCGGCCTTTCCATTGGCATTACCACCATGGCAGCGTTTCTCATTGGCTATTATGGCGCGTTCACCGCAGCGGGACAGGGCAGCGCACTGCTTGGCAGCACCTTGGCCTTTGGCACATTGTGTACGGCCCGGCTATTTCATGGATTCAACTGCAAGTCCAACAAGCCTGTGGTGTTCACTTCCAAGGTGTTTAACAATGTGTATTTGATCTGTGCCTTTTTCATTGGCCTTGTGCTCATCACTTTGGTCCTGGTGGTGCCTGGGCTGCATGATGTCTTTAAAGTGCAGACCCTAAGTCTGGCACAGCTGTTCACTGTGTATGGGCTGGCCTTTATCAATATTCCGGTGATCCAGCTTTGCAAGCTGGCAGCCATAAGACGGAAATAGCTCTTTCCGTTTCCTGACAGCAGAGAATAGAACTTCTTATGTTATGAAACAGCGGGCGCAAGGAGAAATCATCCCGCGCCCGCTGTTTTTGTGATGTAGGGAATGTCAACAAAGTCCACCTCAGAAATAAGATCAGCGAAACCGCCTTTGTTCTTTGACGCCTTCCGAAATCATCATGTTTTCACAGTTCCTCGACCTTACAAGCATGTGTCTTGCTTTTGGAGTTATATCCGATGCCCACTAGCAAGGTTCTTCCAGTATATCGAGGATCCCTCGTAATGTTCAGGGCATATTGCTTCTCTCTAATTTGCAAAATCGCCTCTTTTGGTGTCGCATTTACTTTTAATTCCAGAAGAATACAGTCTTTGCTGGGTTTGTATGGATAAAATATGAAATCCGCAAATCCCTTTCCCGCCTTTTCCTCTCTTACCACATGATATTGCTCTCTTGCTTCCAAATAGACCAGATTCACGATCGCAGCCAATTCCACTTCGCTGTTATACTGCAGGATCGGGCTTTCTGTGTCATGCGCAAATTCCATGATTTCTGCCATAGTATCCGTGTCGCCTACCAGCGTAGCCCGCAGCATGGCCCGAGATTTCCGCACCAGCTGATGCACATAGCCCATCTCCTCTTTTTCCATCAGCAACTCATCGAATTTGTCCATCAGTTCTTTGTTGGGAATCAGCACGTTTCCATCATGATAAGTTAAAAGCCCATAGACGATCATCGCGGAGTACACCTGGTTTTTTGTACGTAACTCTTGAGATGTGGCCGCGTACTCTCTCACCCTGGCTGGCACGCTTTCCCCAGAAATCATCAAAGCGATATCTTCTCGGACATTACTGATACTATCTTTGATACAATAAAAAATTTCATCATATGGTCCAGAACTAGTCCAATAACTAGACAACTGATTATTGGTGAGAGCGCTGACAATAGAGCGGGGATTATATAGCCTGATTTCCTGTGCGTTGTAGTAGCCATCATACCACAGCCTCAAGTCTTCTCTGGAAATCTTATGATTTTTCGTGTAGGTTTTATATGTTTCATATAATTGATCAACTTCTTCATCTGTGAATCCAAAATAGGAACTAAAGCGCTCTGCTCCTACCATGCTGTACTCTGCAAACATATTCAGCTCTGAACCGCTGGAATACTTGGCAATCGGCAAAACACCAGTCATATAGACTAGCTCTACGTAAGCCTGATCCTTCAAAAGCTGCTTTAAAAACAACAAGTAGTTGTTTTTGTCTTCATTTGTCATGAATGTCATATGAAACACAGCATCCCACTCGTCCAGGACAAAAATATACCGCTCCTTTGTCAGGGATAACATGTCCCAAAGAGTCATGGCTTCACTAAACTCTATCCATTCAAAACTGGCTTTGATGTCCTGTTTCAAGCCATTTATGATTCGGTTGACATACCGCTCATAGTCTGCGCAAAGCTCTGGCATTTTACTAAAATCAATGTAAATCACATTATGCTGGTTCAGGTACTTTTCATACTGCTTTGAATCGGAAATTTCCAATTGATCAAAGACTTGGCGGCTGTCTCCTGCTTTTCCAAAATAGGCTGCTACCATATTGGCCATGACGCTTTTGCCAAATCTACGCGGTCTGGTGAAGCAAAGAGCGTTTTGCGCCCCTTCCATGCAGTCGATCAACTCATCAATCATTGCCGATTTATCCACAAAATAGCGGCTGTTTGTCATCCCCTCATATTGTGCGTGCGCATCGTCATTGTTCAAAAACATTCCCATGATCTGATCCTCCCATCCCTGCTTTCACATGGCTCAACTGCGTCTATTTAAAAACAGGAGCTCTGCTTAAACAAAACTCCTGTCTCAAGGTTAATCATAGTTACAGTATCATCCATGCCGATATCGTACATGGTATCTTAAATAATATAGCAGAAGGGGTCATACTCAACTGCCTAAATTAATAGTAGCACTTTAGGAGGCCACTGTCAACACTTTTATGCTTGCAAAGACCCTGCGGCAGCCACGTCTTCCAGCCGAAATTCCTTTGCCTGTTCCTGGCCGGTCATGATCCGCAGGCCGCCTGCTGCCAAGGCCTCCATTTCATGTTCGCCTGGATACACATGGATCGGGGCGATAAAGGCCGTATAGCTTTTGACCATCTCGGTCAGCATTTGGGAATATGCCAAACCGCCTGTGAGAATGATCGCATCGCATTTTCCTTTATGTACGATGGACAGCTCGCCGATGCCTTTTGCGATCTGGTAAGCCTGGGCCTTGTAAAGCAGGGCCGCATTTTCGTTTCCGTCCGCGATCATCTTTTCGATCTCACGAGCATCCGCAGTGTGCAGATAGGCCTTCAAGCCCCCGTTGCCCCGGACTTTGGCCTTCATTTCATCATAGCTGTATTTGCCGCTGTAGCACATCTTAATGATGGGAAGGATCTGGGTAAAGCCTGCCCGCTCTGGGGAAAAGGGCCCATCGTCATCTCCAATGGAGTCAATAATCTTCCCTTGATCAATGGCGCAAAAGCTGATGCCGCCGCCCATGTGAGCGATGATCAGTTTCTGACTTTCATAATCAACACCTTGATCCACAGCGTACTGTTCGCCCATGGCGTGCATGTTCAGCACATGGCAGCTGGATCTTCTCACCAGCTCTGGAAACCCTGTCACCTTTGCGATGTCCGGCAGAGAAGCCGCTGTGACAGCGTCGTAAATATACGCGTTCACGCCAGCCTCGTCCGCCAGCTTTTTCCCCAGGAGCCCGCCTAAGGCTGACGCATGGGGAGACGTGTACTCTTCATTGGCAAGGGCCGCAGCCAGTTCATCGCCTACTCGATAGCCGCCAGTGCCGATCCCCCAGACCATGCCGCCCCGACACATGATATTGTCCAAGTCCCGCGGCTCCATGCCGGTTTCCGCAAGGAACGCCTGGATCGCCTGGAGCCTGAGAGGGATCTGTTCATACAAACCGCCGCATGCCGCCAGTTCTTCTGCCTGATGGACAATGGATTTTTGGAGGACTTCTTTTTTATCTTCATAGACTGCCAGCTTGGTGCTGGTGGATCCTGGATTAATAATCAGCTGTTTGATAGACATATGGTTTCCTCTATACTGCGGCCATGCCCGCTTTAATGGCCTGTAGATTCAAATCGACAAAGGCCTCTTTCACATTGGAGCGGATGATGCCGTCCCAATCGATATGCTCCAGCTCCATGGCTTTGACCAAAGCGCCCAGCAGGATCACGTTGGCTGCTTTTATGGTCCCTAGTTCCTGGGCTTTCTGGGAAGCGTCCAGTTCTACCACTCTGCCTGCTGCGCTTTTGATCTCTTCGATCACGTCTTCTGGATATTCCTGCTGTCCGGTGAGCACGGTCATGGACGGGATCTCTTCTGTGTTCACGATGACGATGCCCCCTTCTTTCAAGTAATCCAGCCTGCGCAGGGCTTCTATTTTTTCAAAGGAAACAATGATATCCGCAGTTCCCTTTTCGATCACTGGAGAGTAAACTTTGTCATCGCTGTATCGTACTTGGGAGGTCACATCACCGCCCCGCTGACTCATGCCGTGGATCTCGCTCATTTTTACGTCATATCCCGCTTCCATCAGGCCAATGGTCAGCATTTTCGCAGCAAGGATGGTCCCTTGACCGCCAACTCCTGTGAGCAGTATGTTCTTTGTCATGATCACTTTTCCTCCTTTACAATCGCGTCCACCGGACAAACCTGGGCGCACACGCCACAGCCAACGCAGTCCGCTGAATGGATGGTCACTTTCTTGGTCTTTTTGTCAAAGTTCAGGGCCGGACAGCCTGTTTTCTGGCACTGCTTGCACCCGATGCATTTGTCCTGATCCACTACGTCTTTTGTCTGGAACAGTCCGTCGAACTCTTCCAGGTCTGCCTGAGAAAACTTTTTCAATACGCAAGGCCATCTGGTGATGATCACCGATGGTTCGTCCAGGTCCATGAAAGCGTCCAGCGCCGCGTCCACCGCATCTAAATCATTGGGGTCAATGACCTTCACATGCTTGATTCCCAACGCTTTCACCAGTCCTTCGATTTCAATGACCGGAGATGGATCCATCTTGACTGTGAAGCCGGAGCCTGGATTCTGCTGGTGTCCAGTCATGCCTGTGATCCGATTGTCCAAGATGATGTTAATGGTATTGCTGCCGTTATACACGGTATTAATCAGGGACTCGACTCCTGTATGGAAAAAGGTGGAGTCTCCCAGCACAGTGACGACTTTCCGCTTTACGCCAGCCCTGTTGAACACCTGCTGCGCACCGTGGCCCACGGATATGGAAGCGCCCATGCAGACCGTGGAATTCATAGCATTATAAGGTTCGCCAGCTGCCAGCGTGTAACATCCGATGTCACCGGAGATCATGATGTCTTTGCGTTTTCCCAACTTGTAGAACAAGCCTCTGTGAGGGCAGCCTGCGCAAAGAGTCGGCGGCCTGCCGATGACCTTGCTGCGGTCATAGCTCACTTCTGGCAGAGTTTCTCCAGTCAAGGATTTTCTCAAAACATCCGGTGTCATCTCCCCATACGGCGGGAAGGTGTCCTTTCCATGGACTGTCAGGCCTAAAGTCTTGCAAAATTCTTCTATGTACGGATCATCTTCTTCAATGACATAGACTTTGTCTACTTTTCCACAGAAATCTTTGATCAGATTGGCAGGAAGTGGGTTGGTGAAGCCTAATTTCAAATAGGAAGCTTTATCGCCAAACACTTCTTTCGCATAGTAATAGCTTGGGCCGGAGGCGATCACGCCGATTTCGCTGTCCCCCATTTCTGCGTAATTAAATGGGCAATCCTCGCTGTATGCGGCTAGTTTTTCCATCCGTTCTTCGATCTGTACCCGCAGGATCCTGGAGTGTGCGGGCAGAGCCACGTATTTCATGGGATCTGGATGCCACTCTTTTACGCCCACTTCTTTGCGTTCCCCGATCTCCACCAAGGATTTGGAATGGCAGACACGGGTGACCATGCGGATCATGAACAGGACATTATATTCCTCTGAAAGGTCAAACGCAGCTTTCATCATGTCCAGGCATTCCTGGCTGTCCGCAGGTTCCAGCATAGGAAATTTCCCCATTTTAGCGTAGTTTCTGTTGTCCTGCTCGTTCTGGGAAGAAAACATGCCCGGCTCGTCAGCTGTGATCAGAACCGTTCCGCCGTTGACGCCCATGTACGCATAGGTCATCAGCGGGTCCGCGGCCACGTTCACGCCCACATGTTTCATGGAAGCCATGGATCTGGCTCCTGCCATGGCTCCGCCGATCGCGGATTCCATGGCCACCTTTTCGTTTGGCGCCCATTCCGCATAGATTTCATCATACTTTGCTACATTTTCCAGGATCTCTGTGCTGGGGGTCCCTGGATACGCGCTGGCGTGCCTTACGCCGGCCTCATACGCCCCTCTTGCGATGGCTTCATCGCCAGTCATCAATTGTTTCATTTCTTTCACCTCATTTATAATTCTTATGTTCGAGTTGTTTACGAAAGTAAGGATGCCAGTGCCATGGATGCGAACTTTTCTTCTGAAGAAGCGCCTCTGGAGGTAAGTACCACTGGCACCTTCGCGCCTACGATGACGCCCGCCATTTTTGCGCCGCCGCAGAGGATCATGGCTTTGTGCATCAGATTTCCCGCCACCATAGAAGGCACCAGGCCCATGTCAAAATCTCCGCAGTATGGACATTCATAACCCTTTCTTTCCGCAATGTCTTTGCTAAAGGCAATATCAAAGGAGATCGGCCCTACGATCTCACATCCGGAGATCTCACCGCTTTTGTTCATCTCCACTAGCGCCGCCGCATCTGTGGTTTCTGACATTTTGGGGTTGACTTTTTCCACTGCGGCCAAAACCGCGATGGAGGGGCGCTCGATCCCCAGTTTGTGCAGGGCCTCCACGCAATTTAGGATGATGTCTTTTTTTTGCTCCAGAGTTGGATAAGGGATCATGCCGCCGTCTGCCAAGGCCAGCATGTGGCTCATCTGTGGGACTTCGTTGTAGGAAAACACATTCATGGCCCGGCCTGTGTGCAATCCGTTTTCTTTTTTGACCAGAGGCTTCAAAACGTCCTTGGTGTCCACCATGCCTTTCATAATGAAATCCGCCCTTTTTTCTTTCACCAGTTCCACGGCTTTTTCACCGCATTCCTGGGTTGTCTGGGCATGTGCGATGGGATAGCGGTCTCCCTGTTTGCCAAGCGCCGCTAGCTGACCCTTGATTTTGCTTTCCTCTCCGATGAGGATAGGAGACGCAATGCCGGCCTGGTCCGCGTCAATGACAGCTTTTAGCACATGTTCATCCGCTGCGCCTGCCACTGCGATCTTTTTTGCCGATTCCCTTGCTCTGCACTTTTCGATGATTTGATCAAAACATTGGTACTCCATTTTTCTTTCTCCTTTTTTCGCTGGCTGCGGCCATGTTTTTCGCCTTTCATTTGTTATTCTTATTATAATACCATAATTTACATTCTTCCAATACAAAAAACATGTGGTACAATAAGTAATACCAATCGCAAAGCGATCAAATCCAAAATCGGAGCCAGATAAGGAGGCCTTCTGATGACACTTCGCCAATTAGAATACTTTATCGCCGTGGCAGAGCAGCTGAATTTCACAAAAGCCGCTGCGAAAATGTATGTTTCTCAAACTACCATCACCCAGCAGATCAAAGCTCTGGAAACAGAACTGCGGACCACTTTGTTCTTTCGGACCAGTCATCACGTTTCTATCACGCCTGCTGGACGTACATTCCTGGCAGAGGCCCGAGCCATCCTGGAACGGACCGCGATTGCCGTGGAACGGGCCAGGCTAGCGTCCACGGGAGTCTGGGGAAACCTGGAGATCGGCTACATCAAAGGGTACGAGCGGTCCGGGCTCTCTCTGTGGCTCCACGATTTTCACGAGAAATTCCCCAATGTCTCTATCTCCTGCCACCGGAGAAATCCAGAGGAATTGCAGCAGGAACTCCTTGAACAAAAATACGATCTGATCTTTACACTGGATTTCCAGAGTCTGCGCAGCGATGCCTCTGGCCCTCACGGACTTTTGAAGAAAAAGATCCAGACTTGCCCCTTGTTCGCGGCAATGCATCCTTCTCACCCTCTGGCAGGGCACAGGCAGCTGGAAGCTTCTCAGCTGATTGAGCAGGACATGCTGCTGATGGGAAGCGGCCTGCCTGAAAGACAGCTGTGGGGAGAATTGTCAGGGGAGTTTTCCCCTCATTCCACAAAGGTCTGCGGCGATGTGGAAAGCATTTTGCTCATGGTCGCTGCTGACATGGGCATGGCCGTGCTGCCGGATTATGTGGCAAAGGGCCTGCTTGAGGCCAAGGAGCTCCGCTTTGTTCCCTTGACTGGGGACCATTCCAGCATTGATCTGATCGCTGCATGGAACGCTGATATTGCCAACGAAGCGCTTTCCTGTTTTCTAGACCTCATCGAAGGCGCAGTCTAGCGCATGTCATGTTGACCGCGCCTTCGATCCACTGAAATCACCGAAAAGCCCTACCTATAGCTCTATTTTTCTAGTACAGATCTTTTCTGTGAAGGCCTCGTCATGCTCCACAAAGACCATCGTGGGCTCAAATGCCAACAGCAATTCTTCGATCTGCATGCGGGAAAAAACATCCACGTAATTCAGCGGCTCGTCCCAAATGTACAGATGGGCCTCTTCACAAAGGCTGCGGGCGAGCAGGGCCTTCTTTTTCTGTCCTTGGCTGAAATCCTCCATATTTTTCTCCAATTGGGTCTGACTGAAATCCATTTTATTGAGGATAGCCTTGAAACGGCTTTCGTCAATGCCGCAGGTTTTGGCATAATCCGCGAGACTGCCGGACAAACTGCTGGTGTCTTGGGGCACGTAGGAAACTTTTAATTGGCTCCCCTTGTGAATCTGGCCTGTGAATCTCAGCTCCTCCCCTACGATCAATTTTAACACGCTGGATTTTCCGCACCCATTTTTTCCTGACAGCGCGATCCTATCTCCCTGGTCCACGGTAAAGGTCACTGACGGGCAGGCGGGTTCGCTGTCATAGTAGACCCGCAGCTTATCTATCGTTATTAACCGATTTGATTGATATTTCAGGGGTTCTAGTTTCAATGGAAAGGTGGTCTCCAGATTTTTCAGCAGCTGTGCCTTTTCCTGGACCGCTGTTTGACGGCGGTTTTCAATGCCCTTGGATCGCTTCATCATCTTTGCCGCCATTGCCCCGATATGGCCTTTGTCCGGTTTTATGCCTGACACTTTCTGCCCATTCTTTGTTTTTTCCACCTGATCGGACCAGACCGCCGCTTGCTTTGCCGCTTGCTCCAGCCGCCCGATCTCCCGCCGGCGTTTTTCATTTTCTGTTTGCTCAAAGGCATCCCGCCGCAGACGATTTTCGTTCCATGTGGAAAAATTCCCCTGTTGTACTTGGATGTTTGTCTTGTTAATGGACAAGATGTGATCCACGCATTGGTCCAAAAGGAGCCTGTCGTGGGAAACCAAGATGAATCCTTTCTTTTTTTCTAAATATGCGCCCATTTTCCGCCTGGCCTGGATGTCCAAATGGTTGGTGGGTTCATCGATGAGCGGGAATCCCACTTCCTCTGCGAAAAGAGCAGCGATCATGATTTTGGTTTTCTCACCTCCCGATAGGGTGTACCAGGGCCTGTACAAAATGCCTTCATCCGCTTGCATCAGGGACAGTTCCCGTTTGATCTTCCATAAAGGCGCTCTCTGCTCTAAAAAATCCATGGGAAATTGCTCTGGATCTTGAATCTCAAAGGGAAAATAGTCAAATGGCAGGGTCCCTGAAATGCTGCCTTGATAAGGATGTTTTCCCCGCAGCAGATTGAGGAAAGTCGTCTTTCCCCGTCCGTTTCTACCGATGAACCCTAGTTTCCAGTCCGTGTTGATCTGGAAGGAAACATTTTCAAAAATAGTGTCGTAGCTGCCTTCGTAGGCAAACGTCAAATTGCTCACATTGATTTGTGACATGATGCACCACCTCCTGTATGTGTCCTGTTTCTGCATAAACTAAGAAAACCGCAGAAAAGTTCCTTCTGCGGCTTGTAGACATACAGGGGGCAGCTTGCGTCTGTGCTGGGTGGACTGGATGGTTCTCCATGGGTTTCCAGTGGTGTCAAAGCAAGCGCATGATCATAGCCCTTGTGCCGCGTATTCCGGCGGCATCGCTAAGACGCTGTTTCCTCTGTGATGAAAAAAGGGTCGATGGTAACTTTTCTGCTGACCGCACAGCAAAACACGGTACGCCTCCGCAGGGGCGGCATGAAAAAGGAAGGCATGGGGTTTGGTAAACCCGCAGGCATGTCTTCGCATGTTCTTGGCTGCTGTGCATGTTGTTGTTAGCAAGAAAAATTACGCATCTTTTCACCTCAGTTCTTTTTTGATTTCTTTTGCATTGTAGCATAGAAGGCGGCGAGGCGCAAGAGGGGAAATCATCTATTTGGCATAACGCTGGAAATACTGTTCCGCCTGGGTCTCTGTCAGGTCAAAATGCCGCTGAAGCTTTGCCAAAATCTTTTCTCTTGGAAAGCCTTCTTCCAGATAATCCGTGGTCATTGATTGGATCCCTCGCTCAAGTCCTCGTTCCAGGCCCTGTTCAATTCCTTGTCTGATGCCCTCCTCAAGACCTTGTTTCAGTCCTTCACTTCGAGCCTCATACATCATCTGATTATGGTCACGGATGGCCTTCTCTCGAGCTTCATATTCCAGCCGCTTTTCCGTGCTTTGACTGATGACCTGCAGCTGCTCGTAGGCGCTCTTGATGTACTTGTTTCTGCTGGCCAGCATGTCGAACTCCTCCCTCCGTTCCGCATTAATGAATTTCGCCCACAGCAGGATATCGCTTGCGTCTTCCTTCAATTCTTCCGGCAGTTTCGGAAGCTCCAGGACATGGAACTCCATTTTGTCCGTGTACAAGGTGTGCCGAGTGTCTTCCCTGATGTGGAAACAAGAATAAAACTCCAGCTCCTCCTCGAACAACTTGAAGTCCAAAATGCTGATACTGACGCATTTTTTGAGAGCGGAATAATCTTCGCCCGCATGGATCTGCTCTGTGAACATTTTTGCCATGTAGAACAGCGACCGATCCGCCCACACGCTCAAAGGCGAAAGCTGGATCTCGATATCGATCTCCGTGTCATCGTTGAGCAAGATCCGCACATCCAGGATCCCCTGCTTGTCATCCTCGTGTTCCTTCCGCAAATTGGTGTTCAGAATCTTCGTTTCCCGGATGTCTTCCGGATCCAGGCCCAGCATGGCCGACAAGAAGCCGATCCTGGCCTGCTCGTTCATCATGATTTCCTTGAAGGCGAAATCAATTTTTGGTTTCATTAAAAAATCTGTCATCTCTAATCTCCTTTCGTGATTGGCACAAAACTGTTTGTGCGCCCGCATGCGGCTAATCCCCTGTTTGAAAGCTGCGCCTTAGTCATGCTAATGTTTCCCCTTACGGCAACGCCGTATTAATCTGCTGCGTTCATTATACCACGACCTTCCTCTGAAAATACGATTCCGGGCCGTGATTCAATAGACGCTTCCCTGCGGCAACGCCGTATTAATCTGTTGCGTTCATTATACCACGGCCTTCCCCTGAAAATACGATTTCGGGCCGTGATTCAATGAACGCTTCCCTGCGGCAACGCCGTATTAACCTGTTGCGTTCATTATACCACGGCCTTCCCCTGAAAATACGATTCCGGGCCGTGATTCAATAGACGCTTCCTTGCAACGAAGTTGCTTCTGTTCGTGCGTCTATTATACCACGGATCGCCGCTAAAATCAGAAATAGTTTTTCAATATTTCCAAAACGAAGAAGATTAGGCAAAACCAGCATCATTCTTTTGTGCCTTGCCTGCGGCTCCTTCCCCTTAAAACGCCATGGACCGCAGATAAACCTTTCAGAATACCCGTCCGCAGCGATTTTATTCCGCCCATGACTTGCTGATTATGAATTCGCAAAAGTGATTTTCAACGTGTATCTGTACGAATAGGCTGGCATGGCGCAGGCACAGACGGGTGCAGGCGCAGGAAGGGAATCCGGCGGAGAGCGGAGAAATGAGAGCGCTGAGAAAAAAATAACCATCTTCCCACCAGCTCTCGCTGACTTGGAAGATGGTTATTGTAGTAATCATTTTGATTCCGCTTCGCCCAATTAGTCCAAATGATATTTGTTCTTGAACTTTTCAACACGACCGCCGCGGTTGATAAATTTCTGCTGACCTGTAAAGAATGGATGACACTCTGAGCAAACGTCCAGACGGATTTCTTCCTTCGTGGACTTCGTAACAAATGTGTTACCACATGCGCAAGTTACTTTACATTCCTTGTAGTCAGGATGGATTCCTTCCTTCATGCTTTTCACCTCTTTCCTGCTCAGGCTTTACCACCTTTGCATAATTTGCTGCCGCACAGCTTATTTACTATATCATAGGTTGATGACAAGCACAAGTGTTTTTTGCAAGTTTTTTGGGAAATGTGCGGCCATGCGGGGGGCGATTTTAGGCATCCCTCAGCCTGGACAATAGGCGCAGCTTTCGCGTAGGATCACAACAAGGAAGCCTTCGGGTGATAACCAGAGGCACAAGTCTACCTCAGACGATTTTCTGCTCTGTTTATCGCATAAAATCCTTTTTCATTCACAGGGTTTTCACGATTGTATCTCATAGGAGAATCATCCATTTGACGAAAGATGCCGCCTGCTTCCTCCACAATGCATTGCATGGCCGCAGTGCCCCACTCCATGGTTGGATTGTACCGATAATAAAGCTCTGCCTTTCCTTGGGCAACGAGACAGCCCTTCAGGGAGCTGCCTATTTTCATACAGTCGCACAAACCATGCCGGCCTATCAGATCATCCATTTCCGCACATCCGTGGGAGCTGCTCATCACAACTCGCAAATCTGTCTTGCGGTCAGACACCTTCAATGGTTCAGGTGCCTCCTCTTTTAGGATCAAGCCCGCTGCTTCTAACGAGTCTGCCTCTGCATCCATTTTCATGATCTTATCAAAATATGCCTGTTCTATCCCTGGCACACAAATCCTTTCCAGAAATGCGCCTGTCCCTTCGCTGGCATAGAACAAGGCTCCGGCAGCTGGAGCATAAATCACGCCCATGACAGGCTTGTGTTTGTAAGCCAGGGCGATATTGACTGTGAACTGCCCGTTTCTTTTTAAAAACTCTTTCGTTCCGTCAAGGGGATCCACGATAAAGCAATGGTCGTTTATCAACCGTTCCTTATGATCCTGCTCTTCCTTGGAAAGGATGGCATACGCAGGATAAGCCTTTCGCAAAGCCCGCACGATGATTTGATTCGCCCGCTTGTCAGCTGCTGTGAGAGGCATTTTTCCCTTCTTGTATTCCACCTGCGGGTCTTCTTGGCTATCATAGATGTCCATGATGGCCAGGCCCGCTTTGATGGCAAGTTCTTTTGCTAGTTTTAGTTCATTTTTCCACATTGGTTTTGGTGCGTCTTAATGAAGTGTTTCACTCTTATGAGCAATCTACTCCGTCATTTTCCATATAAAGACTATGCTTTGCTGTAGCCCGATCATATTCTACTAGACCTCCTTGAGTAAAGCCGCACCGCTAGACATTATCTCTTACAATAGCCCGTCTTTTGGCGTATGACTGTCCTGGAACACGGCTATCATTTTAATACTCGACATTCACATACTTACTTTTCCTATCGCCTTCTGTCCTATGCCGATTACCATCTTCACAACACTGATAGAATCGTTCATGTTGTATTTCATGGAAATATTCATATGCCTCTTTTATTGCTGCACCAGTACACACAAAGCAAAATACGTCTTTATGCTCCTTCATCCATTCTTTTCTGCAAGTATCTATTCCACAAAATTTGATATCTTTTGATTTATCAATGGCTGCGACCAATTTAGCCTTTGGATAATGTGCGCTTAGATATGAATATATCAATTGGGCGGTCTGTGTGCCCCCCCATAAGGCATATTCAAATTCTTCTTCACGATCAAAATGATCATTAATAAAAGCAATACTGTTATCATAAAACTCAATATAATAAGGCCTGTCATCCCGTGATTCATAGAAACTGCTGATTTCAAAAATATCATGATACTTGTCATATGCGTCTTGCAATCGCTTTGAAGCCACATCTAAAACCTTCTTTTTATGGGTTTCATAGAACACCGGGGCCGGATCCCAATCAATTTCTTCATATTCAGATTCTGTGTATACATGAATCAATTTGTCAATACCAGCAAATCTATAAGAAAGGTGATCCTTGAACAAAACAACTGGGATCCCTGCGGCAACACATGGCAATGCCCCATGTAATCTGGTAGTAATAATTAATCTTGCCTCATTAATATACATTTGATACAACTCTCTTGCCTTCTGTTCTGGTCCATTCGGCAATTCCTCTGGATAAAATGTATGGCTTAGGAAAACACAATCCTTCAAAATATTCTTTGGAATCATGGCTCTAAATCTATCCGGTACGTCAATACAAAAAATTTTATCAAAGTCTTTATCACGATTTCCCCGCATCAATGGCAACGTAGCTGTCATGCACCCATTCAGATATGACATGATCCCATTTTTTCTCATCGCCTGCATGGTATGTAAGTCTCTACATCCAATCGGCTCAAATCGTTTCAAATAATCACGTTCTTCCTTTGTATAGGATTGAGTCAATGTACTCAATCCTAAAAAAACAGGAATTATTTTAGGTGAAAATTGTGTGATCGCAATGTCATGATGGAATCCATATAACGGAAATGAAATAGGCAAAATCACATATTCCCCATCATACTGAGCTAATGAATGAAAAGGAATCCGGACTACTTCATTATAATCGATTCCCATATACTTATATAGATTTTCTATGGCAAGCAATTGCATATCATCGCCAATCGTCAGCCTTTCATTTCGATCAAAATAAATATTCGCAAAATGCATCGTATCTACACTCCTTACGGTCTATATTGTTTAGCAAGTAGATGATAACTAGCCTATACTCAAAGACTTCCAATCCTTACGCAGCAGTGACAGAATATATGAATCCCATAGTTTTCCATCATGAAAATACTGCTGCCGAAGCAATCCATCATCATGGAAACCCAAACTATGATATAGCTTATACTTTTTATGGTCAAATTCATATATTTCTGTCCACACCTTATTTAGATTCAACTCACTAAAGCCGTAATTAAACAATAATCGACACGCTTCCTGAGCAAATCCCAATTCATCAATATAAGAATTCTCCCATCCAATATATAAAGATAAATCCCCATGTCTGTTGATCCAATTAATATAGCATAGGCCACAGCATCCTAGTAATTCATTTGTCGCTTTATTTTTAATAGCAAACATTATCGTATTTGGATCACCAATAACTTTCGATTGATACCAGGTTTCCTGCATATGCTTGCTGATTTCACGATACTCTCGAAAATACTTTCTATATTCAGGTTGATTCCTCCACTGTCTTAATACTTCTAAATCTTCATTTTCGATAGTAGTTAAGTAAACCTTTTCACCAGTTATCATTCTAGCAAGTCCTCCCATTTTACATATGTATCCACCTTTAAATCCCGCTTAGCTTTCTTGCCAACAACTTGAGCAATCGCATATGGCGGGATACCATCATCCATAATTGGGCGCAAGGGAATTAAATCCTCGTTTTGAATTATTTGTCCTGCTCCAATAGATTTTGTTAAAAATAATGATCTCTGCTGAACTTTCCTGGATTCTAATTCGTTTTTTTCCACCTTTTTGTTCCCGTCACCAAGAGCCTTCCATAAAGTCATAGAATCATCAACCATTTTTCTCCACGATTGAGGGTTCATCGCAAATTTATGATCTGGCCCCATCCTCGTGTTATCATCAGTAAAATGTTTTTCAATAACACATGCACCTAAAGCAATGGCGCCTAAAACAGCGACATGTCCTGGCGTATGATCAGATAATCCTAAAATACATTTTGGGTAAAGCAGCTCATACTGTTTAAGAACGTTTAAGTTGATATGATTAAAATTTTCTAGATCAGCTGTATAATTGGTATTACACTGCAGTAATACCAGGTCTTTATTATATTTCTCTATTATATCTACGGCCCTTTTTACTTCTTCTAATGTTGCCGCACCAGTGGCGAGTAAAATAGGTTTTTCTTTTTTAGCCATATATTCGATGATATCCAGCCATGTTATATCTCCTGAACCGATTTTAAAGGCACCAACATATGGCAAAGCCCAGTCAACCGAAGCATGGTCATATGGACTCGTCATATACTCTATCCCGACTTCATCACATTTTTCCTTTAATTTGATAGTCCATTCATCACACACAGATGCCTCTTGATAAACTTGATAGACCGATTTCTCCCACTGCGCCTGATGGCTTTGTTTGGGCATAGAATCGAACCCATTCCTGCTTACAATCAGTTCTGCTTTGAAATTCTGAAATTTGGCTATATCCGCCCCGGCTTCCTTTGCTAACTCAATTAACCTATAGGCCCGTTCAATACTCCCATCGTGATTAGACGCAATATCGGCTATAAAAATAGGCTTACTATTTTTATTTACATCTAAAGTTCCTATTCGCATAATTACCTTCCCTCACACAATAAAGATTTGAATTTATAAATACTCTCGACCGGCGTGCTGATTTTTATATCTAAAACACTTTTTATTTTGCTATTATCCATCCCCATATTTTTTGCTCTGGGGGCCTTGAAATCAAAAGTATCGCTTGAAATCTTTTTGATAGATCCTGACTTTAATTGGAATATCTTTTTTAACTCCATTCCAAACTCATACTTTGAGATTGAACCTGTTCCACACGCATGAAAAAGCCCAGTTACATTTTTTTCTATGCACGCATATATGATCCATGCCAATTCATTTACTAGTATAGGCGAAAATTGAATATCAAAAAACATTCCCAGTTCTTGATTCTGTTCCAAAGATTGAAGGATCCACTCGCCAAAACTATTTTTTTTCTGTATATTAGTACCATATATATTGGTCCGCAAAATAAGATTTTGCTTATATTTTTCTACGAGCTGTTCACCAATCAGCTTTGTTTCACCATAATAGTTAATGGGATTGACAATATCAGTTTCATTATATAAACCTGCTTTCTCTCCATCAAAAACCGCATCAGTAGAAATATATATTAGCTTTATGTCTTCTTCATCACAAATTTCAGCTAAGTTCTTAGTTAAACCCACATTCAAATTATATGCGTAAATTCTATCCGTCTCACATTGATCCACATTCACTGCTGCCGCCGTATGAACCACAACATCTGGTTGAAAGGCTTTCAGATGCTTTTTTAGCATAGAAAAATCTAAGAGATCGTAACATTCCACTTGGCACCCATCGATGTCGCAGTCTGCCAAATCCCCGCCTCTAATTTCATATTTGTCATGTAGTTCTTTTGCGATTTGATTACCCAGCATTCCGCAAATACCAGTTATATATATTTTTTTTCTCACTTGTCCCATTCCATCATTAATTCATTCAATTCCTCAGCACTCAAAAATGGACTCATATCATGTAATGGCGGTGTTACAAACGTGCCATCATCAAGCATTTTTGATTCCACTTTGGGTCCTTTTATGTCATCAATTCTCTGTGCGATGCCTAAAACTGCTGCATCGCTTTGATTCATAATCCACTTAATGCTTTGCTCTAAATCACCAATACAATTACACTGGGAATAAGAGATCCCAAAGGCTTTCACAATATTCCCAAAATCCGGAAAACTAACGCCACTAGCACTATCACAGCCCGCATAAATTCCTTGAAAAAAATTCGACCAAGTGTTACGGAGCGCTCCATATCCTTCATTTATGAAAAGCACGACTTTAATTTTAAATCCGTAGTGGCGCATCGTCTGTAATTCCTGCAAATTCATCATAATGGAACCGTCACCAGTAATACAATAAATTTCATCTCGATTGACAGCTGCCGCTCCAATAGCCTGTGGCAAATCATCGCCCATAGAGCCGCAATTATAATTTACTAGGACTCTTTGCGTAGAAAAATCAACTCCTTCCTGAAGAATTCCATGCACACAACTACTATTTCCAAGTGTAATAATAGTTTTAGGATTAGCCTGCTTCATGAATTGTCTCCAAAACAGCATCGCTGGAATCCGTTCTGTCGAATCGAGCGGCTCATAATATGTCAATGCTTCATAAGGCGGAAATCTATTCTTAATAGCCCAGCAATATTCCATCCACTGTTTTTTTGCTATGACTCTTTTACCATATTGATGATACTTTTGAAAAAAGTCCCTTAACTCTCCATGTATAAAAAGGTGGACTTGCAAACCTGGCTTTGCGCTTTCATCCTTCTGTGCGTCCACCATGACAATTTTTGCGTTTGGCGCAAAGCCTTGTTGATTGAAGCCAGTCTGCCTAAAAGATAAACTATTTCCCAATACAAGAATCATATCAGAATTTTGCAAAATAAAGTTACCAATTCTAGGCCCAACGCTGCCCGATGTTCCAAAATAGTTTTCCTGCTGCTTATAACAGATATCCCCCAGCCATGATCCTCCTACAATCGGGATATGAACCATTGACACAAACTTTCTAAACCCTTCTATCGCATTACCTGTTCGGATCCCTGATCCAGTCAAAATACAAGGTCGTTTCGCTTCACTCAGCAACGCAGCCACCTTTTTGACATGGTTCTCTGTCACCGCAGGTACTTCTGATTGAAATGGTTCTTCTTCCTCCAGATCATCTGTCTCTATGATCGCTCCTTGAACGTTTAGCGGAATGTCTAACCACACTGGCCCACGCCGCCCATCCATCGCTATTTTAATCGCTTTCTGCATTTCCCTGCGTATTGACAATGGCTCTGTCACAAGTTTTGCGTATTTGGTGATTTTTTTTACAGCATACACAATGTCATTTTCTTGAACGCCCCTGCATCTTAAATTTAGACCCGTGGCCGCAACTGTCGTTTCGTAGCGCGGATGCCCTGAGATGACAATCATCGGAACGCTGTCCACCCATGCGCCCTCTACGCCCGTTAAAGCATTCAGTCCCCCTGGTCCGCTGGTGACACACACTGCTGCCATAGCGCCTGACAATCTGGCATAGCCTTCTGCTGCCATGGCACAGGCCTGTTCATGGTGGTTAAAAATCGTTTCAATTTCTGAATTCAAAGCGAAAGCGTTATTTAAGTGCATCGCTCCGCCTCCTACAACAGAAAAACAAGTTTTGATCCCGTTTTCCACTAGGATTTCTGTAATCATATCCGCAACGCGTTTTTTCATATTGCTTTCCACTCCTTAAAAACCTAGGCTTTTCAGCTGTGTCTTTAATGCTTCCGCATCCAGCCATTCCGTATTTGTCCCCGAATTATATTCAAACCCTTCTTCTACCTTTTTTCCATTTCCGATCCGGCTTTCATCAAATTCCCACCAGTCAAAATGTGGATAAATAATATAGTGTTTATCATATTCATAGGTCAGATAGCTATCGTCCTTCGTGACCATCACTTCATGCAGTTTTTCGCCTTCTCTGATCCCGATTTCTTTCATTTTCGCCCCTGGGAGCATAGCCTGTGCCAAATCCGTGATCCGAAAAGACGGGATTTTTGAAATATAAGTTTCGCCTCCAGTCGATTCCTTTAAAGCTTTGAAGACCAGTTCCACCCCTTGTTCTAAGGTAATCCAGAACCTGGTCATGCGGGGATCCGTTATGGTCAACTCATCTCCTCCCTGCTCAATGATGCTTTTGAAAATAGGAATGACCGAGCCTCTGCTTCCTGCCACATTCCCATATCGAACCACGGAAAACTTGGTTCCGCTGATTTTGCTGTACGCATTTGCAGAAATAAAAAGTTTATCCGATACGAGCTTTGTGCCGCCATATAAGTTGATCGGATTGACCGCTTTGTCCGTGGATAAAGCCACTACCTTTTTCACACCTCGATCTATCGCTGCGTCAATCACGTTCTGCGCCCCATGAACATTCGTTTTGATGGCTTCAAAAGGATTATATTCACAGGTAGGGACCTGTTTCATGGCAGCCGCATGGATCACATAATCCACATGATCGAAGGCTCGCATCAACCGCTCCTTGTCCCGTACATCTCCAATGAAAAAACGCACTTTAGACATATCATACTTTTTAGCATACTCGCTTTTGATCACACTCTGCTTGTATTCATCCCTAGAATAAATAATGATCCTGTGCGGTTCGTATCTGTTTAAAACCATCTCCAGAAACTTTTTTCCGAAAGAACCTGTCCCCCCTGTGACCAATATTGTTTTATTATTCAACATTTTCTCGTCTCCTTATCCGTTTTGATATAGTAATGAATACAAATCTATTTCATTCTGATGCATGCTATACCAATCGTACAATTGTGAAATGGCCTCTTCCATAGGTGTGAAATTAAAATCTCCAATTTCCTGTAAAAGCCGTTCGTTGCTTGCCGTATATTCCTTAGCCAGTCCTTCTTTGCAGACATAAACCGGTAATGCCTTTTGGGATTTTTTCAACACGCAGTCCGTTATCGTGAGCAAATCCACCTTTCTGCCAGAAACGACATTATATGACTTCCAAGTCGGTTCGTGTTCCAGAAACCATCCTATCATTTTGCAAAAATCCTCGATGTATAAGTAATCAAACAACACGTTCTGTCGTATGGTAATGGGCACGCCTTTGATCGCTTTGCAGCAGGCTCCGGAAATAAAAGTCGTCTTCCAGTTTTCATATTTTCCGAACAATCCGAAAATTCGCAGATTATAGATATTCCGGCTCTGTTCGATTGTCTTGGCGATTATATATTTCGCTAAGCCGTACTGATTTAAAGGGATATTAAGACCCGTATAATCATCCGATGCATTATGGATATCGCAGCTTTTATCAAATTCCGCACCGGATCCAAAATAAAGCATCTTTCCATAAAGGGACTGATATTTCTCTAAATTGTAAAACATCCGCAAATCATATTCCAATTCCTTTTGGCGTTCACGAGTGGGGTTATTGCCATGGTTATGGATCGCAGCGTTTACAATGACATCATAATTGTTTTTTTCTAAATGAGCCCTGACCTGCTTTTCATCCAGCAAATCTAATTCTCTGCTTGTTGGGGCGAACAGCTGGTATTGATTTGAAAATTGGTTCAAATATTCGATTAAATTTTTCCCCACAAAACCATTCCCACCTAAAATCAGCATCTTCTTCATGGCTTGATCCTTTTCACCCCATCAGTTATCATTTCTACCATATAATTTAGCATCGTCTCTGTCATGCCTGGATAAACACCGATCCAAAAGCCATCCTGCATCACTCGGTCGGTCTGCTGTAAATCTCCAACGATCCGATAATCTTTGTCCATTTGCAAGTTCTCAAAACACGGATGATTTGTCATGTTTCCGCCAAAGAGCATTCTGGTCTGGATATTTTTGCTTTCCAAATGCTGAACAAGCGCGTTTCTATTGATTCCTTCTTTACAAGTAATAAAAAATCCAAACCAAGAAGGCTCGCTCCCTGGTAACTTTTCTGGAAGCGTGAGCCATTGATCCAGGTCTTTCATACCTTCCTGCAGGTATGCCCCATTTGCTTTTCGTCTTTCCGTAAAATCAGGCAATTTTTCTAATTGCGCGCATCCAATTGCCGCCTGCATGTCAGTGGCTTTTAAATTATATCCAAAGTGAGAATACACATATTTGTGATCGTAACCTTTTGGCAAAGAGCCAAATTGTCCATCAAAACGATGTCCACACAAATTATCACAGCCTGAAGGACAGGTACAATCTCTTCCCCAATCCCGCATGGAACGCACGATCTTGCTGAGTAAAGGATCACTTGTATAAACGGCCCCGCCCTCGCCCATGGTCATATGATGCGGGGGATAAAAACTGGAAGTGCCCATGTCTCCAACCGTACCTGTAAATTTCATTTCCCCGTTAAATGCGCAGCTGCTGCCTAACGAGTCGCAATTGTCCTCAATCAGCCATAACCCGTTTTGATCACAGAAGTCTCTAACTCTGCGCAAATCAAATGGATTGCCTAACGTATGCGCTAACATGACAGCTTTTGTCTTTGGCGACAAAGCTTTTTGCAATTGATCGCAATCCACATTATATTGAGGTATTGTGATATCCACAAAAACTGGAATCGCCCCATACTGAATCATCGGCGCAATGGTCGTAGGAAAACCAGCGGCCACAGTAATCACCTCGTCCCCACGTTTTACGGCTCTTTCTCCCAAAAGAGGAGAAGTCAAAGCCATGAAAGCCAGTAGGTTCGCACTTGACCCTGAATTGACAAGGCTGCAAAATGAAACACCTAAGTAAGCTGCCAGCTTCTTTTCAAATTGCTCGGTATATGGGCCCGCAGTAAGCCAAAATTCCAAGGAACTATTGATCAACTCTACAAGTTCTGACTCATCATAGACTCTCCCCGCATAGGCGATTCGATCCCCTGGTGTAAAATTCTCATTTTGCTTTTTATGATTTTTATAGTATTCCACTACCTTTTTTAATATCGCTTGTCTATCCTGCTGTTCTGTCATGCTGCCGCTCCTTTGCAAACTCCCTGATCTGCTGCTCCATTACCGAGGACACATCTGTTCCAGAAAGATATTCTCTAGTCCACTGAATGGTTTTTTCTATTGCGGTTTCAATATGCCATACGGACCTCCACTTCATTTTTTCTTTTATTTTGCCGCAATCCAGCTTTAAAAATGAAGCTTCATGGGGGCCACCATCATGCTGATTTACCCAGCTGATATTTCCCCATTTTCTGCAAAACAAGTCTGCTAGTTCACCAGTAGTAACGCAATCCTGATCATCTGGTCCTACATTGTAGCTTCCTTGCAGCCCATTATCCTCGTACTGCGTTCTTGCGATCATCAAGTAGGCAAAAATGGGATCTAGTACATGTTGGTAAGGGCGAATCGAATATGGATTGCGAATTACAATATTTTTTTTGGTCATCGCAGCTCTCACACAATCGGGTATGATTCGATCTTTGGCAAAATCACCGCCGCCAATGACATTCCCTGCTCTAGCAGTAGAAACAGCAATCTTGCGATCCATAAAAAATGAACGTTGGTAGCTGTGAGTCACAAGCTCAGAGCAGGATTTGCTATTAGAATAAGGATCATAGCCATCCAGTCGATCTCCCTCGCTGAATGATTTGTCCAAATCCTGGTTATCGTAAACCTTGTCTGTGGTCACATTGACAACGGATCTGACGCTTTCTTCCTGCCGTATGGATTCCAACAGATTCACCGTCCCCATTACATTCGTGTCATAGGTGTATCGTGGTTCTTTATAAGAATCTCTGACAATGGGCTGGGCAGCTAAATGAAACACGATTTCCGGCTGGGTTTCATGGACGATCGCCTGTAAACGTTCGTAATCTCGTATATCACCAAAAATCGAGTTCATATGAGTTTGCAGTTCGCACAAGGAAAAAAGATTTTGCTCACCCTGTGGCACTAACGCATACCCAACAAGGTCAGCGCCAGCCTCTAACAGAACCTGACAAAGCCAGCTGCCTTTAAAACCTGTATGGCCCGTAACAAGTACCTTTTTATTTTTGTAAAATCCCATAGCTAGTTCCATACCTTCCAGGGTGCGGTCCCCTTTTCCCATAGTTCTTCCAGCTGGACTTTATCCCTTTGGGTATCCATGCACTGCCAGAATCCATTGTGGCGGAAGGCCATTAACTGACCTTCTTCTGCCAGCCGTTCTAACGGTTTTTTCTCGAAAACCGTATCATCCCCGTCAATATACTGGAAAATTTCCGGTTCCAATACCATAAAGCCCCCATTGATCGCACTGCTGTCAATTTTAGATTTTTCTCGAAAAGAGCTGATGCTCCCATTGCTTTCAATGTCAATGACACCAAAACGCTGCGTTGTCTGGACAGTAGATATGGTAGCGATTTTTCCATGATTTTTATGAAACGCAATTAGACGATCTAATGGAATATCCGCGACACCATCCCCATAAGTCATGAGAAACGGCTCGTCTCCAATATAAGGAGCGATGCGTTTGATCCTGCCGCCTGTCATGGTGTTGAGCCCTGTGTCCACTAAGGTCACTTTCCAAGGCTCTGCCACGTTGTTGTGAACCGTCATGCGGTTCTCTGCGGTAAAATCAAAAGTCACATCGCTGTTGTGGAGATAATAATCCGCAAACCACTCTTTTATCATATGCTGCTTGTATCCGCAGCATATGATAAAGTCATTATGGCCATAATGGGAATATCCTTTCATGATATGCCACAAAATTGGCTTTTCTCCAATTTCGATCATGGGCTTTGGCCTGAGATGGCTCTCTTCGCTGATGCGAGTGCCAAAGCCGCCTGCTAGGATTACTACTTTCATGTTGATTTTAGTGTTTCCCATCCTTTCTAGTTTTTGATAATCGCCCAGTAATCAGTACTTTCAGACATAACTGTAATCATTGCGGAGTAAACCTGTTCGCACCAACTGGCAAGCTGGTCTGTTGCCAAACGAATAACCAGGAATCCACCTTCTTTGAGGTATTTTGTAACAATTGATATCCGCTCTTGGACATCATCCCGATTTTCTAAATAATCTTCTATCAAGATATAATCAAAATCAAGCCCTTGGTTACATGTCTCAAAATCTGCCCAAGATGACAATGTCCGTAGTTCATCAGAAATTCCTTTTAAATCTTTTGCATAAGCAAGCTCCATGGTATAGTTATACAGCTTGCAATCAGTATTATGCACATTTTCCTTCAGCGCCTCTTTGATTTTTAGAGGATTACTCCCCATGCCAGCATTAATTCCAAGTATACGCACGGAATCCATTCTTTCGCAAGGAAGAATTTTAAATAACGCCGGGTCATAACAACGCCCTTTTCCCCACGGGTCTATCTGGAATGCATCCTGAAACGATTCCCGTACTTGTAAATAAAGCTTTTCTTCATCTTGTTTTTCAAATTCTTCTTTTAAAGTGACCGAACCAAAATGATGACAATAAGCATCCTTTGCCAACATCAATTTGTAACCATTCCGCCTTAGCAATAAGGATATTTTATCATCTGGAAACGCTATCTCTGTTTTAGAGAAAGGGTAATTGGCTGCCTGTGTCTTATAGAAGGCTTCATTTCTCTTCAAATCAATAGGATTACATAATCGAACTCGCTGTTCCCAACGGAAGGGGTCTCTCTGATTATTTATCTTCGCAACAATCTCAAGTTGCTCCATATTATTATGGTATGGCAAAAGGATTGTTTGATAATTTGCTACATTTGAAGTCGATGGTACCACCCAAGCAATATTTTCATCAGAACGCATGCAATGCAACATGTTTTCAATGGCATTTGGCGTAAGCAAAACATCATTACTGATGTGCAAAGAA
This sequence comes from uncultured Eubacteriales bacterium, assembly GCA_910583765.1. Lineage (GTDB taxonomy): Bacteria > Bacillota > Clostridia > Peptostreptococcales > Anaerovoracaceae > Hominibacterium. Next base: position 84,882 of record CAJTYS010000005.1, on the reverse strand, counting down.
TATCTTCCTTCACAAATCCGATAAACAGCGCTAGCACCTCCTCCATTTACAGCAATATCCAACTGTTTATCAGGCTCGATGCTTTCAAAATACTCTTTTGTGCCGTCATTAGAGCCGTGATCTACCAAAATCAGTTCATATTCCAAATCCTTTGGTATGAATCTTAACAAACTTTCTACGCACATTCGAGTATAATCTAATTTATTATATCCTACTACTATAATAGACACTTCGTAAGGATAAATCCCTGTTGCTTGCGCATATTCCAAATAGGTATTATGGTAATGTTCATAAATCTCCTTCTGATAATAGTGATCCATCTTTTTCTGATCTGGATAAATACATCCCCAAAAATAGAAATTTGCACGCATCTCTTCAATCAAAGGAATCATCTCGTATTTTATTTTTTTGATTACTTGTTCTATTTTATTCTTTTTGCTGTAATCCGACCATATCAAAGCAAGAGATTTTTGAATAGACAATGATGCCTCATACAGATTTATTGCTTCCTCCTCCTTTTTCAAGGAGTCTGAAACTTCTACAAACTCTGTTAAAGTCGCCTCCATATTCTCTACTAACATAGAAACCCCTTTAACATCTGCATTCTGAATAAGGTCAGCCAACATCTTTGAAACTTCCAGCAAAGTCTCCATCTTTTCTATCAATCCATACGCTAATTCCTGGTTTTCAATCATCACATTCTCCCTGCTATTCGCTTTCAAGGCCCCCTAACCCTGATAATTCACAAAAGAGCTGTGCTGCCTCATATATATTTTTCACACCGTATTTTGAAGCATCTACAACAAGTCCTCCATATTGGGTTTGCCCTTCTTGATATGCCTGCATCTTTTCAATTGCATCAATCTTTTCTTCTTCATACCTTGTTGGTTGTATAATAGGTTCATAGATAGTATCATCGAACCATTTTAAAAATTCCTCTCCATGCCAAGAGGCCGCATATCTAGCACCATGAATCAATTTATCAAATTCTACATTGCGTGCATTCAGTTGAATCATACAATTCCAAAATATTTTTTTCCAATCAAAAATTTCCGCAAGATAAGTTTCTGGCAAGATTCCTCTTGCTGCGGCACGAAGCAATGAACGATACAGATTTCCTACATCAGGGCCAGCAAGCTTAGGCAGCAATCGTTCTGTCATGGATTCACAATAAGCACCTACATTTCCCGTCTTCCTGCTTTCATCATGAAATTTTGCGGATTGGATATCATCTACTTTTGGTGACATGGAATTCCCGCCAATAGAAACACTTGACATTCCTGCTATCGTCAAAGGGTATCTCAAATTCAGAATTTGATTGTTGATTAAAATATTGACAACGCCCATATAAATGTCTTGCGATATTCCATCCCATAGTCTTCCCGTCTCCTGTAAAAGATGATACATATACTCCCTTTTACATCCAGAATTGATATAAAGCAGAGGAAGAACATACATAACTTGCGGGTTCTGCAGTAAATTTTTCATATACTGAATATGCGTAATATAGTATTCCTTATATTCATCCAATTGATATTTTTCAGGAATTTCGAGCTGATTCTCTTTTTTAGTCTTATTTCCTTTCCATACATAAAAGCCACGATGCCATTGAATAATTTGTTCTTTTGGGTACCGCTCACGCACATCATCCAGTACCCGCAAAGCCCAAGGAAGCACTGCATCATCTGCGCCAATAGAAAACATAAATTCTCCCTGCGTTTGCAAAAATGCGAACTCAAAGCTCTTTGATAACTGTAACTCCCTCGGTGTACGGTAATATTGTATGCGAGAATCATCCAACTCTTTACATAACTGATATATATCATCATTCTTATTGCTAGAGTTATCACTGATCACAATTTCATATTGATCCTTTGGATAATCTAACTCCAGACAAGTCTGCAAAGTATGCCTCAAAGTTTCTATAGAATCTCTCACAGGAATCACAATGGAATATCTACAAGTAGGTTCTCGCTTCATCCATTCATTTACATCATAGTTATAAATCGTACTGATATATTTTCGATAATCCCCTGCCCAGCCCATAGAAATATTGGATTCAAACAAGTCGCCTAATCCCAGATTGAACCTTGAGTATTGTTTCCTTAAAATGTCTTCTAACTCTAAATCATTCGCTAGATTTCCACTGGAGATAATCAATGCTAAACCTTCTAACTCTTCTAATTGAAGTAGCGAACCGACAATAGCTGCGCGATTGTCAAAGCGCTGTCCTCCCCCTGCTTCCAGAAAAAAAGAAGGAACATAATAGATGCCATAAGTATCTTGTTCTTGCAGACGAAAGCTTTCATCTGCCATGACAATATTTTCATCTTCCAGTTCCCACAATGTTGGCGGTGCAATCAGATATACTTGCTTTTCCATCTCTGCAAGCATCTGAGCCATAGCTTTACAGCTATTCACATTATGCTCTTCTGCTATAATGATCACACTGCGACCAGGACATTCAAGTTGCTCTTTGATCCAACCCATGTTTGGCAGCTTTTCTATCCAATCTTGAGTCGAAGTCCCTGCTATAGCAATTCCTTTGGCCTGAAAATATTGCTGTATCACAACATACCAAACAGCATCTGACATGGTATATACAGTATCGGCCAGTTCTTCCGCAGTCTTCCAATCCTTTGTCTCATAAAATCTTTGTCCTAAGACTTCCGTCTGATGTTGTAACTCCTGACACTCCTGCCACTGCTGCGTATCTGTTCCCATATATCGAACCAACAGTTTCGTATAATGATATCTAGCAGCCTCTTTCTCATTGCCTAGCTTGCTCCACAGTTCTTCGTAAACCTGCATAGCATCGAACAGGCCATCATAATCATAGTCAGGTTTCCACTTGTTGTCCAAACATTGCGTAACTTTCTCATAATCTTCCGTCATCAAATAGTATCTCGCTTCTAATACGTTTAGTTTTAAAGGAATTGGCTTCAATCCCTTTAACCATTTGATATTTTCATGCGCCTCTGTATATTGATAGTTTTCTAATTGCTGTTCGATTTGTTCCAGTGCCAACTTATAGTCCTTATTTATCATAATGATTTCCTTTCAATTGCTCCTTGGCTTCCTCTGGTAGAACCTCCCACACCTTCTCTTCCAATTTATCGAATTGAAGTTCCTTTGCAAATTTATATAAAATCAGCATATCTTTTAAATTGCCTACATCATATAGCTGTTTGAGAAAATCCCAATAGGAGTCCGCACTCTTTCCTTCTTTCCACTCCATACGGAAAGCTGCCAGCAATATTTTTATGGAATCTTCTGAATAACGGTCAATACGCAATGCAGCAACCGCAAAACGGACCGCTTTTTGAAGTTCTCTCCTATTTAACGCAACTGCAGCCACAACTCGATTTGGAATTTCCAAATTCGATGTCATTTTTGCAACATTCCCATCTTGGTTCCACTCTAACTTTTCTAAAGCATTTTCGAATAATACAGCCGCCTGATCTAATTGCCCAGATTTTAAATACCAAACTCCCTTAAAGTAATCAAGATCCGGGTGCAATCCCCCTCCTAATTCTTGAAGTCTTTCACTGGTTTTAAAAAGTTCATCTTTTATATCATCTACTGGTTCATTGCTCCGGATTCTTAAAATCTGTAATCCAGACTGAAGGGCAGAGAGACCATCACTAGTATCAATCGAAGTATCCCACAATACCCTCCGATAGCACTCTAAAGCCTCTGAAGTCTGTGAGGCCATATCATAAGCATCCCCCAAATACATTAATAGTAACCCATTGTTTGGGTCTTGTTCTAACTCTTTCTTAAGCAACTGTGCATTACGTAAACCTTTTTGTGGACGATCTACCTGCATTCCATAACCCACATGAAGAATCATCAAATCTTCCTGCGCATCAAGACATTTTAACTTAGCATTTCCATAATTATAAATCTGTTCATGGATACGATTGCGATAACGGATATCTGGATGATTTCGAAAAACTCTATCTTGAGAAGAAACGGCTATTACTGATCCATCCTGATTCAGATGAACCATCTTGGCACGAATGAAGGCAGCCTGTGGGTTTGAATCAACCTGCTTTAAAAGTTCCATTAATTTTTTTGAATCTTTCTCTGAAAAAGATTCATCCGCATCTAGAAATGCGATCCAATTGCCTTTTGCTTGTTCGATCGCATAATTTTTTGCAGCAGCAAAGTCACCTACCCATGTAAAATGTAATACTTTAGCTCCCATTTTTTTTGCTAATTCAACAGTACGATCCGTAGAGCCAGTGTCAACAACGATTTGCTCATACACGATATCTTTTCCCCAAGCAAGCGCTTGCTCTATATTCTTTTCTTCATTTTTAACAATCATACATTGTGACAATCGAATATTCGTCTCTTCCATTTTGTCATTTCCTTATTTCACTCTATGAAATTTATATAGTAAAAGGGCCGGACCAATTTGGTCCGGCCCTTTCTGTTCATGAGAATAATAGGTTCACTCGCAATAAGCGTTACTGTAACAACTGCAGTACACCCTGTGGAACCTGGTTAGCCTGAGCCAGCATAGCCTGAGAAGCCTGTACCAGAATATTATTCTTGGTGTAAGCCATCATTTCTTTCGCCATGTCTACATCACGGATTCTGCTTTCAGCAGCTGTAATGTTTTCATTCTGAACGCTCAAGTTGTTGATTGTGTGTTCCAAACGATTCTGCAGAGCTCCAAAGTCTGAACGCATGGATGAAATACCATCAATAATCGCATTGATTACAGAAATAGAAGCTTTAGCAGAAGCGGCAGTTTCAATGTTAACCTGTGTATTAGCACTAACTGCACTTGGCTGAGTCTGTCCACTTGCTACTGCCATCATGCTGTTACTAGCCATAACATTAAGGGTAACCGTGATAGTGTTAAAGTCATCACCTGTTTCACCTACATGTAACTTGAGACTATCAGTGCTACCATCAAACAACTTAGTTCCATTGAAGTTAGAAGCCTGCCCGATTCTATCAATTTCAGTGAACAATGCTTTGATTTCCTTCTGCATCTCTGCACGGTTCGCAGAACTGTAAGTACCGTTTGCAGACTGAACAGCCAAGTCAACCATCCTGTTCAGCATGGAGTGTACTTCTGTCAGTGCGCCTTCTGCGGTCTGTACCAGGGACACACCGTCTTCTGCGTTCTTCTGAGCAGCTGCCAGACCAGTGGTCTGTGCTCTCATCTTTTCGGAAATAGCCAGACCTGCCGCATCATCGCCCGCACGATTGATTCTGTAGCCGGATGACAGTTTTTCCAGGTTCTTTGTCAGAGCGCTGTTGTTGTTCGTTAAGTTTCTGTGTGAACTAATCGCTGGAATATTATGTTGGATTCTCATGGTTTTACCTCCTTGGTAAGTTTCGGGAGAGTTCCTCTCTTCTCCCTACAAATTTAATTGAAATAAGTTATTATTTATTTCGATTGCCTGAATTGGATTAGGCAATTGAAATCATTTTGTTGCTGTGAAAATGTCGTTTTATTTTTCACACTTATATTATCGGCTGGTGGGGCGGGGGACTTAAGAGGATTTTTGAAATTTTTTAGTTGCAACTATAAAATCCATCTATTGAAACTCAAAAACAGTTTTTTAATGTGTCAAAACCTTCAGTTCCAGAGTTCATAAATCTCTTATATAACGCACCTTGCTATGAAAGTACCACTAGATACATGTCATTGCTATTCTGCCAACACTTGTATGTATCTATTCCTTCGGTTCCGTATAGCGCACCCACATAATCCTCTGAGATTCACGGTATCCGATTGTCATCCAGTTACCATCGGACACTTCAATATAATCGTAACTACCACTCGCCTGGATCTCCCTTCCTAAAATTTCTGATAATTCTTCCAGTGTAAGATCATCATCTACATTATAAAAGAACGCACTAGGAAGTCCTTCGACCGCAGTACAAACATCGTCAGAAAAAAACGCATATAAACCAGTATCTCCCACCGCATAAGATGCGCTGCCACCACTACCAGGATATCCTTTTTCTGCCCCATTCGCTAAGGAGCCATACTTGTCTTCTATTTCACTATAAGTCATTCCAATCATTTTAAAACTTCGGTTCATCACATCTGTTAAATCCCCTTCTTGATACTGAATCGCCTTTACATTATCCCGCTCAATGTCAGACAGTGACATTTCGTCAAAGTCTTCGGGCAAAATCTCTCCGTAATACCACGACTTCGAGTTAAAATACTCTTGCAAATTTGATTCGGAAAACCGCCTTCCCTTTCGTGCGAAAATTTCATTTCTAGCAATGCGCAATTGGTCATCTGTAAGCCCTTCCAAATCGCCGCTTGTCAATATCCTTGTATCGCTGTTTGGCAAAACATAATCCGTATTCGCCCATTCTTGCTCAATATAGTCGGTTTCTCCCTGTTCAGATTCTCTTTCAATATTATTCTGTTCATCCTGCAATGCAGCATCTCCTTCATCTGAATAAGAACTCATAAAGTACCAGTGGCATCCAATTCCAACCACTAGTGGAAATCCTATGAAAAAGATGAATGCCCCTACAATCGTTTTTCGTGAAACTCCTTTTATCAAATTCGTTCCATAATATTTTTGCAATATATAAGTTGTTATCATTGCCGCAAATACTGAAAGAATGTATCCCATATCAATATAAATTTCGTGATAAAAAAGATACTTCAGCAGAATTTCAAATACTAAAATCGTAATCATTAGCGAACTCATGCTTCCTACGATTTGTGATTTTGTATTTCCCTTTATGAAAGCTGTCAGAGGCCAAACTGCAAAATAAGCTAAAAACTGTACCCAATCCATGAGAGAAGTGAATTGCAAAAGAGCCGCATTCCACATAATTAAATAACTTATCATATATGTAGCTGGCCAGATCACACATAGCCATTTGCCGCAATTATACACCGCATAAACAAAACACGCAATTACACAATACCTTAAAATGCCGTCAACATACCAAAACACCACATTCATTCCATATTTTCCAAGCAGAGGATCAAGAAGAAAATAATAAATGACAGGTATCGCAGCTAAAATTTTATCTTTAAGAATCGCCGCTTTTAATGGATGCTCTAATTGCTCCCATTTTTCTTTCACCCTGTTAAAGTCACCCACTTTATCCTCAATCAAATTTCTATCATTTGTATTAGTATCAAAATTTTCAACTTGCACTTTGCCAGATGCATAATCTTGATGCGTAGCTTCTTTCGACCGGACTTGCCCAGTCTTTCCATCTTTCACATAGATTTTTCCATGCTCTTCTTTATTCGTTGTTTCATAAACGATTAACGGTGTATCTGGTGAAATCTGCTGCGCTTTCAATGATTTCCATTGTCTGCGTATGCCAAAGAACATCAAAATGATCATTGACAACAAAATCCATATATCGGCAATTTCAATATTAAATAGCAGCTCAATTAAACTGAATACGTCAAAAGCATATGACATGTCCCCTGTAATACCTGCCTGCAAATATCCTATCAACTCCGAGATAAGCGGCGCAAGCTGCGCAGCTCCAATAAATGCGCACGCATAAATAAACGCACTGACTTTCATAGAAGTCCACGCAGCCAAAGCAACACCGCCTATGATGCCAACAACCAGAGGAGCCACGATCATCGCAGTTATGGTATCTTCACCCATACCTCCTGAACGCAGGATTACACCCATCAATATACTGGTCAGTTTCATCGTTACCAAAAATCCTACCACAAAGCGATTCACACCCGGTACACAGTAAGTCAGAATTGGAAAAATTATTACACCTATTAATGCACAAATAATGAGTGGTGCTATATCCATTTCAAATAGACTGATGTTAGAAAAAAGAAATCCTATTCCCGCACCAAGAACAAGCCCCCAATAAGTGGCTGTTGCAGTCAATAAACCTTTTTTCCACTTGGTGGGATTAATTGAACCAAAACAAAGGCCAATTCCCAAACTAGCTTCCACACCAACAAGTACTACTACAATCAAAATCATTGCTATTCCAAACATTTCCATATGTTTAACCTCCTTCTGTACGCATTTTCGGATTTTTTAGTTGTTGCTGCCTTGCCCCAAATTTTCTTTGTTTAAATTCTATGAAGCCTTTATTTCGTTTTTAGCTTCTTTTTTCTTGTCCTGGATTTAGCCCATTCCTTTATAAAATGTCTCCAACCTAATTTATGTTGCGGATCGTTTTCTATGGAAGATCAATTCGACTAATTATAATACAGACACTACACTAGACGAATAACCTCTTGCATCCCTAGAATATCAACTGCATTTTGTATTACTCGTGCTTTTATCTTATAGCTAATTATCAAATTTTATCTGAGCTGGATTCTTTAATTATACATTCTCGAAATTGTTGAATAGATATTTTAGTTATTATAATTTCATAGATTCAGCTATGCCATATGGCTGCACCATACTTCGTCGAATCTTGTCGAAAATCATATTTATTTGCTTTATTACAAGATATATACATTTTGTAATAAATTGATACAGTTTACTATCTTTACATTCGTTTGACATGGCTCTATCATAGTTACGTACATGACCATTTATGCATGATCTAAAATCTTGATTTGCATTATACCATTATGGAATCATATTCACTCAAATTGCTGCATACATAGATGGCGCTCAAGCTTTGATCAACCATACTTTTGATGAAGGCTGAAAATCTTCTAATCCACCTGTCACAAATCTAGACATTTTGCTACAAATTAAGACAGGTTCCTATCTTTACATTTGCCCTATCTGTCGCTATCATATTAATATGGAGGTGATTTTTATGGCTCTTTATCCACAGCAGTTCGGCACTGTACTGAAAAACGCACGAACGGATCGCAAGCTTACCCAAGAAGAGCTGGCAGAAAGGCTTGATATTTCCGTATCGTATTTAAAAGACTTGGAACGCTTCCGCAATCTCCCAAGCTACGAAATTTTTGAGAGATCGATACATTATTTCAATATATCGGCAGACATGGTGATGTATCCGGATCGGGACGTGACCGATGATACTTATCAAAAAATAGACCGCCTACTGACTCATTGCGATGAGAAACAGCTCCAGGTCATCCTTGCCACTACAGAGGCATTGCTATCTGTGAGTGAAAAATTCAAAAAAGCAGAATAGTGGCTGAACACTGTGCTTTCTTCACCACTTTCTATATTGGAAAGGCTCATTTCCGCACTAGGAGGTTTCCTGTGGAAATGAGCCTTGTTTCACGCATTAATGTTTCAACTTTGTAAAAATTCTTTTCATGCCTTTTATCATAATCACTCTCTATACATCCGCATTCTGTATCATGACTGGCATTCCAATTTCATTACATAACTGCACGAGCGAGCTATGATCACCATAATATCCATCACTCAAAACTAGCGCTCGATCTAAATCAGCAGAATCATCATAGATACCCCAGTCTTCTTCTTTGTACCAACCCACTAGTTTTTCATAGTTCTCTCTTAATTCTGGATGCATAGATTCGACCGCAGTCTGCATCAATGGATGTGGCCGCCACAGCAAAGTCACTTCATCCCGATGCTCTTTGAAGGTCAGAAAGACCCGTTCCATCTTTTTCAACATTTGTTCTTCATGATGGAGCAGGGCATTTACACTAGTATTGTACAGGATCACCTTTTTCTGTCCCCCTGATGGCTTTCGAATTTTTGTCTGCCAATCTTTTGGGATTTTAAGATCCGCTATTTCAGTGTTCAACAATTTATCTATTTTAGGAGAGCCAATACCAAAGATTTTTTTCTCCCAATACGTTCGAGAATCCTCCCCAAAACATCGCAGCATAACATTGATGTATGCCTGCCTCATAGCCTCCGATTGCACAATAACCTTGTCAGCATGCAATACGGCAGGGAGCATACAAAAGTCTTCCATCACATCAAGATTATCTAATCCAGACTCATCCAAAATAAAATATGGTATATAGATTAATTGTTTTGTGTATTTTTTTAGATTCTTAGCGTAAAAACGCAGGGGCACGCTGGTCATGTGATTGCATTGGTCATACGGATTATGAATAAAAATCATATCCGGATTTCGGCTTTCAAAATCGTACTCTTCATAGCCTAGTATCGGCACGTAATCTGGATACAAATCTCCTTCATAATGCATTTCAGCAAAGCTTCCATCTGGATTCTTGTCATAATAAGGAATGGGTACCACATAAGCATCGCAGTTGGGGTCTTCCTCCGCTGCTTGCCATACACTCTCTAAGCTATCCCACATGGCTGCTTTATATGGAAAAAACACAACTTCTAGACGTACTTTTAGATCACGCTCCAGTCCATCTTGAATTTTTGAAAAAAATCGGAGCAAAATCTGGCCCATTGTCTCTGCGTCAGGAATTCGATTTACATTAACTTCCTCATAAACTTGATAAATCTTTTCACAATACTCTTCTAATGTCCCAATGATTGGCAGGCCTTCACCTTCTGCTTGCTCGATCAAATGACCGAGAGAAATCGCTATGTTCTGACAATCTCCTAACAATGACATGGCTGCCATTTGATCTTTTCTTTCGATTGCCGCCTTGATTTGTCCATGTGTGTTCTCAAGTGATTCAACTAGATTGTCCGCCTGCTTTTTCTCACTGCTTCTCATTCTTATCCATCCTTTTATGCTCACCTGTCCTTATATCATGTTTTCCAAATTTTTCAGCCGCTCCACGGATGGCGCGTATTCATAATTTGCCGCAAATCTATAACATTCTAAAGCCTTGGGTAAATTACCTGACACTTCATACCAAGCACCTAAATTATGCGCAGCCTTAAATGAACCACAACCATATACGCCCTCATCCAACGGCACTTCACCAATTTCTAGACACCTTAAATAAGATTTCTCAATACATGGAAGATACTCGATATATTTTTCTGTGTCTGTCTGAATCGCCTTCATAAATAAAATCCCACAGGCGAAATGGAAATCCGCATATTGATCAAGCACAGACGCTTCTTTTTTCACAATCGACAACGCCGTGGCGTAATCCTGCGTTTCAATCAAACTGTAAAGCCAAGATATGATTCCACCTGTACGATATCCAGCTCCATTGGAAGGCACCTTTTCATAAAACCGCGCATAATAAGCGCACGCCTCTTTATGACGCTCTAGTCCGCGCAGCGTTTGCCCCACTTGAAACAGTAGGTAAGAGTCATCGGGATGGAGGTGCAATTCTTCTTGTAAAATCGCTAGGTTTCGTTCGCCCTTTCCAGCCTGCAAATATCCATCATGTTCAAATAAAAGCGGCACAGGTATGATCGGAAAGTCCGAATCGACCTGCTCATGAATCCGACCTTGATATTTGATGCCCTTCGGCAGCAGTCTTGTGGTCCAGCTATACATAGCGCCTATTTGTTCTTTACCATTTACAACGCCTTCCACGTAAAGGTCTTGCCGCTCTATGGCACCGATCTGATTGGTATGTTCCATGAAATCATAGAGGCTCTCTCGGGAACCTTCTAATAAATATTCATCTGCGTCTAAAACTAGGTTCCAGTCACAGTCAGACTGTTCTAAGGAAAAGTTCCTGGCATCAGCAAAATCCTGCTTCCAAACGTAATCTGTGACAACTGCGCCAAAGGATTCTGCGATTGCCTTTGTGCGATCCGTGGAACCAGTATCGGTGATATAAATTTTATCCACCATTTTTTTTACACGCTCTAGGCATTGTGCCAGACAACGTTCTTCATTCTTTACGATCATCACGAGTGCCAGTGTTTTCATGTGGTTCTCCTCTCTGTGCCACCTTTACTCCAGAGTGTCTGTATAACTACGTATTTCATGTAGAATGTCACCATATGTTCTGCCTGCTTTGCCGAACAATAAAGTCGTTCCTAAAACAAAGCCATTCATGCCTTTTGGCGCAAATTCCTTGATTTTATCCGCACTGCATGCGCCATCCCAGTACACTTGGACTTCCATCTCTTCTTTTAATCGCAACAGCTTGTTGATTTTTTCCCCTACATAGGGTAGATACATCTGCCCTGCATTACCAGGGTTTACAGACATTACCAATACCTTCTTCACAATTCGCAGCATTTCACGTATAGTTTCGATGCTGGTTCCCGGGTTGATCGCAATTCCTGGGACCATGCCAGCATCTATAATTCTTTGCAAAGTCGTAGAAGGATGATATTCCGCTTCTGGATGGATATAAACTGTATCGCCCTGCCGTAAATGCCTTAAAAACAATTGGATCCGATTATTGGGATGCTCGATCATCAAATGCACATCCAAAGGCTTCTTTGCTGCCGATGCTATGTATGCCATGTCATTCATAGACATAGCAAAATTTTCCACATATCGTCCATCCATAATATCAATATGAAAAGAGTCGATCCCCCCTGTTTCCAAATTCTTGATTTCCTGCTCTAAATGTCCGTAATCGGCACACATCATAGATGCCATAAGCTCAAATCTCATTGTAGTCACTCCTTGTAAGTAAAACATTCTTGTATGATTATCGCTCAATCAAAGCAACCAACTATCATTCTAAAATATCATAAATACCCAATCGATTTTTTACCATTATACACTATATTTAGACTAAAATGTACTTTTAATTAAAAGAAAGCATACGATCATCGCTTGAGACTCCTATAGGCATATCAAATAGATATTACAAATGATTCGCTTTAATCCCTGATTGAAGAGGAGTGACTAAGCACATCTTCAAAATAACTAATGGTCTTTTTCAGGCCTTCTTCCAGCGAGACTTTGGGCTCCCAGCCCAATTCTCTTTTCGCTAGGTCGATTACCGGCTTCCTTTGGGTCGGGTCATCTTGAGGCAGGGGGCAATGGACAACCTTGGACTTGCTTCCGGTCAGGTCTATTACTTTTTTTGCCAACTCCAACATGGTAAATTCCCCAGGGTTCCCCAAATTCACCGGCCCGATGAATCCATCCCTACTCTCCATCATGCGCAACATGCCTTCCACGAGGTCATCTACATAACAAAAACTCCGCGTCTGTCTCCCATCTCCGTAAACGGTGATATCTTCCCCCTTTAATGCCTGTATGATAAAGTTGGAAACCACCCTACCGTCCTTCGGGTCCATGTTGGGACCGTAAGTGTTGAAAATCCGAATCACCTTCACATCCGTGCCGTACTGTCGATGATAATCGAAAAACAACGTCTCAGCCGCCCTTTTCCCTTCATCGTAACAGGAACGGATTCCAATGGGGTTCACGCTCCCCCAGTAAGATTCCGGCTGTGGATGCACCTGCGGATCCCCATAAACTTCGCTGGTGCTGGCTTGCAACACTCGCCCGTGAACCCGCTTCGCCAAATCTAATGCGTTCAATGCTCCCAGAACCGAAGTTTTCATGGTCCTGACGGGATCCCGTTGATAATGGATCGGGCTGGCGGGACACGCTAAGTTATAGATTCGATCTACTTCCACCTGCAGTTCCTGAACCACATCGTGCTGCAGGAACTGAAAATTATCGCATTCCAACAGTGCCCGTGTGTTTTTCTTTGATCCGGTGAACAAATTGTCCGCACACACGACTTCGTGTCCTTCTCCCACTAATTTTCGGCACAAGTGTGAACCGATGAAGCCCGCTCCACCTGTCACTAAAATCCGTTTCATGCTCTTCTCCCTCCTTCTTTTGACACCAACGCCGGTTCCACACCGATCTGATAATAGTCCAGTCCATGCCTGTTGACGACCCGAGCGTCGTATTGATTCCTCCCATCGAATATGACCGGAGACCGGAGCAATTTTCGAATTTCGAAAAAATCCGGACTCCTGAACTCTTTCCATTCTGTCACCAAAATCAATGCGTCTGAACCCTTCAAAGCTTCATATTTACTCTCGCAGTAGGCCACGTTCATATTGTCTTTTAAATAACAATTTTTTGCTTCCTCCACCGCCTGCGGGTCATAAGCTTTGATGACTGCTCCCGCCTTTGTCAATGCCTCGATGATAAAAATGGCTGCGGATTCCCGCATGTCGCTAGTGTCCGGTTTGAATGCTAGTCCCCAGACTGCAAAGGTCTTGCCGCTTAGATCCCCTCCGAATCTTTCTTTCACCTTTTCCACTACCACGCCCTTTTGACTGTCGTTCACGTCCTCCACGGACTGGAGCAGTCTCGATCGGTATCCCCGTTCATCCGCCGTTTTGATCAATGCCTTCACGTCCTTGGGGAAACAGCTTCCTCCGTACCCGCATCCAGGATAGATGAAAGACGGTCCGATCCTGCGGTCGCTTCCGATGCCTAACCGTACTTTATTCACGTCTGCTCCCACACGTTCGCAGATATTGGAAATCTCATTAATGAACGAAATCTTCGTTGCCAGCATGGAATTGGCCGCATACTTGGTCATTTCCGCACTGGCAGTATCCATGAGGATAAAACTTTCCGTGTTCATGACATAAGGCTTGTAAAGTTCTCGCATAACTTTCGCCGCTTGCTCACTATCGGCACCAATGATAATCCGGTCTGGCTTCATGCAGTCCGCCACAGCGTTCCCTTCCTTCAAGAATTCCGGATTCGACACCACCTCGAACGTCAAGTTGCTCCCTCGCTTATCCAGTTCCTTTTGGATCGTCTCGCGGACCATGCCCGCCGTGCCCACTGGAACCGTAGATTTATCAACCACGTATACATGTTGTCTTATACTCTCCCCAATGCTTACAGCCACGTCTAGCACATACCTTAAATCTGCACTTCCGTCCTCTCCCATGGGTGTGCCCACAGCAATAAAACAGATCTCGCTGGTTGCCAACGCTTCTCCAATGTCCGTGGTGAATTTCAGGCTCCCCATTTTAGAGTTTTTCCGTACCATCGCCTCGAGTCCAGGCTCATAGATGGGCACGATTCCTTGCTTCAGGTCTTCGATCTTTCTTTTGTCCACGTCCACGCACCAAACATCGTTTCCCATTTCGGAGAAACACGTCCCCGTCACTAGGCCCACATAGCCCGTTCCTATCACCGCTATCTTCATCCTGCGTCCTCCATCGCCTGTGCGACCACTTGGTCCATATCCATGTACCGATAGGTCCCAAGCCGTCCACCAAACGTCACATTTTTCTCTCTTTTCGCCAGTTCTTCGTACCGCCTGTACAAAGCAGCGTTCTTTTCGTCCCCTATCGGATAATATGGTTCCTCTCCCTGGGTCCATTCCTGGGGGTATTCTTTTGTCACCACCGTCTTCTCCGAGTTTCCTTCCCCAAAGGTGAAATGCTTGTGTTCAATGATCCTAGTCCAAGGCGTGTCCGCATCCGTGAAATTCATGCCCGCCACACCTTGATGGTTAGCCGTATCTAGAACCTCCGTTTCAAAGCGCAGGCTTCGGTATTCCAATGCTCCCAGCTGATAATCGAAATAGGCATCCACAGGGCCAGTATACACGATCTTCTCGGTGGATCGAGACAATTCTCCTCTGTGTTCCAAGAAATCTACCCCCAGCTGCGTTTCGATCCCATCCAGCATCTGTTCCACCATTTTTGCGTATCCTGCTTTGGGGATCCCTTGGTAAGGATGATCAAAATAGTTGTTGTCAAAGGTCATGCGCATTGGTAATCGCTTTATAATGGACGCCGGTAACTCTCGACAAGGCCTTCCCCACTGTTTTTCTGTGTAGCCTTTGACCAGCTTTTCATAGATATCTTCTCCCACTAAGGAGATCGCTTGCTCTTCCAAGTTAGCCGGTCCCTTGATCCCCGCTTCCGCCACCTGCCGCTCTATGATCTCCAGGGCTTCCTTTGGTGTTGCCGCACCCCACATCTGGTGGAAGGTATTCATGTTAAAGGGCAGATTGTATAGTTCTCCTTTGAAATTGGCCATGGGCGAATAAACGAAATGATTGAATTCCGCAAACCGGTTCATGTATTCCCAAACCCACTCTTTATCCGTATGGAAAATGTGCGGCCCGTAACGGTGAACCTCGATTCCTTCAATTTTTTCGGAAAACGTGTTCCCTGCCACGTGTTTTCTTTTGTCGATGACCAGACACCTGTTGCCTTGTTCCTTTTTCTGTTGGGCATACACCGCTCCGTACAATCCCGCACCCACAATCAGATAATCATACATTCCGTTCCTCCATTAAAATGTTCTATGCTGATGCCATGACCATGCATGGGCCACGATCTCTTCGATATCTCGGTAACGAGGTTCCCATCCCAGGATCCGCTTCGCCTTTTCTCCGCTGCCCACTAGGATTGCCGGATCACCGGGCCTTCTGCCGACCTTGACGACAGGGAAGTCCCTGCCTGTAACTTTTTGGGCCGCTTTGATAATCTCCAAGACCGATGTTCCCTGCTCGTTTCCAAGATTGAATCGATCGCTGCTGCCGCCTTGATTCAGATGCTCTAGCGCTAAAACGTGTGCTTCGGCCAAGTCTGTCACATGCACATAATCCCGCACGCAGCTCCCATCCAGCGTATCGTAATCCATTCCCATCACTTGGACACCCGGTCGTTTCCCCGCTGCTGCGTCCAATACCAATGGGATCAAGTGGGTTTCCGGTTCGTGACTCTCTCCGATCTCTCCCTCCGGGTCAGCTCCCGCTGCATTGAAATATCGGAGAGCCACGAATCGCATCCCATAGGCGCATTCATAATCTCGTAAGATTCGTTCTACCATCAGCTTGCTGGCCCCGTAAGGATTGATGGGTTCCTGGCGTAGATTTTCCGTGATGGGCATTTGTTCCGGTTCGCCGTAGGTGGCGCAGGTAGAAGAAAAGACGATCTTGCCGCATCCGTGCCGTCTCATGGTTTTCAGCAGGTTCAAGGTGCCCATCACGTTATTTTCATAATACTCTTCCGGCCGTCCCATGGATTCTCCCACGTAGGCGAAAGCTGCGAAGTGCATCACCGCTTCGATCTCATGCCTTCGGAAAACATGTTCCAAATCTTCCTCCCGCAAAAGGTCCCCCTGTTCGAAGGTTCCCCACTTTACCGCCTCCCGGTGCCCTCGGGACAAGTTGTCCAGCACCACTGTCTGGCATCCCCTCTCGTTTAACGACTTGTTGGCGTGAGAACCGATGTACCCGGCTCCTCCACAGATTAAAATCGCCATGTTTTCCCGCCTTCCTTCACACGAACATTCGCCTTTCCGCATGATAAATTTTCAAACTTTTTTGTCGGTTCATAAAGTAAAGCGTGCATAGACTCTCTCCCATGTACGCCAGATATCGATCGCCTCGATCTCTCCCTTTGGGTTCCGAAGTTTCTTCCGTCCGTTCCAGCACTGGGAACAGCCATGCGCAATAATCCGAAAGAACCTGTTTTTTTGCAATGAACATATTATAGTTGTAAAAATAGGGTTTGGAGAAAATTTCCCCGTATCTTTCCATGTCTTCAGGGTGGATCTCTTCCAACGCTCGCAGCATGGTCTCCCAGTCCTTTTCTTTCACATACCTCACATGATGTTCTCGGATGTCCGGGGCGTGCAGCATGGGGAAAGGCAGCACCACATCCACGTCGCTGGCTTTCAATCGTCTCATGTCCTCTTCCGTCACGTCCAGGCAGCGCCGGTAATGGCATAGTCCCACATATTCCTCTGGCCCTCGAAGGCAGTTTTTCCAGATCCAGTAAAGACCCGTCAGTTCACAGTAGTTGGGGTTTTTCCCGGAAATGTTGTCCCCCGTATCATCACGAAGTTCCTCCGCCCTTTCTGGTTCCTGGCCGCCATCTCCTGCAGCTCCCAAAAGAAGTGGGCGCACATATGCTGGAAATTCAGGCAGCTGCAAAAGGGGCTTGTCTCCCTGGAAGCGGGCGGCGTAGACTGTCAACTTCGGTCGCTCACCTTCCAAGGGCAGGTCCTGCGGTGCCGAAAAAAGCCCCAGTGTCTGGTAGTAGTGACGCATCAATGTGCCTTCAGCTTTGCTATCCAGCAGTCTGTAATTGAAAAATCCGTGCCTTTCCAAAATGAGAACGATCGCTTGGTGCGCATCTTCTGGAGCAGCCACTAAGACTCGTGTCTCGGCTTTTTTTGTGGCACTTAATTCCTTCGCCACCTCACCGATTTCTCGTACTGGAAGCCCCGCTAGGATCTTCGGGTTTCCCTCAAGAGAGGAAACCAGGAATCCCAGGATTTCATCATTTGGATGGAGCAACTTCATAGCTTCACACGCACCGTAAGCGATAGATTTCGCCCCGAATATATAGTAGTTCATTATTTTTCCCTTCTTGAGTCTTCTCCGCAATCATCTTCCAGTTTGATCCATAGCTTGCGGGACAAAATGCCCATCATCTCCTTATGTTCAATCACATTCGTAAATCCGTTTTCAGCGAATGAAGCTCTGATCATATTAGAAGTGGAAACGCTTTCGATAGTAATGACAAAAAATATATCATGCTGGCCTTTCAGCAATGCGAAATCCGGTTGGAACACGGGAACACCGAAAAGCTTTTGTTCTTTTTGCGCAGCTCTGTCCCAAATGGCAGATGGATACGCAAGACCCAATTCATCGAAGTACAGTAACATCTGCCTGCAGCAATTTCCCGCACCATAAAACATCACTCTCTTTCCTTTTGCCCTCGATTCATAATCGTTATCTGCGTTTCGTATTGTTTCTGCTAAAATTTCTGATATCCCGATAGAGGATAGTTCTGCATGGGCTTTAAAAATAGGAAGCACCATGTTCGCCATATCATCAGGCCATAAAGTTAACTTGCTAGCTACCAAATCGTTGTTTCTTGCTTCAAATCCTTTTCTAAAAAATACAGAAGAAGTGATCAAATTCTCCAATAGAATCTCGTACCATGGCGTTTGCCTGGCTGCCTCCCAGAAAATTTCGGCCTTGTCGAGGAATGGGTTGTCCCATGGCTTGGCCGTCCCCGCAAAATGATAGATGTATGCGCTTTCCCGATTCTTTTTGTATTCCTTCCATATGACCGCAGGCGCATAAGGGATCACTTTCATGGCAATATCGTTTACGATCACATTCCATCTACCATCGATAAATTTCACCTTGCCTTGGCAGAACAAATTTAGCACGTCCTGGTCGGCTAGATCGCAATCGTGCGTAGCAGTGTATTCGATCATACGGTCGCACAATCCACTTTCTGATACCTTTCGCAGATCCATCAGCAACACCCCTGCCTGGAAATAGTCGTGGATGTTTTCTATGCCAATTTTTCTCATATTCTTACATCTATTGTATTGTTTCGATTTGTTGATTCCTAAAGCAATTGGATCTCGCGCAGCAGCAAGCATCGCACCTTCTAAGTTCGTGTGATAAAGCTCCGCCACATCATGGCAGATGACCATGTCTGCGTCTAAGTATAATACTTTTTCATAGTGCTTCAACACTTGTGAGAAAAGTAACCTGAAATGTATTTTCCATATAGAATCACTATTCGTAAAAATCCCTTTATATGTGGTAAAACAGGAAACATCTATAAAACGTATCCTTACATTTGAATACCCGTTTGCTCTCTTTTCAATCATATTGGTATATCTATCCATATCTTCGCTGGCTTGTGATCTGTCACTCAAAACAAGGATATCATAGTTATTTCCTTCCGTTCCATTTTCCAGCAGGGAGTCCAACATCACACCAAGTATTGGCATACGCCCTTTGTGTCCAGGTACAGCAATCGCCACATTGTTTTCCTTAAAGGCAGGGTATGGTTCTGCAACCTTATCTGTATTCTCCACAAATGTCATCTTTAGATGCTTCACTTTTAAGTCTGGTTTGTCCTTTAGCAGCTTAGACATGTATATGCTGAATAGACGCTCAGCCATAAACGCCAATGTGCGTATTTCTTGCTCATTGTAATAGGTAAAATCAATTCTAGGCTCTGTTTTTTCTAAAATGCTGAACAACCATTCACAGTAATCCCGAAAGATCTCTTTTCGCATAATAAACATGTTGTACCAATATGCGTCTTTACCCGTCCTGAACTCGCAAACGGCCTCTTTGTATTCTGGATACAGTTCTAAAACGGTTTGGCACGTCAAATCGAAATCAATAGCGTGGAGATTGTCCAGGCTGCTAAATTGCGCTTCATTTGACACAGCTCCCCAAGAGGACGTATCCACCTGAGGCGGCAAAATAACATCGTAATCTTTGATACATGCGTAAATTGCGCTGTCACTGAGTCCGATGTGTCTTTTGTATATGTCATCAATCTGCCTAAAAGGAATCATCCCTTCGGCTCTCACAGGTTCTGGTATCTCTCGAAAAGCAAAATGCCTCCGATAATGCATAAAGCCATAATAATCAGCGTCTACGTTTTTCCAGGCCCAATATTGTGCGGTGATTTCGCAATACCTGTCGTTTTTTGCAGAGATGTTATCTCCTTCATCGTCACGCTGCATATCAAGCATCACATCACTTCGGGCTGCCCCTACGTGAATCGGTGTCATAATTTCGCTTTTAAGTGTCTCTCCTTCTTTATGATAAGAAATGAAAATTTTCACTCTTGCTTTCTGTTCTTTTGAAACCGTCTGTTCTTCTTTAACTGACTCCAAAATGAATCCTCCTATCCAATTTGAATGATCTTCTCTTCATCGATACCCCTTTTCAGAAGCATCTCTTTCACTTCGTTTGACACCGATCTGTCTTCAATGGCAATCAATACTCGATTGAATTGGGATTGATAAAGTAGTTCCACATTTTCCACTGGCAATTGATACTCTTGCTTTTCAGCATAATTTTGATCGACCCAAACCACGATCCTGCATAGCTTCAATGATAAAATTTTGCTGACATACCGTCTACCAGCGTTTCCTGCTCCATAGACCGCAATATCTCTGCATTTATTAGCTGCCCCAAACAGCTTTATCAACTCTCCCGCACACTGTAATTGTGCAGTACATAGGATTTCTTCATAAAAAATGGTCTGTCTGGCATAAAACCAGAAACGATCTGCCAATATCCATTCTGGGTAATCCCAAGGTTTGTGCATCCCGTCATAATGCACAATCGCAGGATCTTTACAGAATTCGGATTCACTGATCTCCCCACAAAAAGAGGGATCAGTGAGAGGCAACAAAAATAGCCATTCATAATTCCATCGCTTTGGCAGGAATTCCACTTTCCCTTCACAAACAATGTTAAGTGCGCATTGATCCATGAAACACAAGTCGTTCCTTTCAGCCAACAATGACAAGCACTTTTCTGTCACCTGGTTTTCCCGAAACGCTTTTAAATTCATCACTAGGATCCCCGCATTAAAGAAATGGCTTTCATCAATCTTTAAGGTCTCTGTGATGTGTTTGTATAAAAAATCTGAATTGGGCTCCTTGAAGTATCCATGCACAGCTCCCAAAAAGTTATCTCCAATATCTATGCCATACAACTTTGCGACATCTGCCTCCACTACAATGTCTGAATCCAAGTAAATAGCCTTGTCGTAATCCTTGAAGATTTCCGGAATCACTAAACGATACGCCGAAGCAATGGTCAAATGGCTATATTCTTGAACCTTCATTTCCTTTACCTGTTCATGAACACAGACACACCTCACGTAAACATGCTCCGTTGACAACTGCTCCAATCTATATATGCTCTGGAATGATAGTTTATCGTACAATATAGCTACTTCATATTGCTTTTCGCTGCTGGCATTCATGATCAACGACGAAACTGCCACACCGCAATATGGCACATAGTTTTCGTCCGTCGCAAACACGATAGGTATAGCTTTCATACTTACGTCTTTCCTTTCTATATTGATGTAAATTGATAGTCTGTCACGGCAATGCGATACTGTTCCCTGTTTTTCACAAAATAGTAAGAGGTTAAAAGTTCAGCAGCATAAGCAATATGCCGGTCTTCCTCATGTCCATAATCAATCTCTTTGTCGATTTCCATCATCCGAAATAAAATGGGAAATATCCAGGCACAGTAATCATCATAAACCTTACTCCTTGCGATCACCATATTATTGGGATAATAGAAACAATGCTCCATATATGTTTCAAATTCCGCTTTATCTTCCGGCGCCACCTCGGAAATCGCACGGAGCATTCCATGATATACCACCCTTTTAACAGGTGTTTCTTCCAGGAACATATCCCTGATTCCTCCGGGCACGTATCTTGGGGTCGTGAGTAGCGCATCAATGCCGTTTTGTGCTAACGCCCTGATTTCTTTAGATGAAATGATAAAATGCCGACGATAATGACAAAGCCCTTTGTAGTCTGACTCTGTTTCATTTTTCCAAACCCAGTAAGCCCCTGTCATTTCCGCAAAGAGTCTGTTTTTTTCAGAAATGTTATCCCCCTCATCGTCACACAAAAATCCATACTTTTTCTTCGATAAGCAGCTCCCCACTTGAATCGGCCGTATCCATGACAAACGTCTCCTCTCATTCTCCGCGGTTTCGTCCCAAGCACTGAATGCCATGTAAACGGCCATAATGTCTTGTAGTTCACCCTCTTCGTTTTCTTTGTACAAATCAGTGGGAAGCGCATGTAAATCCCAAAGCTCGCCGCAGGTCTCCTTAGGATCTTTGTGGAAATTGAGAGTTTCTGATTTTGCGAAAACTACTTCTTTGTTCAAATAAAAAAGTGTGGGGAATTTATAATGAAGCTGTTCCCATTTTTTTTCATAGCCGCCTGTATGAAGAGAATGTTGGCCCATCATATCTAACCAAGTCGGATCGTTTTTGCTGGTTTCCAAGACAAAAGACAATCGCGGGTGGTTCTCTTGCTCTAAAAGCAATTCCTGCCCCTTTATTTCTGCCATGTCTTCTAGCCTAAGCTTCACAAATTGGCGAAACCCATAATTCCTCGCATGGTGTTCCACTTCATCATGGTATCTTTCAGGCATGGCTATGATAACTGTCAAATCATGGCATTGCTCCATGTAGTCCTCGATTTTTTTCACTGGAAACCCCTCAATCTCGTCAGGATTTCCTTCTAGCGCTGTAACTGCGAAGCCTACTATTTTATTTTGATATCCATTTTTTATGAGGCACCTAGCGCATTCAAGTGCTACCAAATGTGCTCCGTAAATCAGGAGGTGTCCCTTTATGTTTTGTAGTCTGTCCTTTAATCGCATCTCCTAACCTTCATCTCCTGCTTTTCACCGTCGTTATCTCTGATATAGTTAACAATTGCATTGATGATAGCACCTGATTTTATCTGGGGACACGCCCTTGCCTATCAGCCACCCTGTGATTTTGCCTTGTGTTTCTTTATTTTTTATGGCAACAAAAACATAATCGAACTCTTTTTGCTCGATCAGGTCTGGGGATTCCACCTCCAACCCTGTGGCTGCGTATTTCTCATATTCTTTGTCCACCCATGTCAATTCTTCACAGAAACCACTTTCAAAAAGTTGTGCGTGATATGCTCTCCCTATTTTCCCCGCACCGTATAGTACGATCTTTTTGCTTTTTTCCAACAAATAATAAGGAAACACCCAGTCTCTCTCTTGAATTTCGCCCCTCTGCCATTGAATAATGTCACCTGTTCTTTTTCTTTCTTCGAAAAGATATTCTTCTGAAGAGAGGGAATTGACTTTTTCGTACCATTCATATGACTGTTCTTGAAAATAATAGCTCTTGTTGTGATTTAAGGCTTTTATGATCGGCTCCAGATTTTCTTTTATGTAGGCATACACTTTCGTATATGCCTCAAACAAACGCATGGACTCTAAATACCACGACATGAAGCTGATAACTTCATTCAAAAAACTCTGCTGATACAATTCGTAAATGCCTTGCTGTTCTAATTCCCTTTTTATCATCATGAACATCTTAAAACCGTTCATCCACTCCTTTTCTTTTGTGTTCGACAATGAGTGGGGTAAATCTATCCTATGGGTAATAAAAATGTCATCCATGTAAGAGATCTGTTCTGCTCTTGTCAGCAACATATACACGAAGTAACCGTCTTCCGATGAACGGAAATCCTGGTACTCATATCCACATCGCCTTACGAAATCCGTTCGAAAAAGTTTGTCCCACGCCCATCCCCTAGAAATCTGGAACAAGCCCGCATGGTTCAACTGTTTTCCCGAAAATCTATTTTTCGGGACGCTTTTCTTTGTTCCATCAAAGAAAGAGTCTATGAACGCCCAATCTGGAAAAGTCATCTTGTCTTTGGTTTCCAAACGTTCCGCATACCTGCACATCACAACATCCACCTGGTTTGCTTCGGCCTGCTGGTACATCCTTTCTAGCATATCGGATTCAAAATAGTCATCCGCATCTAGAAAAGACAAATATTTCCCGTTTGCGTGTTTCATTCCGTGATTGCGGGCGACCCCTGCATATTGGTTCGTTTGACACAAGATCTGGATGCGGCTATCTTCTTCTGCATGCCTTTTTAAAACTTCTAAGGAATCATCCGTAGAACCATCATCAACGCATATGATTTCGATGTCCTTTAAGGTTTGTCCCCTAATACTATTCATACACTGCTCTAAGTATTCTTCCGCATTGTACACTGGCACAATGACCGATACTTTGATCATTCGTTTAAAATCGCTCCCTTCATGTGCTCTTTAAACTTATAAAATAAGATATATAAATAATTTACCCAAATATCAAATATTCTAGTATCTTAACGGCTGTAAAGCTATCATATTCCAATACCCTCATCAGTTTTCTAAATACTTTGCACTAAACATCTAAGCTATTAAGCGTCTATTTAAAATTATCGTCCTACCACATTCATTTCTTAAGTTTTTTGCAATATTACCCTGTTAAGCATTCCAATATATCCCCTTTTTTATGATTCTAGCCGGCGCACCTGCCACAGCGCAATTTGCAGGCACATCGTGGGTGACAATAGTTCCCGCGCCCACGACAGCCCCATCTCCAATGGTCACCCCTTTTAAAATCTTCGCACCGGAGCCGATCCACACATGATCCCCGATCACTACTGGCTGCGTTTTGTCATGATTGTTTCCCACGATTTCATGGGCATCAGAATCCATAATGGTCACGTTATGGGAAATAGCCACACCTTCTCCTATGGTGATTTT
Source organism: uncultured Eubacteriales bacterium (assembly GCA_910583765.1). Classification (GTDB taxonomy): domain Bacteria; phylum Bacillota; class Clostridia; order Peptostreptococcales; family Anaerovoracaceae; genus Hominibacterium. Next base: position 59,990 of record CAJTYS010000005.1, on the reverse strand, counting down.
TCGTGTGCAGCGGAGGATCAAGTTGCTATTGCAAAATCCGCTTCCCAAAGTCAGTTCACCGCCAGGAAAACAGATGATATCCCCGCCGTAAAAGATGTCAAAGCAGCCCTGCACCTTTAGCTTAGAATTTTCATCAAGCCGCAGGTTGGTGACTCTGCCATTTTCCTGAAAGCAATTGGTATTCAGCCGCAGTTTGCCATAGATGCTTAAGTCAGCAGATGGTTCGATCAAAAAATATGTTCCTTTATAAGGAACGATATTTTTCTGCTGGTATTCTTTTTCTAAAACTTGATATTTCTCTCGATCAATCAGTTCATCTGGGTTTGGATCTCGCATTTGTTCACCTATTGTCATCATGCATAATGACTACCTTTCCATAAAATCCTTGTCTATTCTGGCAATCGCTTTACTTTAAAAATCTCTTGATATTATCCATGACAGGCATCTTGTCCAGATCTGTCATGAACTGTTCCCTATGAATGCCTGGCAGCGCAGAATTGTAAAGACATGCGTTCCCCATGGCAGCCTCCTCCAGCGTTTTGGCTTCGCTGAAAACCCTAGAGGACACAGAATCCCACAAAGCCTGCCCTTTCTCCGTGTGTATGATCACCATGGATGTGCCTCCATCGCTGTCCTGAGAATCATCTTTTAACTGTATGCCCCAAAAATCTGCTAGAGTTAGATCTGAACGCCTCCGAAAACCTTTGAACTGACACTCTGCGCACGATGGACGAATGAAAAGGTTTTCTTCTATATAGCCCCGGATATACGCATCATGATACCGGTCTTCTAAATAAGCCTCTCCATTCTCAAATTCCACTTTTGTGCTGAACCGGTTCCATCCATAGGTCTTATTTTTGAACCAAACCTTCTTCACTTTTGACTGTTGCTCCGCTTCCAGTTCATCGAGGAATTTTCGGTAGACTTTTGGGGAGTTGGAGCCTCGGCAAATAAAATCCACCAAATACAAATTTTCAGCATTTACGCCACATTTTTCACAGTAATGAAAGACTCCCGCACATTGACATGGTGACCCGCAAAACAGCAGCTTTTCTCCTTGTTTCAGCAAGTTACCGATCTCTTTATAAATGCTGTTCATGTCCGACTGCACGTATTTGGACTGCCGCAGCTTTGCCAGATCCTGCGCATGATCTATGATCGCATGCTTGACCATATGATGGCCATCATAAATAGCGCCGCACACATACCCGCCTTCTGCAAGTACCGACAGAGCCAGCTCACTGAATACGCCTCCTGACGTGCTATGGTATCGGATTTCCTGATCCAAGGACCAAGCCGCATAGATCGAAGGGATCGTTTCTGCTTTTGGAACGGCCTGCGCCACAGCATTTGGCTGCGGCGCATGAATGACCGGACATACGTCCTCACATGCTCCGCATCCTGTACACTGGTTCTGATCAATGGCAGGATACCAAAATCCCTCTTGGTCCGCCTCCATGGTGACTACCTGTGTGGAACAAATATTCAAACAAGCACTGCATCCTGTGCAGGCCTTTTGGGAAAGCGTTTCAATAATCGTGTTCATCTTTATTACCTACTTAGCAATAGCCCCTTAAAATTATCCTTTTATCGGACTTAAAGATATAAAAAGTTCTGTGCTCTGATGTTCCTTCCACACTGTTCACAATGGAGACAAGGAATGTCTTCTTCCTCCTCAAAAGAACGTTTGATACCAAGCAATAAATTTACTATTTTTAAATACCTTTCAGAATTTAATGCGCTTACCAAGTCTTCCTTAAAGACATTGATCCCTAAATCTTCATCCCATAGCATGCAGCACCCTAGCAATCTACCATCAAAATTGATTTGTGGGCTGAATATCGTTTGCCAACACATATCTGTCCCGTATACATTTTTATGATTTGCATTGTATTCTGCTCGGGAGAAATCCTTCAGTCCGGTAATCTGTCCTAGACGAATTCTATCTTGAGGTTCAAAGTCTCCCTTCACACATTCATACTTATAGACAATATCCATATCTAACTCTTTCGCCATCATAGATGCCTGCTCTACATCATCTTCATTATGCTGCATCAAGATGTATTGCCACTGAAGGATTGGGTACTTTGAGTTGTGCCGCTTTTTATATGCATTCAGCTTTCTTATATTTGAGATTACTTTATCGAAGTCTCCATTACGTCTGTACGCAGAATAAACATCTTGCGAGGCCCCATCAATAGAAATATTGATTAACGAAACCTGCGTCTTCACTAACAATTCCAATATCCTATCTGAAACCGTATTAAAATTCGTACCATTGCTAATTTGTATCTCAATATTCTTCTTATGAGCAAAAAGCAATATTTTTTCTAAATCTGGATTCAAAAAAGGTTCACCATTGTTTGAAATTTCGACTTTATTAATATGCGGATTCTGCGCAATAAATTTTGAAAAATCCTGATAGCTTAGATATCCTCTTCCCATAACGCCAAAATCGCCTGTTCGCATATAGCAATATGGACAATCAAGCTGACAAAGGGTACTAGTCTCAATACGAACCCATTTCGGCCGCAATTTGATCTTTTGCTGTTTTAACAACTCACAGATCCACTCGTGTGAAGACATTATGTGTTCTTTCTTGCATTGATATTTGTAAATCAATTCGTTGTATACCTCGTGAAAGCTGTTTTTTACACATATGACAATTTTAGAATCTTCATAATGCTTCCATTCTTCTGGCCGAACGATAGGTATGGTACCTAATTGTTTCTTATTTCTATCATGATCCAAAAACACTTCCACATAATTTTCAATCTCTTCAAAATTATCCATGAGCAGTCTAGCATGACTGCCAGCTCCCCAAATTACATATTTGTGCATAGATTCCTCCTTCTTCAAGTTCCTAAAAGGCAGATCAAACTGCTGCCATTTCTTTTAGATACTCCAGCGTTGTTTGCGGCACCAATGCGCTCATCTCTGAAAAGTCCTTCTTTTTGTAACATTCCCTGACTGTTGTGGCCGAAACCACTTTTCCGCCTATCTCCATTCTGGGAATCTCAACGACTTGAATCCCTGCAATGTCAGGTAAAATTCTCTTCATGGCGATATTATATTGATTTGTGACGTAATCAGTCGGCTCTTCCCCAACAAAGCGATATTGAATATCCAATACTGGTGCGATATACTGCGCGAATATCCGCAAATCCTCATTCAAGTAAACCTTTTCCCGAGCTTCTATACTTGATTTCCTAAAATATGCGGGGAACGTACTTGATGAGATGATTACTTTTCCACTTTTAATAACAGATAAGTCATCTATGCCATTGATTCCCCTCTTCACCATTTCATATCTATCTTTAAAAGGGAAAAAGGAACTGTTTTCTTCAACCACGAAAACGTAAAGATAGTCTATCATTGTCAACGCATACTCGATCAAATAGCGATGGCCCAATGTAAACGGATTACAATTCATCACAATGCATCCTATTTTTTCTGCGTTTACAGGCACGTTCTTCTTTTCTTCCAGCCATTCTGCAATGCAAGTGTCAAAAGAGTAAAGTGTTCCCAAATCTCGTTTATTAGGCTTAAAAATATTATAGATACTATTTTTGCTTAAGATTTTTTCAGTTGTATTAACAAGATGCTTTTTTAATTCCTCATAAATAATCTGAGCGTAAATCAAATTCCCATAGTCTCCACAATGTTGAACGGTATCCATAAAACAAGTTTTATCTTTAAAATCTTCTTTCCAAAGCTTATTAAAGTGCTCACCAATCTCCATAATCGGTATATACTTTTTCATCCTATCTGTAACAAAGGGGAACAAAATCACTACAATGTCGTTTTCTGTTACATGAAGTTGCTCTTTCAGTACAAAGTAATTCTCTGGCAATGCACTTCCCATATTGACTACTCTGTAAGCTTTTCCAGATTCATTTATGTATTTTTGGATAATGGATGGCACAGTATAGGAATCTTCCACAAACATTCCATATATTGTACACATACCAAAGAAAAAAATCGTCCCGGCATATTCTTCTGGTTGACCACATGTCCTCCGTATTCCGTTTTCAATATTGACTAATCTGCTTTTCTGTTCCTTCCAAACAAATAAATCATTTTCAAACCTCCGAGTCATACAAAATGTAAGTGAAGACTCTAAGTCTCGCAAATATTCTAGTTGTTTAGTCTTTTTAGTATATAATGATGTCCTGATATCCTGATTTTTTATATTTGCTATGTAGTCTTTTATGCAAAACAAGTGATCTTGAATGATTCCGCCCTTTTCTCCGTCTGGAACTTCCACCTCAATGTCAAAGCTAAAATTCAATACTGAAATCTTCTCGCTTAGCGCTTTACTTAAATAAAAATATTGCAGCATGATGTCTGCAGGTTCTATCGCATGTTGTTCTCCCCCTATTAATTCTCGAGTTTTCACCCCATTGCTTGTATAATAATACTGAAAAGAATTTTCTCTCAATATCCCGTTTTGTTCAATCAATCGCAAATGGCTGTCACTCAAGCATTTTTTTATCGCAGAAGTCAGTATTCCTCTTGAAGCAATATATACCCTTCCATCAGAATACTTTTCAAAATAATCTTTAACCGTAGCAATCGGATTGTCTGTGACTCGATCAACCCTACTAAAACACTCTCTTTCTATCATCTGAATGATCACATCAAAAAAAGTATGCCACCCATATCCATTGTTCGTCAAACTATATAGGTCTTTCCGCATGGATTGTTCTGTTACAGATACGTCAATTAGAAGATCTTGATGATCACGCATAAACTCATATGGATTCTCCAATTCCCGAATAAAGGCGATATGCTGATCATTTGTCCGTCTAAACAATTCTCCACAAATGCAATCAAACTGTTCTTTTGTGCCAATCACTGTGATGTGCTGACTATTCAAAATCTTTCTTAAGCTTACAAGTTCTTGACCTACATAACTACTTTGTTCATATTGTCTCAGTTTGTCATAAAACCCAGCTAAAATCTCGAATTTGTGCTCCTCTCTTTTCTCCCTGATTTCGTAACACACTCTATCTTCTTTATCTAGTACTGGAATCGCCGTTGTGATATGATACTTTTCGATTAAGCGCTCTGCTTCTTCGAGCATTGCCTGTTCATTATTTAAGGTAATCGTTAAGCATTGTTTATTAACAAGCGCCTTTAGGCTTGCTCCCCCCAGACTCTGCAGAAATGTTTGTCCTGTAATGATACCTACAAATCGTTCTATTTGATCTGTGACATAAATAATTCGACTTTCACTTAGAAAAAAGCAATTATACACATTTTTAAGCGATACAGCACTCTCATGTAAGATACAAATTCTATTGTTTTTTTCTAACATTTTCTGAAAATCTCCTAATAACTTCGTGTTTCTGCTCTAAAATGGTTTGACTTTAATCTGTCAACTAGTGCCCTGCCATTTCCTCTAGATACTCCAGCGTTGTTTGCGGCACCAATGCGCGCATCTCTGAAAAGTCCTTCTTTTTGTAACATTCCCTGACTGTTGTGGCCGAAACCACTTTTCCGCCTATCTCCATTCTGGGAATCTCAACGACTTGAATCCCTGCAATGTCAGGTAAAATTCTCTTCATGGCGATATTATATTGATTTGTGACATAATCAGTCGGCTCTTCTCCAACAAAGCGATATTGAATGTCCAACACTGGCGCAATATACTGCGCGAATATCCGCAAATCTTCATTCAAACAAATATCATCCTGACTATGCCACGTATCTTTTGTAAAATAAGTGGGAAAGGTCTCTGATGATATAATGAGCTTCCCGCTTCTAACAACAGATACGTTTTCCAAGTCGCAAGTTCCTCTTTTCACCATCTCATATCTGTGCTGAAAAGGAAAGAAGGACCGGTTTTCTTCTACTACAAAAATGTAAAGGTAGTCCACAATATCCAGCGCATACTCGATCAAGTAGCGATGGCCTGATGTGAAAGGATTGCAGTTCATCACAATACACCCTATTTTCTCTGTGGATTCAGGTATCCTTTCCTTTTCTTTTCGCAGCTCTGCAATATAGGAATTGAAAGAATAAAGTGCATCCAGATCTGTAGTGTTGGGTTTGAAAACATTGTAAACACTATTTTGCCTTAGACTTTTTTCATCTGCAGCAGCAAGATGCTTTTCCAATTCCTGATAAATGATTTGAGAATAAATAATGTTCCCGTTATCCCCACAATGCTGGACCGCATCCATAAAGCACTCTTTACCATAAAATTCATTTTTCCAAATCCTATTAAAGCCCTCCCCAACCTCTAAAATAGGGATGCGTTTTTTGATACCATCCGTTATAAACGGAAAGAGAATCACAATAATATCATTTTCACTTATATTTAATGTTTCTTTGATCCTAATATGATTCCCAGGGAACTCACTTCCTAAATTAACCACCCTATAAGCTTTTCCAGACTTGTTGATATATTGCTGAATAATAGATGGTATTGTCCACCGATCTTCCACTAGAGCCCCATATATTGTACACATCCCAAAAAGGTAAATAGTTCCTACATATTTTGTGGGTTGATAGCATGTCTTTCGTATTCCATTTTCAATGTTAACTAAATCGCTGGCCACATCTTTCCAGATAATTAGGTCCTTCTCAAATCTCCTCTTCATGCAAAACTTGAGAGAGGATTGCAATTTCATTAAGTGTTTCGGTTCTTTCGTTTTTCTAGTATAAAAAGGCACCTCTAGATTCTTATCTTCTATTCCTTCTACATAATCTTTAAGAAAAAAGAGTCTGTCTCGAACTACTTTCTGCTTTTCCTGTCCTGGTATTTCAACTCTAACATCAAACGCAAAATTCAATACGGATACTTGCTCACTTAGTTCCTTATACAGATAGAAATATTGCAACATGACATCAGCCTGCTCCATTAGCAATTGTTCTCCACCTGTCAACTCTTTAATAGTCACTCCATTACCCGTATAACAATATCGGAATGAACTTTTCCGTAATAACCCTTTTTGCACTATAAGCTTCAATGAACTATTGTTCAGATATTTCTTCAAGGCCGATGTCAATACACCCCATGAGGAAATATATACTCTCCCATCAGAATATTTTTCCAGATAATCTTTAAGGGTTGCAATTTGGTTGTCTGTAATCCTACAAAATCTGCTAAAACATTCCTTCTCTATCATCCGGATTACCAGGTCAAGAAAATCATCCCAGCTATATCCATTGCAACTGAACGAATACAAATCTTTTCGCATGGAATATTCTGTCGTGGATACATCAATCAGTAAATGCCCATTTTGAAACATGAATTCATATGCATTTTCTAATTCTTCCATGAATATAATATGCTCATACTTAGGGAGCAGTTCACTGAAAATATTTTGAAACTGTTGTTCTGTGCCAATAATTATCATTGCCTGCTCTTGCAAACATTTTTTCAAGCCTACAATCTCTTGACACAAATAACTACCTTTTTCATACATTCTTATTTTTTCATAAAAATCGGTCAAAACTTTAGCTTGATGATTGTTTCTTACTTTTCGTATTTCACAACATAGTTTTCCGTCTTCATCCACTACAGGGATCGCAGTCGTTATGCAGTATTTTTTAAATAATTCTATTGCGTCTTCAAGCATAGCCTGTTCTTCTTTTAACGCAATTGTCAAGCATTGTCTATTGATCGGCACATTTAAAGTCTCAATACTGTCCAAAAATTTCTGGCTTGTAATAACGCCTACAAACCTTTCTTCTATGTCTACAACATAAATAATTCGACTTTCAATCTTAAAAAAGTAATTATAAACTTTTTCTATTGATACATCGCTTTCATGTATTGTATAAATTTGATCATTTCGCTCTAGCACCCAGCAATACCTCCTGCTATTATGGTATTTAACTTTAGAATGTATCGTAAATATCTAATCTAGGCTTTTTTTCAGCTTGTAACACATCACTACTATTGAACCAATCTGCTAACGAGTGGAATAACAACTCTTCTGTAAAATAGGGCTTAAAACGCTTCTTTATACGCCCCTCATCATCAAACACGGATACTTCATCGAACTGATCATCGTTATCCGCATATGCTCCATTGTCTTTCAATTTCAGGAATTGGATTTTATCTACTCCAATATCTTGGCAATAGTTCAGCAATTCCTGCAATTCAGCAATGTTGTCCGCTTGCACCACACAACTCAAAAATAACCTTTGGATCTTACCCTGCTTTCGTAAACGTCCTAAAAATTCCAGGTTTCGCTTTAGCTTCTGTGCAGATGCTCCTCTTCGCAACTTCTCAATAGTTTCATTTTTCATTCCATCCATAGATACCGCTACCTCTATGGATTCATAGCAAGCATCCTCTAATAGTTTCCAATTGTCTTCATCAAAGAGTACGCCATTTGATAAAATACTGATGCTAGACCTTTGTTTGCACCGCCTATCGGCTAATATTTTTCTATAGGTCTTACTAAAAAACACTTCCCCACTTCCAGCCAGCCACAAACGATTTACATAGGGGAGCACATTTTCTAACAAATCCTCCGCTCTTCGGTCCAATTCTTTCCTTTCATCTGCAGCAGCTACATAAACTTCTTTTCTGCAAGATGGACATCTTAAATTGCAGCTATGATCAATTCCCACCATCAAAGTATTTGGGTGTTCTAAAGGACTTTTCTCATAATTCGCCTTTAGCTCTTCCCGCGTACTCGTAATTTTATGGAAATCGAACAAATCACAATACTGTTTATTGCAAAACGCAAAACTACCATTGACGATTGAAAGTCGTAATATGTGCGCGATATATGAATTCCAACAGTCCATGAAAGGCTCGAACTGCATGCTTCCAGCTGAAATGGGCAGAAAATCGGGACAACATAAGTAGAGATGATCGCCTATTACATCACAGTAACCAAATGGTCGATGACAGAAATAGGGATATTGTTCCTCGGTAAAGCAGGCCTTTTCTAATAGTTTACCATAGTCTCTAGCTATCACATTGTAATGGACATAATCTTTTTTCCGCTGGAATCCATATTCGTTAAGCTGCTGATATATGTCCCACTGGAACTCTCTAGTAGCAACAATGATATAAATGTCGCACCTATTTTTGATTTCCATAGGATTCAATACTTGTTTTCCCCTAAACATATTTTTGCCTTCGGCATTGTCTATATAAAAAGCTATTTCCGAAGCAAGGCCTCTCTGATTCAAAATTTCCCATAATTCATTAGCGCATGCACCTGTTCCCCAAACTGCTAGTTTCTTGTTCTTTCGTTCAAGAAATATAGGATCATAATATAGAAAAAAATCCTTAGCATATAAATAATGTTCTCCTTGCTTCATACCCAATTCTTTTGCGTGAACTTCGAAAGTTTCATCTTTTGCTTTTCTACATAAAACAATTAACCGATCGCTTCTATTTGTCTCTATGAAACATACATCATCATTTATATCGCAGGACCTAATATTCAAGCCTCTAGATTTAAATAAATATTCAATATCATTTCTTATTTTTTCATCACCATATAAAATAATTTCTTTGTCCCAAATGTTTACGTTATTCAATAAATCAATATTGTCCACACTCATTATCTCCTATCTCAAAAAATCCCCCTCATCACATGGAATCACTGCTCCATTTATACACTTACTGTAATCACTTAGCAAAAACCAAGCTGTTTCTGCAATTTCCTCGGGCAAAAGGACCCTCTTACCTTTAGCCGAAGATACATATAGATTTCCTGTCGCATTTATTCCATTAATTTCTGACGCCGTCATTCCCGGCGCAATCGCATTGACCCGAATCCCAGTACCAATCATTTCTCTGGCAATTCCTTGCGTGTAATGAATCAAACCTTTTTTGGAAGCTCCATAGGGTCCATAATCTCCAAACAACCCTCTATTTGAAGCCATCATTACGATATTTCCTTTGATTTGGTTTTCCTTACAATACTTTAGAAAGCCGATTGTCAGGAACATAGGCGCCCGAAGATTTGTGTTTATTATAGAATCAAAGTCTTCAGTTGAGAAATCCATCAAATTTTTGTGAATATAAATACCGGCATTATTTACCAATCCGGTAATTTTATGTTTTGTCAGTGTTTCTAATTGCTTATAAAATTTTGAAGAGCCGTCAGCTCGTGTCACATCATATGGATAGTATATGCAGTTTTTACTGCCCAATTCTTCAGTAGTGGCTTTCAATTTTGCTTCTCTTCTACCTACAATGACCGCCAATGCTCCGGCCTCTATTACCTTTTTAGCAATCGCCTTGCCAATTCCACTTCCACCACCGGTAATCATGACTGTTTTTCCTGCCAGGCTTACATTGGGTGCAGATACCTCTATTTTACAGTAAATCGCATTCTGCTCTTGCATCTTCTCCACGCTCCTAAAGCCTAATAATAATCCAAAAAATAGTCCCCATAAATCTTATCTGGAACCTCTATTCCTTCAATGTCGATCTTTAACTTAAGCAGTTTGTTCTCCCTAGCTGGTACTGCGCAAATCCCTCCATTTTGCAAGGAAGCGCCTCCGGCGTACTTAGCATTAAGTTTATACGGGAATTCGTAGATGCTTTTCAAAGAATCAGTTAAAGGATCATAATCCCAAACATAATCACCATCCCCAGGAATACTATACAAGTGTCCATTGATTCCTAATTTTGTTCCATATGCGCCCGGATTTATCTCCTTGTGTATCATTTCCACATCATCTTCCATCACATCAATTTTTAAAATCCCATCACAGTAAGCACTAAAGCCGTAAATATTACCATCTACAGCAATCTTGGCATCGAATGTCATTGCATCTATCCTATCGCCGATGAACTCCCACTCTTCTGTGACCGTGTTTAATTTGATCACCCTCTCAGCTAACTCCGGCAATAAATACGCATATCCATTTGGGCATAAAATGCTGCCACAATACCGGAATTCTCTATGCTGCGATTTTGGTGACAAATGAATCTTCCTTGTGCTTCCTGTTTTTAGATTCCAAACCAAAATGTGGTCAGAATCCCTGGGGGGCTGATATATGATGCCCGCCTTAGTACAAATACCTCCATAGTGATGTTCTTTGGAATATCCTTTCTCCATATGAATGTACTGTATCGCCTCCGTATCCAAAGACATTTTCAAGAGACAATTACTAGTTCGGGGAAACCCGTATAAAGAACCTTTCCAAAGGCAACCGCCCGTCCATTTGAAAAGATCGTTTTCTAAGTCTCCCAGATAGGAATTATCTTTTGGGGTATGCTTAAGAACCGCATTCATATCGTTAGGGATCGCATATACACAATCGTTCTTGCTTTGAGCTCCAACCCATTTATGAATTGTGTCAACAGAGGGCAATGGTTCAAAAAAAACGGAATACTTAATATCCCTATTGAACGCTATATAATCGTAATACTTTTTTAATGCCATTTGGAACTCCTACTGAACCTGAACTTTTAGCCTATTAATTATATGGGGAAGCAATTGCTTCCCCATATCTTAGTAATTATAGTTTTATAAACATTAATCAAGAGTTCCGCTGAAAGTAAGCGATTCGCCATTTGTCAATTCAATCTTCACAGTAACCTCTTGACCGCTATAGTTCGCCATGTAGCCGCCTTTCAACTGAATCTTAAGTGTACCTCCATCTTCAGACGACCACTCGTCAGTAATCCATGTAACATCCTTATCTGTCGTAGCCATCGGCCAGAACTCGCCGTCAGCACCAGCAATCTTATACTTGCTAGGATCTCCAGGCGCATTAGCATCCGCAGTTAAATTTGATAATGTCATTAATCCAGTGTTGGAAAGCGTTCCACTTGGGCCTGTTGCCGCACCTTCACCTGTCACAGTCCAAACAACCTTGACTTCTGGAAGCGTTTCTACATCTGCCCAATCTGAACTTGCGTTAGCTTCTCCAGTAAGCCAGAATTCATACGCCTTGAAATCATCATCTCCTAACGCTGGATCTAACTGCTTCACATATTTTCCATTTACATATTTTATTTCATATGCATTGGCTGTTTCATCAATGGTAGAGTCTATTTTTGCAGCAGTAGCGCTTGTTCCGATTGCTGCGGTGTTATTGGTTCCAGTAGAACCATTTAATTGAAGGTTCAGCAGTGTGTCTGTCGTACCAGTAACACCACTGGCCTCAACCATTGTGACTTCATCCGCACCTGTAAGAGTTGCCTCTACTGCAATGTCTACTGCTTTCGTGCTCTTATTGATTGCTTTCAGCTTATTGCTGGTTCCAGTATAATTATACTGCGCACTTGCGCTTGTAACTTCAGCGTTCTGGAAATATACTGTCTTGCCATCTTCAAATGCTTTGTTTCCATACTTCTCTGCATCAGTTTTCTTAATAACTCCCAGAGGATCCACAATATAATCAAATGTGGTGCCTGAGTCAGTAGGAACTACTACGCTGAAAACATCCGAATCTTTTACTACATCCAGATCACCAGCACCTGTGCCTTCTCCTTTTTGTTCCGCGGCAAATGCCATTGAGGAGCTTCCCATAATCATTGTCACTGCTAAAGCCGCAACTAAAATTTTCTTAAGTTTCATTTTTCTTCTACCTCCTTGTAAGATAAAGCTTTTTTAGCTTCCCGTATACTGACGGGACATCATTTCATTATTGTCCGATATTAATCGTCAAATTCAAGCTCACCGTATCAAAGCTCTCGTCTTTCTCATTAAGCAAATGGTATGTAACGATGCAATCGTACGTTCCAGCTGGCAAATCGCTGTCCAAAGTGATATTGTCCAGATGGCTTCCCACTGCCAATATCGGCGATTTGTAAATCGTCTCATCCGTGTCCTTGCGGATGACATCAAAGTACACTGGATTCTTGTTTGATTCTGCGTTCTTTACGTACGCATTATCAGATGCTGCGGTTCCGCTGGCAAAATTCCAGTTATAATTCATTGTCACCTCGTAAGAATTTGGGGGAACGAATTCTCGGTTTTCAATGACTTCTCCTACGTTGTCTTCGTTCACCACAACGTTGCGCGCCGGTTCCTTGTTCAGCAATAAAAAGAGCAAGATCGCTAGCAGTATCACCACCACGATACATATCGCAATGGCCTTTTTCCCTCCTTTCTTTTCTTGACTTCCTTCACTGTGCTTCTTTTGTTTTGACACCTTAATACCTCCCATCAGCAATATATATTAACTCTCCGCCGCCAGCGTTCCATTCTGCTGACACTTGCGAAGCCTTAATACCAATTTTATTTACTAAATCAAGATCGCCTGCACATCTACGATCTTTTCAGGATATCCGAATTTGTTCAAAAATCAGTCTGCCATAATTGCAATGTTCTCTTGTCTGTGCTGCGACTTCATCATTCGATAGTATCTCTACTATATATTCTTCCACGCCTTCTGAGTCTTTGCTACGCAAGAAATCATCAATTCGTTTTTTGTTATACAAATGATTCATTTGACAGTATGGCCTGATTTCCAATTTATTCTCCATATATGCACAACCACTTATAAATTCCATATCTGCGGTTAATACCAACGTGCCCTGTTTTTCCCTGGTTTCTTCTACAAAATATGTCATTGTTGGTTCCTGATCAGGATTTTGCATGTTCTGTATTATACGTATCCCCCCTGATTTCAGGGAAAACGATATGATTCCGTTTCCCTGTACAGGGAAAAATACGATCGAATCCTCTATATTGTATGCATACAGAAACATCTGCTCTTCTGTAAAACCTTCAGGAAATTCTCGGTAAGCCTTAATATCTCCTGTTTTGTGATCCCAAGAATAAATCGCTGGGGATTTCCATGCTGATAAATAGAAATGGTTTCCTATATATCTAATAGTCGAACATCCACCTTCGATATTCAAGTATTTGATCTCCACGCTTTCGTCATCAAGGTCAAATATAGCCACCGCATTTAATTCCAGAAAAGGAAAATATATTTTTTGATCAATCCTTTCAAACTGTTGATAAAAACAATAAAATGTTTCTGGCTTTGTGCGGATTAAAAGGCTAAGATCATTCTCCAAATATCTTATTGTATGCTCTATACTATCGTAACGAACAATGCACTCCGCTCCCATAGGGAACATATATACGTAATGTTTGTATACGCAGGCATTCACAAAATATGTCTTCTTGCGCCCGACAGAATGATGGTCTAATGGAGTCGAGATAAATTTCTGCGACTCGAGATCATATGCTACAATTTCTTCGCTACAGTTTGGCACAAAAACCAGCTGCCTATTCACATGACATACTGTAGAATACAGCCAGCCTTGCCAAACTCCATAATTCGGAAACTTATCCACGATCTCCAAGCGCCCTGTTGATTTATTGATCTTCATCAGCGCATTGAAGTTCAGGTTTGGAAACCAGATCTCGTCATCTATTTCCACATATCCAAAACTCCGCAATTTATACAAATCATTACTCATGTTTTTCCCTTACCTCACGTACGCTCCTGAGCCATTTCTTCTGTAATCCTCTTTTCTCCAAAAGATTGTCAATCCGGTCGCTGCCTTCAAAGAATCCGGTCCCCTTGTGTGCCCTGCGCACGTTGTAAAACGGGACACCGTATTGCAGCGCTAAGACAGTTCCGTGAAATGAGTCAGTACAAACAGCCTTTGCGTGTTTGATCAGCGAAAGGAACTGAGCCGGCCCCGCGCCTTCATATTTTGCAAAACCCTTAAAGCTCCCCTCTTCCATCACATTGGTCGGGATATATACGATTTTTTCCACTCGGTGCTTGCGTTTCAATTCCCTCAATATCATCTGATATGGAGACAGGCTCCCCAGCAGATAACAGAAGAGGTATTCACCTTCTACTAACTTTTCGTCTGCCACCTCATCCCATTGCGTCTGGTCTAGACGCAGCGAAGGGTCTTCCTTCACCTTGATTTCTTTCTTTGTGTATTTCTTTAAAATGTCCGCGCCCACCTGTTCTCGGACGCTTGCTTCATCCAAATTTTCTATCAACAGAGCCATCTTCTGATAGCATTCTTCAAACTCAGGCCTTTCATAAAAAATTCCACTGGGCGCATAAGCGATCCTTTTCTGCTCTGGTCTGCCAAAATCTAAAAACCAGATGGGGTCAAAGCAAATCGGATTCCAAATCTGATCGCTGCCACAGATCAAAATCTCACAGTCCCTCGTCATGTCTTCCACCATGTTTTTTGTGTAGCAGGGTGGGGATAATGGTATGTATTTTTTAATGAACTCCTTAAAGCGTTTCACGCGAAGGGTTTCTGTTCCCTCCACCACTTTCAGGTTGTAATGTCTTTCATATCTTTCATTCAGAAAACGCCCTATTGCTGTGCTGTTAGAAAAATTATGCGCCAGCAAATCACGGGGATCCTTCTTCCGATATTGTATGACCAGTGGCTCATAGCCAGCTTCTTTTACTAAACGCTGCATGGCATAACACTGCAGGATCTGCCCATAGTTCGTAGGGCCATTATTGTCGCACCATGTCAGGATCGCCGCTTTGGATCTGCCTGTGGAATTCTTGTCCATGTCTAATCACCTGCCACGCAATAGTCAACAATGTCTTGCAATGATAGAATCGCTGCGTCTGTCCTTTCTTCCAACAACTCCACAATTGACCAGTAATCCTGCACAGGCGTGACCACAATCGCCTCCACCTCAGGCCAACCTCCCTCATCTAAGCCATAGACGTTGAAGTCCGGTCTGCTTTTTGAAGCTGCGAATCTGTCAATGGCATAATGGATTTTAATTCTGCTACTCTGCATTTCCTGATAGAACCGTTCGCCCAACACTCCCATGCCATAAATAGCAATGTTCTCTATAAAGTTATCCTCAAAGAAGGGCGTGAGCGTCTTTCCATCTTGTTTCAAGCGGAGCCATTGGCTCAGGATCTGAAATCCAATGACAAATCTTTTTTCTGGAACAGGCGGCTGCGTTTTCTTTTTCATTCTCATGTGCTGCGTATCCTCCGCTGCTCCAACTGGTATTTTTCTTATCAAGCCGCGAACAAATCAGTTTCTTCTATTTTATAAAATAAGATATATAAACCTTATGCGATTTATTGCTAAACTTTTATGAACTACAGCTCATTTATTGTATCGTCATTAATCTACCATAAATTAAGTTTTTATTCTATAACTTTTTGCAAAAATAAAAAAGTTATAGTAACTTTTTTGCCAAATTGTATTGATTATGCAATTCTGATTTTCAGGCTATTTTCCGCAAAACAATTTATGCGTTGGAAATCTCCGAATATTCTCTCCCCATCCCCGCCTCAATTTGCTATAATATCCTATAATGTTCATTATTATTTCCCAACTACTCAAAACACAAACATTGCTCAAGCCTGCCGACTCTCCTCATGAGCTGCGTTCTGAGCAAAAACGAAAGGACACCAAAAATGAAAAAATTTCTAACCCTATTTCTCGCTGCGGCCCTGCTCTTTTCTCTCTGCGCCTGCGGCGGCGGCACACAATCCGCCAGTGACGCCAAGCAAGCGTCTGAAACCACCCAAGGCACCAGCGTTTCAAAAGTTGCCATGGACCAGGAAAAAGGCGGCCTGATCTATGTCAAGCACCAATTGGTAAAAGACTATGAGGAGGAGCCCGCGATCCTGATTTATTTTGACTACACCAATAAAGGCAAAAACACCAGCACCGCGCAAGATGTTTTTTATCCCCAAGTGTTCCAAAATGGGATCGAGTGCGAAATGACCCTGCCCCTTGATGATGACAAGGCCATACAAAACGCTTCTAAAGAAGTGCGGCCGGACACGAAAATCAGCGTTGGGTTCATTTACCGGCTGGAAGATGCCGCAAGCCCTGTGACATTGAAAGTCTCCGACACTTCCACTCTTGACGAACTTTACCAGGAGCAGGAGCTTTTACTGGAATGATTGAAGGTTTGTAAATCAATTGGCGTTTTGTGTTTGGGCCGCCATGCTGCGCAGCTCTTTTGGGCTTCCTGATGCTGCCATGCCTTTTCATGACACACTGTACCGATATGTCACTCGTTCATGTCATTATTTCAACCTGTCTTTTTTTGTCGAATTCCCGTATCATAAAAGACAGAAACATACGACAGCAATGGAAACAGCCTATAAGCGCAGTATTTTAAGGCCTGTCGTTCATGGAAAGGAAGTGCAGTTTCATTATGGCATTACAAAAAAATCTCGCAGGCAGCCTTGCGTCCATCCGCGCAGAGCAGAAAAAGAGTCTTTCTGAGTTCGCAGAAGAGCTGTCCATTTCCCGATCTTCTTTACAAGACATTCTCAAGGGAAAAGGCAACCCCACCCTTTCCACAGTGGAATTGATGGCTGAGCAATTAGAGATGGATCCTCTGTTGTTGCTTTCCTGCCCAGAAAGCGAAATGCGCGCCGCCGTTTATCTATCCTATCTACTGGATTGGTTTCAACAGCTTTCCAGTGAAAAGCAGCAGGAGTTCGCTGCTGCGGCCAGCACCATTCTCGCGATATTGACTGGGTGTAAAAAATAGGCTCTCTATGGTCCGATCACGTCCCATTTTCTGGCTCTTTCATTCCTTTTACTTAGCGGCTTTTTCATCTTCTAGATATTCAAAGGCAGCTGGCACAAATCCATACTGCTTTTTCCACGCTCATGTACCGATATGTTACGCACCCATGTCATTATTTCGGCCTGTCTTTTTTTGTCGAATTCCCGTATCATAAAAAGTAGAAAAACACGACAGCCTACGTTTGCAGCCTTAAATGAAAACAGTTTATCAATCAATATCCTGAGCCTTATACCATAGAAAGGAAGTGCGGTTTTATCATGGCATTACAAAGAAATCTCGCAGATAGCATGACAGCGATCCGTGCGGAACAGAAAAAGAGTCTTTCTGAATTCGCGGAAGAGCTGTCCATTTCCCGATCTTCTTTACAGGACATCCTCAAGGGAAAGGGCAATCCCACTCTTTCCACAGTGGAGTTGATCGCTGAGCAGTTAGGCGCGGATCCTTTGCTGTTGCTTTCCTGTCCGGAAAGCGAAATGCGCGCAGCTGTCTATTTGGCCCGTTTGCTGGATTGGTTCCGACAGCTTCCTAGCGAAGAACAGCAGGAATTCTCTGCTGCGATCAGCACGCTCCTTGCGATATTGACGAAACAAAGGGAGTGATGCCAATGGCATTAAGTTAACGGCCAAAGGTGGTATGCCCGATTGCAATAATACAGAAGAGTTCATTTAAATCAAAGGGTTTCTCTTCTGTGTTTCTTTTTTCTCCTTTTATTGTTCCGTCAAGGTCTTGCCCTTTTGACACTTTTCATCATATAATTTTTTTAAATTATAGTTAAACTATTTTTTTAAATTTTTAATTTTTTCATCATCTGCATCATCACGGACAAATTCCAATATGTCTTTAGGTTGCAAATCTAAAATATTGCATATATCATTAAGAGTTTTTAATGTTATGCCCGAATCTTCATTTTTGATTCTGCGTAATGCGCTTTGGCTTATAGGACCTACGGTTTTAGCCTTGTAAGTATTATACCCTGCACGCTCTAGCGCATCCCCTACATCCATTTTATACCTAAGCATTCTGTGCCCCGTTCTTTTTTCTCACATTATATATTAACAATAGAAAGAAATCAACAAAAATATATCCTAAAAAAGTTACAAAGCCTCTTGATTATCATCTTAAAAGATGATAATCTATAATCATAATTAAAAGATACGAAAACACACAGAGCGGAAAAAGAAATGAATGGAAAAGCCGATGAAACCAATGAGTTGCGCAACACTAATCGCAGCACTAGGCAGGCTAAATAGAGCAAATTGGATGCATGTCGCAGGTTTTTCGGGCCAAAGCAAAAACCCGCCAAACGCTTCAAATTCAGCGTTTCAGCGGGTTTTCAACTGGCACCCCCGAGATGATTCGAACATCCGACGCACGGTTTAGGAAACCGACGCTCTATCCCCTGAGCTACGGGGGCATGCAAGGCAGCTGATTTAACTGCCCTAATATAATACCACAACTTGCTCTTATATTTCAATATGTTTTCTACAGGAAGTCAAAAAAGTAACGCTAAAATAGCCCCTAAAGTAACAACCATCCAAAGGCACAGCCACTCAAAGCCGCTGTGCCTTTATGTGACTCCCACTTTTCAGCTGACCCGCATAGCCAACACAGTCAAGTCGTCTTTTTCTTTTTCTCCGTAATTTTCCACTGCTCGGTTCATGATCAAGTCACACATGGTCTGTGGATCCTTGGATCGAATGTCCGCGATGGTTTTCTTCAGCCATTCCATATTTAGATCCTCGCGCCTGGAATCAGTCACGCCATCGGAGATCATAATTACCTGGTCACCAGGCTTTAAGCTGGCCGTCACACAATCCACTTTTAATCCATCTACAATCCCCATGGGCATGGCGGAAAGAGTGAGCGCGTCCACAGTGCGCTTCCGTTTGATAAAAGTAGCCGCTGCGCCGATTTTGTAAAATCGCATCCTGCCCGTTTTCTGATTAAAAATCCCCAGATCAATGGTGGAAAACACTTCGTTTTCCGCATTGAGCAGCATGATCTGATTCAGCAGCTTTAACACCAGCCCTACTTCTAACCCTGTTTCCAACAGCCGAATGATGGTTGTGACCGTCAGGCTGCTTTCCGCGGCTGCGGCTTTTCCATTGCCCATGCCATCGCTTAAAATCACAGCAAAACGTTCATCAGGCAGCTGCGCCCACAGGTAACTGTCACCTGACACACCCTGTTCTTTTGCATAACTCGCCCACGCTGGTTCAATTTTGTATCTGGAGGACATGGACAATGCGTTACGATTCATTGACTTCACGGTCTGATCTAAAATCCGCGACATAACTTGAAACTGATAGGACATCAAGATCCTTCGATTGTCCTGCGATACGAAGAGCGCGGAAAGATGATCAAAGGTTTTCCGAAGCTCTTCTAACCGTTCTAAAGCTTTGGCGCTATTTCTCTTTTCCTCATGATCTTGGCTCCCGAGGAACCCACTGAGCGCTCCATCCAAACGCATGACCCATTTCCGCGGCAGCAGAATCAGCAGCCCGCCGGCTAGCGCAGCTCCATAGCAAGTCACTGAAAAACCACTGAAAATCTCCAGGTTTCCCGCTCCTATGGCCACTGCAGTGAAGCAAAGCCCCGCAGCCAATTTGCTCTGACCTCGAAGCAGGCCCGCTATGATCCCTCCTAGCATCAAAAAAGAAATGGTCCCTGGCGAATCACCGAAAAGCAGGAGCAAAAATCCAGAGACAAATGCGGTCAGCAGGCCTTCCATGATCCCCATAAGGTACCCTGAAAAAAGCGTGATGATCATAGCGGCTGGAAGGAGCAATAACGGGGCGCCAAGACCCGAAACCATGACTATGATCACTGCTGACAGCGAAAGGAGCCCGACTTCCATGCCGCCATAGAACGCTTCGCCTTTTGTCATCCGCAAAAACGTATCGAAAATACCGCATAAAGCCAGCCCAATGCCGCCCTCCACTACCAATTCCATGACTGACAGCGGATATGCCACCCCTGCGGCAATGCAGGAAACGCTTTGGGAAATGATGATAATCGCACCGGTGATAACTGCCCTATGCCATAAAGCGAAACGAACCCTGCCAGCACAGAGAAACACAAACCCGCATCCGCAGAGCGCCGCCACGTCTCCCCACAGGAACGCGCCATTGCTGTAAATGCCCAGCAACACAAAAGGAAACAGATAAATATTCATCGCGTTCAAAGAAACCATGGCTCCGATCAGCGCTGCGCCCGCAGGAAGCAGGTTCCCCATGAAACATGTCCGGCTGATCAGAAAGCAGGCAGCAGCCATACCCGCGGCCAGCAGCAACCGATGCGCGGTTTTGTCTTTCTCCATTGCCCGACGTCTCCTTGTCAATTCCATCATGCGTATCTCCCTCCATTGTCTCCATTATGAACATGAACTTGGACCTGCTGGCTCTGCGACCTGTCCGCACAGAGCCCATCCTCCAGTGTTTTCATGTTTTATAAATCCACACTTTACGATTTGTACAAGCTTGCTGCCATTATAACGTACACCAAAATTTTCCTCTGTCGAAATATGGAAGCATATCACTCTTTTTTTCCGACAAATTCCGACACTTCCCTCCACAGACTCCTAGAGATGCAGCTTCACTGCAGTTCTTCAAACACTCATCAAAAAAGTTAAAGAATTCAGATAATTTCCCTTGCATTTCGGTCGGAAAAATGTTTTAATAAGACTAAGAGGTCTTACCAATAAACAAAACCTCATCTCAAATTATTGAAAAGCACCAAACAAAATCACCATGAATGATAGGAGGCAAAGAACGTGAAACACAAATTTATTGCCAAAAGGTATTGGAAAGATCAAAGCACAGCCATGGGAAAATCCGATGAAATGGCGAAATCTTTCGATGACTGCATCAATCTGAGTCTTGGCGATCCCGACCTGGTCACAGATCGTTTGATCATTGACAAATCCTATGAGGACGCCAAATGTGGTCATACCAAATACACAGACTTCCGCGGTGACCCAGAACTGCGGGAGGAAATCTGTAAGTACTACAAAGAAGAATATGCCATGGATGTCAAGGATGAAGAAGTCTTTGTCTGCGCGTCTGCCTGCCTTGGCATGTACTTGGCGCTGGAAGCCATTCTGGACGATGGCGATGAGGTCATTCTCCAGGCCCCTTTTTTCACGCCATACCCCCAGCAAGTAGAATTAGCCCGGGGGATCCCAGTGGAGCTGCCCACTTATGAAGAAGAGGATTTCCAAATTAACGTGGAACGGCTGGAATCCCTGATCACGGAACGCACAAAAGCGCTGGTCATCAATTCTCCGTCCAATCCCACTGGCAACTGCCTGACTGTGGGAACCATGGAAAAAATCGCACAGATCGCTGTGAAGCACGACTTGATCGTGATCTCGGATGACATTTATACTGCCTTTAGCTATCAAAACCCATTCGTGCCTTTTGCCACTCTTTCCGGCATGAGGGAAAGGACCATCATACTCAACTCCTTTTCCAAAAATTTCACTATGACTGGATGGCGAGTGGGCAACATCATCGCACCAGATTACATCATTAAAGTGATCCAGCAGATCAACGAAAACGTGGTGTTCACCGCACCATCCATTTCGCAGAGAGCTGCCATCCACGCCCTGCGCCACCGAGCCGAAATCCAGCCGCCAATGGTAGAGGAATATAGAAAGAGGATGTTCTATGCGGCAGAACGGATCAATCGGATCCCGAAACTGTCGGTGATCAATCCGCCAAAAGGCAGTTTCTATCTGTTCATGAATATTAAAGAAACAGGACTGTCCAGCGCACAGGCGGTGGAAAAAATCCTAGAAGAGGCTCATGTCCTGATGCTGCCAGGCGATGCTTTTGGCGCATGCGGCGAAGGATACGCGCGCATTGCCTGCACAGTCAGCGTGGAAACTCTAAAAGAAGCCTTTGACAGGATTGAACGGATTCGGTTTTAGAGCGTATCCGCGGCAGCTAAATGGCAGATGATCACTGCTGCCTGCCATTTGGCCGCAACAAAGAAACATGCTTACGAAAGGAGCTTTTTAAAATGAACGAGAACACCAACGTACCTGCCACAGGAAAAACCATGGAGGAAACTGTTACAACAGTGGAACTGAAGCCTGTAAAAAACAGCAACATCGCAAAATTTCTCATTGCGTCGCTGCTAGGCATTTTTCTGTTCTTGATCCCCATCCCGCAAGGAACCACGTTTACCATCCCCATTGGCATTCTGATCAACTTTGTGTCTGATCTTCTGACCCTGGAAACTGTCAATCTGGCAAGCGTGGCGGTCCTGGCATTTATCACCTTATCTACAGTGGTGACCATTATCAACAAGTTATTGAAACCCGCAATCATCCAAAAAAGCGAGAAGCTGAACAAGATCTTTTCGCCATCACCTCTGTATTTTATCAGCCGTATCGTTGGATTGGTCATCGTCTACATGGCATTTTTTCAGTTGGGCCCGGAAATGATCTGGTCCGGCTCCACCGGCGGTTCCATGCTGGGCGTATCAGCCACGCTGGTATCGGTTATCTTGTGCATCGCCTTCCTGATGCCTCTGCTGACAGATTTCGGCATCATGGAATTCGTAGGCGTGGTGCTGAGAAAAGTAGTCCGTCCGCTGTTCACAGTGCCAGGCCGCTCTGCCATTGACCTGATCACCTCCTGGCTGGGCACGTCCAACGCAGCGGCCATTCTGACCACTGGCCAGTACGAATCTGGATTTTACAGCGCAAGGGAAGCAGCCACCATTTCCATGAACTTCTCTTTTGTGTCCATCCCATTCTGCTACGTGATCGCCACCTTGATTGGCGTGGAAAGCAGATTTACGGTATTTTATCTGATCAGTCTTATCGGCGGCGTTGTCCTGGCCGTGATCATTCCAAGGATTCCGCCGCTGCGCATGCTGCCGGACACTTATGACCCGATTGTCGGAAAACGAATCAACGAAGAGGTCCCTTCTGGTGTTTCCAAGATCAAATGGGCCTTAAATCTGGCAGGCCACAGAGCGGAAGGCGCGACCGCGAAAACAATCGGACGTTCTGGCCTTCATATTTATGCCACCATGTTCATGGATCTGATTCCAGTGGTCATGGCTTGGGGGACCATCGTTCTGATCTTGGTGGAATACACGCCAATCTTCCAGTGGATCTCTATCCCATTCGGATGGTACATGGATCTCTGCGGCATCGAAGGTGCCTCGGAAGTGGCGCCAGCAGCGTTAGTCGGCTTTGCTGACCAGTATATCCCGCCACTGATGCTGGCAGACTTCCCAATTGAACGGACTCGCTTCATCGTTGGCTGCATGTCCCTGCTGCAGATCATTTATATGACAGAGATCGGGCTGATCGTATTGAAATCCAGAGTTCCAGTGAATGTCGGACACCTGTTCATCGTGTTCCTGGAAAGAACCATCATCGCCATTCCTTTGGTCACTGTGCTAACGAACCTGCTGGTCAGCTTCTAAGCCAGCGGCCGCATCCTCATGCGTCATAGTCCCTGCATAAAAAGGGCGCGGCGATTCCGGCCATAGAGCCTGCGGAACGCTACGCCTTTTCCACTTTTCACAACAGAAATATGGACTTGTCACATTGACAAGGTTTCAAATTTTCGGCTTCATTCTGCTTTCATTCTTTTGCGATCAGATCCAGATTAATGCGGGAAAGATGCTCCAGCATGGCTGCCGCCGCTGCTTTCCCATCGTGCTTTCCAATAGCCTCTGCGATTTTCGCGTGCTCTTTATAAATGTTTTCCACAGAGTCCCCTTCAAAATAAGCAGCTACCACCGATTGTTCAATAAAAGAGTCCAACAGCTGCGTGATATTTTCCATGGTATTGTAGATCAAAAGATTTCCCGATATTCTAGCAATTTCAAAATGGATTGCTTTGTCCAGAGCGGCTTTTTCAGGCGTGGTCTCCGCCGCCATCATCTGCCGGAGCAATTCCCGCAAAGACGCGATGTCAAGAGACGTGGAGCGCTCTGCTGCTTTCTGGGCTGTGAAAGCTTCCAAGCAACAGCGCATTTCCAAAATTTCCTGAGGCGACCGCTGGCTTAACTTGAAGGAAAGTGACAATGGCGTAAAATAATTGGAATTCACATTGTTGATGATATAATTTCCCAGGCCATGGCGACTTTCCACCAGCCCCATCAGCTCCAAAGAACGCATCGCTTCCCTTAGGGCCGGCCTGCCCACGCCCAGCTTTTCAGCTAGCTCTCGTTCTGGCGGCAGCTTGTCCCCCTCTTGCAGCTTTCCATCAAAAATCATGTCCTGTATCTGTTTGATCACTGTTTGTGAAACTGTCCTGTTTTCCTGTGCCATCCTGCTTTCTGCCCCTTACCGCGGTCCCTTCCTAGATTTATTGGAAGCAAAGCGCAGGCATTCTTTTCTACCTATTTATATGCCCCCGCACCTCTGCTCAATTTAATATAGTACTTTAATTAGTTAGAAAAATCAATAAATTTGCCAAAAAAACTTGCAACCAAGTAACCGCAGGTGTATAATCTAAGTGGTAAGACCACTTGAACTCAAACAACGAAACAGTTAGTATCGCGGCAGCGATCCGTCCCATGCCAGTTCTAAACAGAATCGCGCCGCATGTAATGGGGAGGATAATGATGAATATAATCGTACTGATCAAAGAAGTCCCTGATATGGAAAAAGTAAAATTCGACAGTGAGCGAGGCGTTGTGGACCGTTCCTCCGCGCCTGCGGAAATCAATCCTTTTGATGAAAGCGCGCTGGAAGCGGCCCTGAACCTGAAAGAGCGATACGGCGCTTCTGTCCGCGTCCTCACCATGGGACCGCCCAGGGCCAAGGAAAGCCTGCAGGACGCCTTTGCCAGAGGCGCTGATGATGGAATCCTGCTGACAGACCGGAAATTCGGCGGCTCGGACACCATCGCCACTTCACGGACTTTGGCCGCAGCCCTTAAACAGGAAAGATATGACTTGATCCTATGCGGAGAAAAATCCGTAGATGGCGACACTGCCCAAGTAGGAGCGGAAACAGCTGAACTGCTAGGGATTCCTCATGCTTATTACGCAGACTTTATTGAACCCGCGGGAGAAGGACGCATCAGAGTCAGCATCGAAAATCTCTGCGGAAATCGCCAGGAGCGGACTATGAAACTGCCTGCTCTTGTGGGAGTCACAAAAAACATCGGCAAGCTTCGGCTGCCTTCTGTCAGCAGGAAGCTGGAATCCATCACCAAGGAATTCAAAACCATGGGCCTCGAAGACTTACCCGCTTTGTCAAAGGAAGACACTGGATTTCCTGGTTCTCCGACCAAGGTGGCAAAGATCGAAGTCCCATCAGCAGAAGAACGGGAAAGTGAAATATTCAGAGAAGACAGCAGCGCTTTTGAAGCCAGACTGGAAGCAGCCTTCGCAGAAAGGGGGATCATCTGATGAGTACCACGCAAACAGCACATGCAACACAAACAGCACCACAGGGGCCACGAAATAACGAGGCATATCAAGGCATCCTGATCATCTGCGAAACAGAACAAAACAGCATACATCGAGTCGCCTATGAACTGCTCGGCAAGGGCCGCGGCATTGCCGACGCCTGTGGGGAAAGCCTTTCCTGCCTGGTCCTTTCCGCGGAAAACAGCGGTTGTGAGGAGTTGTGCAAACGAGGCGCGGATCAAGTGTATCTCATGAAATCTCCGGCCTTTTCTTTCCCAGAGGAAGTGCTTTTCGCATCTAACATCACATCATTTATCCAGGAAAAAAAGCCTGCCGTGGTATTAATCGGAGCCACGCATTTTGGCCGATCCCTCGCCCCTAGAATTGCAGCGGCTCTGGGGACTGGACTGACGGCAGACTGCACGGAGCTTTGCGTTGATGCGGAGGGCAACCTAGAACAGATCAGGCCAGCTTTCAGCGATAACATACTGGCCCATATCAAGACCGTGAACCGCCCCCAGATGGCGACTGTGAGATACAAGGAATTTCAGGAAGCAGTTTCTAAGGAAAACGCGGACATTCGCATCCAGGAAGTGCCCCCTTACATAGAATCAAACCCTGATGTGATCATTGAAAAGACCATATCCATCGGTGACATGGACATTACGGACGCAGAAGTGGTGGTCGCGGGAGGCCGAGGCATCAAAAGAGAAGAAGATCTGGCTCTTTTGCAGGATCTAGCCCAAGTTTTAGGCGGCCAGTTAGGTGTTTCCCGAGCCCTAGTGGACGCGGGCATGGCCTCCAGCAACATCCAGGTCGGTTACAGCGGCAGCAGGGTCAAGCCGAAAGTGTACATTGCCTGCGGCATATCAGGCGCGCCCCAGCACCTGGCTGGCATGAAAGAATCGGATCTGATCATTGCCATCAACAGCGATCCGTCAGCGCCGATCTTTGCTGTCTCCGATTATGGATTTATCGGCGATTTGTATGAGATCGTGCCGCGGTTGACAGAGCGGTTCAAAAAGAAAGGAGGCTGTCATGAAGTACGATAAAATCACGTCACAGCTGGTCCAAAAGCTAGAGGAAGCAGTGGGCAGCGATTATGTGATCACAGGAAGGGAACGCATCGAGGCTTATTTGTTCGATGAAGTGGAAAAGACCTACCGGCCAGAAGCCGCATACGGTTCTATCGCAGTAAAACCAAAAAACACGGCTGAAGTTTCCCAGATCATGAAGCTTTCGGACCAGCATCAAGTACCGGTCATTGTCCGCGGCGGGGCCACAGGTCTGGCGGGCGGCTGCACGCCTGTGGTGGACAGCATCATCATTTCCATGGAGCGGATGAAACAGATCGAAGAGATTGACGCTGAAAACATGGTGGCGGTCCTGCAGGCTGGTGTGACTCTCATGGATCTGTTAGAGGAATTGGAGCAGTATCAGAAACTCAGTTTTCCTGTCCATCCCGGCGATGAAGGGGCCCAGATGGGCGGCATGGCAGTCACCAACGCAGGCGGGGCCAGGGCCGTGCGCCATGGAGTCATGCGCAAGCATATTCTGGGAGTGGAAGCAGTTCTGCCAAACGGCGAGATCCTGGAACTAGGCGGCAAATTAATCAAAAATAACGCTGGTTATAATCTGACTCAGCTATTGCTGGGAAGCGAAGGGACTCTGGCAGTGATCACAAAGATCATTCTAAAAATTTTCCCAAAAGACCAGGCTTCCGCCACCATTGTCGCTCCTTTTGCCGGAATCAAGGACGCTTGCCACGCTGTGACAGATATTTTGCAGAGCGGCTACACGCCTTTGGCAGTGGAATACATGGATAAGCGTCTCTTCGTGGACACCGCGAAAATGCTGGGATTGAAATGGCAGGCCCAGGAGGGGAGCGCGGATCTTTTGATCATCCTTTCTGAACGGACCCAGGCCCAGCTCTATGACGCAGTGAAAGCCATTCACGATATTTGCAAAGACAACAACTGCCTGGAATGCCTGTACGCAGGAAAGGAAAAAGAGCAGGAAGAACTGCTTTTGGTCAGGAGTCAGCATTACGAGCTGATCAAAGATGAAATCTGCGATTCTTTTGACATGGCAGTCCCTGTGTCCCATGTGTCCGACTTTATCCTGAACCTAAAACAGCTGGTCAAGGAATACGACACGGATACCAATATCGTGGCCCATATCGCCGATGGAAACGTCCATAACGATATCCTTTATCTGCCTGACGGGACGATCCCTGCCTATGCGGATGAACTGAAACATAAAATGTACGAACTGTGCGCCAGCTATGACGGAACTGTGACCGGCGAGCACGGGATTGGAAAGATCAGAACCCAGGAGCTGTCAGATCTGAAAAAACCGGCTGAACTGGAGTTGATGAAGGGGATCAAGAAGGTGTTCGATCCGAAAGGGCTGATGAATCCGGGGACGCTCTTCGCGGTGGAATAAAGATAAAAGTCAAAACCCAAGATACCTTCCGAAAGAAGGTATCTTTTTTTGTATGATTTTCAACTTTATTACAAATTATCCTTTACATTTCAGCACATTCATGCCATAATATAAATATTCCAGAATTTAGAATTTATATAAATTAAAAGGGGTGGAACATGGAACTTTTAGATGATTACATCTTGAAAACAAGCGATAAAAGCCTTATACTAAAGGAAAACACAGCTCCATACGCCAGCAACCGGGAATTCAAGGACGGCATGTTCCGCCTGCTGTTCAGCGAGAAAAAAGCGGCTCTGGAACTGCTCAACGCCTTGGAAGGGACGGAGCGGAAGGATGAGGAAAAGATCGAGATCGACACCCTGCGGGGAGCGCTGTACAGGCGCAGGCAAAACGATTTGGCTTTTCGTTACGCTTTCAGCCCCCTCTCCGTGGTGGAGCACATGTCCACCTGGAGCGAAAACATGCCCCTCAGGGAGGCAGCCTACGTGTTTCGGGTCTACGAAAAGATCATCTCCGACCGGGAGCTTTACAAAGAAGCCCATTTTCCGCTGCCGGTCCCTCGGCTTTACGTCTTGTATAACGGCATGGCGGACAAGCCTCTGGAAACCGTGCAGCATCTATTCGGAGAAGGCGGGCCGGACCCTGCAGGGAACGGCCCCATGATCCAGGTGGCTGTGAAGGTGATCAACATCAACCTGCATAAGAATCACCCTATCCTGGAGCGCAGCCCCACGCTGAAACAGTACGCCCAGTTCATTGATCGGGTGCGGAATCACGTGAAGGTGGATGGAATGGATCGGGACGAAGCGATTTTGACGAGTATTGAGAGCTGTGTGAAAGATGGGATATTGGAAGATTTTTTGAGGAAACACGGGAGTGAGGTGATCAACATGCTGACAGGAATCACGTTGGAAGAACTTTATGAGATCCGAGTGGAGGAAGCTGAAGAAAGAGTGGCAGAAGAAAAGGATCGGAAATTCGTCACAAATCTATTGAAAGAAAATTGGGCCATCGACAAGATCCAAGAATTAACAGAGGTTTCAAAGGACCGGATCCTGGAAATCAAGGCGGCCATTGGAGCCTGACAAATTCGTACATGGCCCTTGCGATACTCATGCGTTGATTTGGGTCAAACTTTTTTGAGCCTACTATAAAAAGGCGAAGAACTTCTAATTCTTCGCCTTTTTGTTATGATGCTCTGATCATGTTCTATTTGATCCCAAAAAACCGTTTCGCGTTTTCCTTGGTCTGTACGGCCACCTGCTCAAACTCCAGCCCTTTGATTTCCGCTACCTTCCTAGCCGTGTGTTCCACATAAGGCGGCTTGTTCTTTTTCCCCCGAAACGGTTCGGGAGTCAGATAAGGAGAGTCTGTTTCCACCAGCAGGTTCTCCAGAGGCAGCGCTTCCACGACAGCCACGGTTTTTCGATTGTTTTTGTAGGTCACTGGGCCAGCGATGGAAATGGTCGCACCCAGCTTCACGTACTGCTCTCCCAGTTCTTTGCTGCCGGAGAAACAGTGGAGCAGGACCCTGGCATCGCCGCTGCCGTCCTGTCTAGCAGGGAACCAGCTTTTGCGCTCCTCTGAAAAAGCGTCTTCGTCTTTTAGAATGTCCATCACTTCCTGATCCGCTTCTCTGGAATGAATGACAATGGGCATTTTCAGTTCATTGGCCAGACGAATTTGCTGACGGAACCAGTGGCGCTGCGTATCCCGTTCCGAATAATCATAATGAAAATCCAGGCCGATCTCGCCAATGGCCCGCACCTTTTCTTTCTTTGCCAGCCCTTTCAGCATAGCGAGCTGCATGTCATCCATGTCCTTTGTGTCATGGGGATGACAGCCTACCGCAGCATAGCACCAGGGCAGCTCTCTGGCATGCTTTACTGCCAAGTTGGAACTCTCCAGATCAAAGCCAATGTCCATGACATAGTCCAGATCAGAGGCTTCGATTTCCTGGATCATGATTTCCCTGTCTTGTTCCGAAAGGCTTTCATTATTAATATGCGCATGTGAGTCAAATAGCATAATGTTCCCTCCGATTTATCGCTTCTTTTTGATTTTTATCGCTTGTTTTCTGTCAATTTCTCCATATTACGACACTGGATTTCCATCTTCTGCCACAGTAGTGACAAATTCGTAGCGGGTCTTTCCATCCACCACATTGTCAGCGAACAGCAGCATGCCTTTGGATTCCAGGCCCCGCAGTTTCCGAGGTTTCAAGTTGGCTACGACTACCACCTTTTTGCCCACGCATTCCTCTGGCTTGAAGTACTGCGCGACGCCAGAAATGATCTGCCGTTTTTCTGTGCCCATCTGCACCTGGAACACCAGCAGTTTGTCAGCCTTTGGATGTTTTTCCGCAGAAAGAATGGTCCCTACCCGCAAGTCCAGCTTGTCAAAATCATCGTATTCGATAGGATCTTTCAGCTCCAGCGGAATGTTTTCTTCACTGCCGCCTTTCAGGGCTTCCAGCTCTTCCAGTTCTTTTTCAATATCCAAACGAGGGAAGATCGGATTGCCTTTCTTCACCTGCTCGCCCTGCATCATCTCGAAAGTGAACGCATCTTCCCATGCCACATCCGCGTACCACAGGCCCAGCTGCTTTCTGATTTCATTAGAAGTCGTGTGCATGAATGGATAGATCAGCACGGAAACAATACGCAGGGTTTCCGCCAGATTGTGGAGCACCGTGTCCAAGCGAGGTTTGCCGGCTTCGTCTTTTGCCAAAACCCACGGCGTGTTTTCGTCAATATATTTATTGGCTCTTCTCACAGCCACCCAAATCTCTTCCAGGGCCAGATTGAACTCAAACTTGTCCATGTGAGCTTCCACTTTGTCTGCGGCGGAAGTGGCGATGGCCTTCAAATCTTTGTCCGTTGGATCCTCTTCACCAGAAGCGTCCGGCACAAAGCCGCCGTTGTATTTTTCGATCATGGAAACAGTCCTGGAAACCAGATTGCCCAGATCGTTTGCCAGATCGTAGTTCATCCGTTTGAGCATCACTTCATTGGTGAAAACGCCATCCTGCCCAAAGGTGTATTCCCGCAGGAGGAAGTATTTCAGCGCGTCAATGCCGTAGCGCTCGATGAGCTTCACCGGATCCACCACATTGCCCTTGGATTTTGACATCTTGCCGCCTTCCAGCAGCAGCCATCCGTGGCCCAGCACTTGCTTTGGCAGCGGCTGTTCCATGGACATGAGCATGGCCGGCCAAATAATAGTGTGGAACCTGACAATTTCCTTGCCTACCAGATGGACGTTCACTGGCCAATACTTTTCATAAAGCTCCGGGTCCTCTGGATAGCCCAAGGCCGTGATATAGTTTGTCAGCGCATCCAGCCAAACGTAGATCACATGCTTTTCATCAATCGGCACCGGAATGCCCCAGTCAAAAGTGGACCTGGAAATGCAAAGGTCTTCCAGGCCTTGCTTCACGAAGGAAATCATCTCATTTCTTCTGGTATCTGGCTGGAGAAATTCCGGATTGTTTTCAAAGAGGTCCAGGAGCCTGTCCTGATATTTGGAAAGACGGAAGAAATAGGCTTCTTCTTTTGCCTTTTCCACTGGCCTGCCGCAGTCCGGGCATTTCCCGTCTACCAGCTGGCTTTCTGTCCAGAAGGATTCGCAAGGCGTGCAATACATGCCTTCGTACTCGCCCTTGTAAATGTCACCCTTTTCATAGAGCTGCATGAATATCTTCTGGACCCGCTCCACATGGCGAGGCTCCGTGGTTCTGATGAAATCGTCGTAGGAAATTTCCATGGTCTTCCACAGGTCTTTGATGCCGCCTACGATCTTGTCCACGTATTCCTGCGGTGTCACGCCCTGCTCTTTGGCGATGGTCTGAATCTTCTGCCCATGCTCGTCCGTACCTGTGAGAAAGCGCACGTCATAACCGGAAAGCCGTTTAA
Organism: uncultured Eubacteriales bacterium; assembly: GCA_910583765.1. Classification (GTDB taxonomy): domain Bacteria; phylum Bacillota; class Clostridia; order Peptostreptococcales; family Anaerovoracaceae; genus Hominibacterium. The sequence goes on along the minus strand of CAJTYS010000005.1, from coordinate 27,787 downwards.
AGCGTGCCATCGCATCTGCCATGACTGTGCAGTAGGTGTGGCCTATATGAAGGTTGGAGCTTGGATAGTAGATAGGCGTTGTAATGTAATATTTGCCTTTTTTCTCTGTCATTTTCAAAATCATTCCTTTCTTACGCTGATCGAATGGGATGCAGCGGTGTTAGCCATTAGAATATCACGGTTTGGCGGTATCGTCAATACTGGGCCGCGGCAAAAACAAGGAGGCCTGGCACAGTTTGGTCCGCTCTCTCACAGCAGTTTTAAAGCCACGCTGCATTTTTTAGAATATTCCAACAATATTTCCCTCAAATTCCCACACTTTTTCTCATTCTGTGGTATAATGAACGCATAAGATTGATACGGCGTTGCCGCAGGGTGGCGTTCATTGAATCACGGCTTTAAAATCAGGATTTCAGCGGTGGGCCGTGGTATAATGAACGCATAAGATTGATGCGGCGTTGCCGTAAGGAAGCGTTCATTGAATCACGGCTTCAAAATTATGATTTCAGAGGTGAGCCGTGGTATAATGTATGCACAAGACTTGGTACGGCTTAGATTCTTGATAACAGCCATACTAATAGTACGATCATTTTAAATTGTAAGAGGGTGATAACATGCTGCAGGAAAATCGACTCACCGAAAACAAGCTGCACAGCTTTAATGAGGGAAAAGACTTTTATTGTTATGAAAGCCTCGGCGCTCACAAAGAGCATAGGGCGGAAGGCGAAGGCTATCGCTTCGCGGTCTGGGCGCCCCTTGCCAAAAGCGTTCGGGTCACAGGACAGTTCGATGACTGGAAGGGCGAAGACTTTTATATGCGGCCTTTGGGCAGCAGCGGTGTCTGGGAAACTTTCGTGCCTGGCGCGCAGGAAGGTATGCTTTATAAATATATGGTAGAGACACCGGCAGGAGAAATCTTGTACAAAGCTGATCCTTTCGCGTTTTCCGCAGAGGAACGGCCGGGAACAGCTTCCCGTTTGGCGGAGCTTTCCTATGACTGGCAGGACAGCGCCTGGATGACGGCCCGCGGGCAGGGCTCGCATTTTGAAAAACCGCTGAACATTTACGAAGTCCACCTAGGTTCCTGGCGGCGGCACGGAAACAAGGATGAGAAAAAGGAAGACGTTTCGGACTTTTACACGTATCGAGAATTGGCAGACGAGCTGACCGCTTATGTGAAGGACATGGGCTATACCCATGTGGAATTCATGCCTGTGATGGAGCATCCTTTCGATGGTTCCTGGGGCTATCAGATCACGGGGTACTACGCGCCTACCAGTCGCCACGGCACGCCTGCGGATTTCAAATATCTCATCGACTGCCTGCACCAGGCGGGGATTGGCGTGATTTTGGATTGGGTGCCGGGCCATTTTTGTCGGGACGCCCATGGACTGTGCCGTTTCAACGGTTCCCAGCTTTATGAATCAGAGGAACATGTGGAATGGGGCACTTTCAAATTTGACTACAAGCGGCCGGAGGTCAGCAGCTTCCTCATTGGGAACGCGGTTTACTGGCTAAAGGAATACCATGCTGACGGCATACGGGTGGACGGGGTCAGCAGCATGCTGTATCTTAATTATGGCATTGATGACGAAGGCGAAAAACGGTACAACGAAAAAGGCGGGGAGGAAGATTTGGTGGCTCAGGCCTTTCTCCAGGATCTGAACAAAACCGTGGGACAACTGTTTCCGGACGTGTTCACAATCGCAGAGGAAAGCACTGCCTGGCCCCTAGTGACTTATCCGCCGGAGGAAGGCGGCCTGGGGTTCCACTACAAATGGGACATGGGTTGGATGAATGACACGCTCCGGTACTGCGCTTTGGACTTCCCGTTCCGAGATGGCAGCCACCAGCTTTTGACCTTTTCCATGATGTATGCGTTCAACGAGAACTTTATCCTGCCCCTGTCTCACGATGAAGTGGTCCACGGCAAATGTTCCCTCATCGGGCGCATGCCAGGTGACTACTGGCGGCAGTTCGCGGGCCTGCGGCTCCTGCTGATGTACCAGATGTTCCACAGCGGAGCTAAAATGAACTTCATGGGAAACGAAATCGGTCAGTTCATCGAATGGCGGTTTTATGAAGGCCTGGAGTGGTTCCTGCTGGATTACGAGGCGCATGCCAAGCACCAAAACTTTGTCAGGGAGATGAACCGCTTTTATCGGAACCAGCCTTCCCTTTGGGAGGAAAACTACACTTGGGACGGTTATGAATGGTTGGACGCGGACAATTGGCAGCAGAGCATCCTGGTCTTCAAACGCCAGGCCAAAGATCCAGATGATTTCACAGTCATCCTGCTGAATTTCCAGCCTCATACTTATGAGGACTTTAAAATCGGCGTGCCAGAACATGGTACATACCTGGAGATCTTCAACTCCGACGACCAGAAATTCGGCGGAAGCGGTCACATGAATCCAAAGCCGCTGACCTCAAAAAAGGGAATGTACCATGGGCAGGAACAGTATATTGAAATAGCCGTTCCACCGATCGGAGCAACTGTGTTCGCGCTCCGTGAAAAAATCAGCGAACCGCAATCCGCGAAACAGCAACCGAAAAAAACAACAGCTAGAAAAGGAGGACAACAGGATTAATGTTTTCAAGCAAAGAGGATTTTAAAAGACAGTATAGAGCCGAGTTCATGGAAACCATGGCCAGACCATTCAGCGAATGCACGAGAAGAGAACGGTACGAGGTGTTGGCGAAGTTGATCTGCTCTGATGCCGCAAAGCTCCACACCCGCACCAAGCATCGTCATGACGGACAACCGAAAAAGAGAGTCTATTACTTTTCCATGGAGTTTCTCATTGGGAAGCTCCTGGACAATTATCTCATCAACCTGGGAGTCGAGGACATTGTGCGCAGCGGTCTAGCGGAAATGGGAGAGGATCTGGACACCCTCTGTGACATGGGACCGGACCCTGGCCTTGGAAACGGCGGCCTTGGAAGGCTTGCCGCTTGTTTCCTGGATTCCATGGCATTTCTGGACATCGCTGGAATCGGCATGGGTGCCCGCTACCGCTTTGGACTGTTCAAGCAAAAGATCGATGATAAAAAACAGATGGAGGAGCCGGATCCATGGCTGACTAACGGCTATCCCTGGGAAATACGCAATGCAGGAAATTCTGTAGAGGTCCGCTTTGGCGGCACAGTGAATCGTACTTATGAAAACGGAAAGATCTATTTTGAGCATGTGGACTATCAAACCGTCCTGGCCATCCCTTACGATGTCCCTATCGTTGGTTATGGTGGAAAGACTGCTAACATGCTGCGGTTGTGGCAGGCAGAACCCACTGAGGAAAAAATCGATCTGAAAGCGTTCAGCAATGGAAAATACAGCGAGGCTGTAAAGGAGCGGAACGAAATCGAAGCCATCACTGCGATTTTATACCCGGACGACAGCACGCCAGCAGGGAAAGAACTGCGTCTGAAACAGGAATATTTCCTGGTAGCCGCAGGCATCGCTTCCCTGGTAAAGCAGTACAAGCTGCATTATGGCACTGACAATTGGGAGAAGTTCCCTGAACGCATTTCTATCCACACCAATGACACTCATCCGGCCCTCTGTGTGCCAGAACTGATGCGAGTGCTTTTGGATGAAGAAAATCTGGAATGGGATCAGGCGTGGGAGATCACCACTAAGACCATTTCCTTCACCAACCACACGGTCATGCCGGAAGCCCTGGAAAAATGGCCCATTGACCTGATGCAGAACTTGCTTCCTCGGGTTTACATGATCATTGAAGAAATCGACCGGCGTTATCGGGAAGGCTCTGATCATAATATTCCGGAATGGCAGGATTATCTGCGGGCCACTTCCATCCTTTGGGACGGGCAGGTGCGCATGGCAAACCTGTCCATCATTGGCAGCCATTCGGTCAATGGTGTGGCGGCCATCCACACGGATATCCTGAAACAAGACGTTTTCAAGGAATTTTACCAGGCCATGCCGGAAAAGTTCAACAACAAGACAAACGGCGTGAGCCACCGCCGCTTCCTGCTGCAGGCGAACCCTGCCCTTGGAGCACTGATTTCTCAGTCTATTGGAAAGGGCTGGCTTTCTGACACTTACAAGCTGGAACACCTTTTGGCTTATCAAAATGATGAGAGCTTTCTCCAAAAACTACGGGACATCAAATACGCCAACAAATGCAGGTTAGCGGAATACATCAAGGAGAACAACGGCGTTATCGTGGACCCTTCCTCGGTCTTTGACGTGCAAGTGAAGCGAATCCATGCATACAAACGGCAGCTCCTTAATATCCTTAAAATTATGCACCTTTATAATCAATTGAAGAAAAATCCAGACCTGGACATCCAGCCTTATACTTTCATCTTTTCTGGAAAGGCTGCACAGAGCTATGATTTTGCCAAAGAAGTCATCCGACTCATTAACACGGTCGCAGAGATGGTCAACACGGATCCATCTATCAAAGGCAAACTGAAAGTGGTGTTCCTGGAGAATTTCAGCGTCAGTCTGGGTCAGCTGATCTACCCTGCCGCGGATATCAGCGAACAGATCTCCACTGCGGGAAAAGAAGCAAGCGGCACAGGCAACATGAAATTCATGTTCAACGGAGCAGTGACCCTGGGAACCATGGATGGCGCTAACGTAGAAATCCACCAGTTGGTAGGAGACGACAACATCTTTATTTTCGGTCTTACTGCGCAGGAGGTCATGGAATACTACCAAAACGGCAGCTACCATTCCTGGGACGTCTGTGAAGCCTCGCAGGATCTGAAGGAAATCACTGGTCAGCTGATCAATGGATTTTTCAAGGATTTTGGCGAAGAATTCTGGAGCATCCACGATGCGCTGCTCCGATATGGAGACGATTATTTCGTACTGCGGGATTTCGCGGATTACATGCGAGTCTGGCATGAAGTGACCACAGTTTATCAAGATCCGATGAAGTGGGCTGGAATGTCCCTTGTGAACATCGCAAAGGCAGGCCATTTCAGCAGCGATCGGACCATTGCTCAATATGCGAAAGACATCTGGCACATCGGCTAACGCCGCAGTTAGCCGGCAGGAATGGCAAACATCAGCCATACAGTGGTGAATCAGCTGTTTTTCAAGGAATCACAAAGGAGGAGTTATTATGAGTATGCAAAGGCAAGAGTGCGTAGCCATGTTGCTGGCAGGAGGTCAGGGCAGCCGCTTAGGAGCGCTCACAAAAAAAATCGCGAAGCCTGCGGTAGCTTTTGGAGGGAAGCATCGAATCATTGATTTCAGTCTATCCAATTGCGCTAATTCGGGTATCAATACGGTAGGAGTCCTTACCCAGTACAAGCCCTTGCTGCTGAACTCTTATATCGGTACAGGCGCTGCTTGGGATCTGGACGACGCTTACGGCGGAGTCTACCTGCTGCCTCCCTATGCTACGGAAACTGGAGGCAAATGGTATCTGGGCACAGCGGACGCGATTTATCAAAACATTGACTTTATTGACAACTACGAACCAGAGTATGTCCTGATCATTTCCGGTGACCATCTATACAAGATGGATTACAGTCTGATGCTGGATTTTCACAAAAAATCCGGCGCGGATCTGACCATATCTGTCATGGAAGTCCCGTGGGAAGAAGCGAGTCGTTTTGGCATCCTCACAGCGGATGAAAACAAGAAAATCCGAAAATTTTCGGAAAAACCAAAGGAGCCGGACAGCAATCTGGCTTCCATGGGCATTTACATTTTCAGCTGGCCAGTCTTAAAGGAAGCCCTGCAGAAAGACGGGGCCGCAAAAGATTCGGACCATGACTTTGGAAAAAACGTCATCCCCATGCTGCTGAATGAAGGAAAAAATCTGTACGCTTACACGTTCTCCGGTTATTGGAAGGACGTGGGAACCATTGAGAGCTATTATGAAACCAACATGGAGCTTTTGGAGCCGGATTCTCCATTCAACATTTTTGAGGAGGACATGCGGGTTTTCAGCAATTCCAACATTTATCCGCCCCACTACCTTGGAGCGGATTCGCAGGTGGAAAACACCTTGGTCTGCAATGGCAGCCAGATCCTGGGCCATGCGAAGCACTCTATTTTAAGTTTTAACGTATTTATCGATGAAGGCGCCCAGGTGACGGATTCCATTCTGCTGCCAGGAGCCCAGGTCATGAAAGGAGCATGCGTAAGCAGGGCGATTATCGGTGAAAACTCCATTGTCCAGGCCGGAGTTTCCCTAGGCAGCCTAAACAGCGAAAAAATCACAGTCATCGGTGACAGCCAGGTTATAGATCAGGCTTGGGAAGGAGGCAAAGATCATGAATAATGCGCTTGGACTTATCACTACCAATTATACAAATCAAAATTTCGGGAAATTGGCCCAAGCCCGCCCCATTGCCACTATTCCATTCGGCGGCAGATATCGGCTGGTGGACTTTCCGCTTTCCAACATGGTGCATTCCGGCATCCGCTCGGTAGGCATCACTACAGCCCACTATTATCGCTCCATTATCGATCATCTGGGAGCAGGAAAAGAATGGTCCCTCAATCGAAAAAACGGCGGACTGTTCATACTGCCTGGCTCCAATTACGGCATGAAACGCTTTGAGGGCAAATTCCTATTGCGGGATTTCATCAACAACCGGCCTTATCTGGCCCGCGCCAAGGAGGATGTAGTCATTGTCAGCGCCAGCAACAAAATATTCAACATGGATTTCAATGATTTGGTGGAGCACCACAGGCAGTCAGGCGCGCAGATTACCCTGCTGTACAAGGAGATTCCAGACGCGCATATGAAGCGGGGACCATTTTTGGAGTTGACGCAGGAGGGAAATCTTGTTAGCATTGAACGGGAATCCAAAGGACACGCAGCCTGGTTCATGGATTGCTTTGTGATCAACACCAACGACCTGCTGTCCCTTTTGGATTGGTATGAGACCATGGACTACATGGACATGACGGATATTTTTACGGAAAACATCACACATATGAAGATTTCTTCCTATCCGTTCAATGGGTATGTGGGAGCTGTGGACAGCCCATACGACTACATGCAGTGCTCCCTGGAGCTGTTGAAGCCGGAAATACGGAACGAATTGTTCAATTCAGATAAAAAAATATTCACAAAGGTGCAGGACGCGCCGCCTACAAAGTACTTGGCAGGCTGCCATGTGTCCAACTCCTTTATTTCCAGCGGCTCCATCATCGAAGGAACCGTGGAAAACAGTCTTTTGTTCCGAAATGTTCGGGTGGAAAAAGGCGCTGTTCTGAAAAATTGCGTTATCATGCAGCGGGGCAGGATCGCTTCTGGCGCGTCTTTGGAAAATGTCATTTGCGACAAGTTCGTGTCCATCAGCGAAAACGCCCGTCTCAGCGGGAACCGGTACAAACCTTTGGTGATCGGAAAGGGTGAAGAACTGTAACAAGGCTGGCTGCGCTGATTCTCTTTCAGCAGCAGATTTTGTTGATATTCTGGAAATATCGCTGGCGGTATTTCCTATATGATAAAAAACGAAAGGATGTTTTATGGCAAAAAAAACAGAAGAAAAAAAGCTGAATGTTTTATATGCTGTCTTTGAGGCAGAACCGTTCATAAAAACCGGAGGTCTGGGAGACGTGGGCGGCTCCCTGCCTCTGGCCATTTGTAAAGCAGGGGTGGAGACTCGGGTCATGCTGCCAAAGTTTTCCGCGATTCCGGAAAACTATAAAAAGAAGATGCGAAAGCTGGCGGAATTCTCTGTGCCCCTTAGCTGGCGCACCCAGTACTGCGGCCTTGAAACCTTAAAGGAAAAAGGCGTTACTTACTATTTTATTGACAATGAATACTACTTTAACAGGCCCGAGCCTTACGGCTATTTTGACGATGGAGAACGCATCGCGTTTTTCAGCAAGGCGATTTTAGAGAGCCTGCAGCACATGCCTGACTTTGAGCCAGACATTCTCCACTGTAATGACTGGCACACCGCGCTGGCTCCCGTGTTCCTGCGGGAACAGTACATGGCTCTGCCCTTGTATCAAAAGATCAGGACCGTGTTTTCCATCCACAACCTGAAATTTCAGGGAATCTTCTCCAACGCAGTGTTGGGGGACATTCTGGGACTGGAAAAAAACAGGGCCGCGGCGGACCAGCTGGCCTGGGGGTATGACGCAGTCAATTTTATGGCCGGCGCTCTGCGCTACAGCGACCGGCTGACCACGGTGAGCCCGTCTTACGCGGAAGAAATTCGGGATCCTTGGTATGGAGAAGCTCTGGAAGACATTTTCCAGCAGCGTTACTCTGTGCTTTCCGGCATTCTCAACGGCATTGACCAGCGAAAAAATTCGCCTGGAAGGGATCCGTATTTGGAGATGAATTACAATGCGTCCACTTACAAAAAGGGCAAAGCAGCCAACAAAGCGGCGCTGCAGAAACAGCTGGGCCTGGCGCAAAAGCCGGATGTCCCTCTGCTGGTGATCATCAGCCGCTTGACAGAGCAAAAGGGTCTGGATCTAGTGTTGGGCGTGCTGTCCGAGCTGCTGCAGGAGGATCTCCAGCTGGCGGTCTTAGGCATTGGCGAGGAAAAATACGAACATGCTTTCCGCTATTACCAAGGCAAAATGCCGAAAAAGATCCATGCTGCCATCACCTTTGACCTGCCGCTTTCATCTCGATTCTACGCTGGCGCGGACATGCTGATCATGCCGTCCCGCTTTGAGCCCTGCGGCCTTTCGCAGATGATCGCCATGCGCTATGGAACCATTCCGATTGTCAGAGAAACAGGCGGTTTGAAGGACAGCGTGATCCCATACAATCAGTACGAGGACACGGGAGACGGATTCAGCTTTGCCAATTACAATGCCCACGAACTGCTCTTTACTATCAAGAACGCTGTGGACCTTTACCACAATCACAAAAAGAGCTGGGAAGGCCTGATCCATCGGGCCATGCGCAAGGACTTTTCCTGGAAGCATTCCGCTCAGCAGTATGTGGCGCTGTACGAGGATTTGATGGGTATGAATCAAAAAGTGGAAGCACCCGCGAAAGCAGACGAAACCTGCAAGGCAGCCAGCGAAGCGCAGCAAAAAAGCAGGGCTGGCGCTTGAATGATTTAAAATTGGGTCCGCCGCGGGCGGGCCCGTAACTATGATTCGTCGAACAGACGTTAAATGAATCAAGGAAGGATTTACATGCATATGGAACTCTATCATAATTCACAGCTTGAAACTTACAGAAATCCAGTAGGAGCCGTCACGATCGGCCAGCAAGTGACCTTCGCGCTTCGGGCCAGAGACTGCGGTCCGGAAGTTTCCTGCAGGCTGCGGCTCTGGAGAGATGTGGAAGGGGAAAGCCAGCTTTCCATGGATCGTTCCCTTTCTCCGGAAGGGGATGCCCTTTTCACCACCTCCTGCGTCATCAGCCAGCAGCCTGGTCTTTGCTGGTATTCTTTCATCCTTTCCGCAGGCGGCTCAGATGTGTTCTATGGAAACAATCAAGCCCAGCTAGGGGGAGAAGGGCAGCAGTATGACAGTGAACCGCCAGGATTTCAGATCACCGTGTATCAGCCTGCGGAAGTTCCGGCTTGGTACAAGGATTCCATCGTGTATCAAATCTTTCCAGACCGCTTTTCTCGAGATCAGGCCTGGTTCGTGCGGCAGCAGGCGGCGGACAGGGGTTCTGACTGGAACGGAACCTCAAGGGTCATCATGCAAAACTGGCACGACCGGCCTTATTACTGTAAAAACCCAAAGGGAGACGTGACCCACTGGCCTTTCTTTGGTGGAACCCTGGAAGGGATCCGGCAAAAGCTGCTGTATCTAAAAAGCATGGGCGCAGGAGCCATTTACCTGAATCCTGTGTTCACAGCTTCCAGCAACCACAAATACGACACAGCCAATTATTTGGAGATCGATCCTGCCTTTGGCACCCTCAAGGATTTTCAGCGGCTGGCAAAAGACGCCCGCAGGCTGGGGATCCGGATCATCTTGGACGGTGTGTTCAATCATACCGGAGCGGACAGTATTTATTTTAATTACTTTGAAAATTACCAAACGCCTGGCGCCTGCCAGGGCGAGGAATCGCCTTACTACAACTGGTACCACTTTACAGAGTTTCCCGATCAATACCAATGTTGGTGGGGTGTGCGGGATCTGCCTGATATTGAAGAAAACGATCCTTCTTATCGGGATTTCATTTATCAAGGCGCGGACAGCGTGATCCGTCATTGGCTACGGGAAGGCGCTTCCGGCTGGCGGCTGGACGTGGCAGACGAGCTTCCTGACAGTTTTATCGCCGGGATCCGAAAGGCCATCAAAGAAACGGATCCAGAGGGTCTTTTGATGGGCGAAGTGTGGGAGGATGCCAGCAATAAAGTGAGCTACGGAGAGCAGCGCCGCTATCTTCTGGGGGAAGAGCTGGATGCTACCATGAATTATCCGGTTCGTGATTCACTCCTTGATTTCATGCTGGGAAGGTGCTCTGCGGAGGATGCTGTGAAGCGGCTGCGCGGTTTAGCGGAAAATTACCCGCCTGAGAATTTTTACGCCTGCCTGAATCTCATTGGGAGCCATGACCGGATCAGGGTCTTGACTTTGCTGGGCGACGCGCCTGAAACTCTATCAGAAACAGAAAAAGAGTATTACTCTCTGCCGGATGACAAGCTTGCTCTGGCAAAACAAAGACTGAAGGTTCTTTCTCTGCTCCAGTTCGTGCTGCCAGGGGTCCCTTCCCTTTATTACGGGGACGAAGCTGGCGCGCAGGGGTTTGAAGATCCTTACAACCGAGGGACTTACCCATGGGGCCGAGAGGATGAAGACCTGCTGTCTCACTATCGTATGCTGGCAGGCCTGAGAAAACAGTATGGTTTTTTATCCTCTGGCAAATTCCAGTTTGCCTGGGAAGGGGAGCATGTCTTTATTTGCCAGCGGACTTCTGCTTCGGGAGAAGAAACCATCATGGCAGTGATCAATCGCCATCTCTTTGGCAGCGCGGCTTTCGATCTGCGGCTCCCAGAGGGCACTGGCTATGTGCTGGAACTTTTATCTTCTGAGGAACAGGCTTTTGATGGAGACCATTTTTCTCTGGAACTGCCGTCACTTTCCGCTGCTCTGTTTTATTGCCGGAAGCAAAAGCCTCAGGCCATGGAACTTTCGCGGAGCGCCGGAATCTTGTGTCATGTTTCCTCTCTGCCATCTGGCAGGTTAGATGAAAGCGCGGAGAAATTTATCGATTATTTGGCGGAGGCTGGGCAAAAACTGTGGCAGATCCTGCCTTTGAATCCAGTGGATGATTTAGGAGGCTCTCCTTATTCCAGTTCCGCGACCTTTGCGGGAAATCCCGCGCTCTGCGGCCCTGGAAAGCTCATTGATCAGGCTGCCTTTGAGGAGTTTTGTAAGGAAGAAGCTTATTGGCTGGATGATTTTGCCCTTTACACGGTTTTGAAAGAACAGTTCAACGGACTGCCATGGCAGCAATGGCCGGAATCCGCCCGAACCCGCAGGGAGCTTTCCCCTTGGAAGGACCTGCCGGCTTTGGAATGGGTAAAGGCGCAGCAATTCCTGTTTTGGACTCGCTGGCAGGAAGTGAAGGATTACGCAAATAAAAAAGGGATCTCTATTATCGGCGATGTCCCTCTTTATGTAGGGGCGGACAGTGCGGACACCTGGGCTCACCCAGAGGCTTTTCTGCTGGATGAACACGGGATGCCTCTAGCAGGCGCGGGAGTGCCGCCTGATTATTTCAGCGAAGACGGACAGCATTGGGGCAATCCGCTTTACGACTGGGACGCTATGAAACAGGATGGCTATTCCTGGTGGACGGAGCGTATTTCCCGAGCCATGAAGCGTTTCGATTATATCAGGCTGGACCACTTTCGGGGCTTTTCCGCTTTTTATGCGGTGCCGCAGGGGAAAACGGCCCGCTATGGCTGGTGGCTCCCAGGGCCTGGAAAGGATTTCTTTGAGACTTTGACAGAAAAATTAGGCCCCCTGCCTTTCCTGGCAGAGGACCTGGGAATCTTGGATCCGCCGCTTTTCAATCTGCTGAAGCATACCGGCTATCCGGGCATGCTGGTGTACCAGCTTTCCTCTGAGGAAATCGCAGCTCTGACGGACGCGCAGGCTGAACGGAAGATCCTTTACACCGGCACCCATGACAACCAGACTCTGGCGGGATGGCTGAAAGACCAGCCTGATCATCCCGCCAGCGCAGAGGAGATCATAAAAGATCTGTACGACAGCGAATCTCCTTGGGTCATGGTGCCCCTGCAGGATGTTTTGGGACTGGGCGATGAATGCCGCATGAACGTCCCTGGAAAGATCGCTGGAAACTGGACTTGGAAAGTCTCTGCTTCTCAGCTGACTCCAGACGCGGCAAAGCGCCTCAAATCCTGGACATCAGCAGCCGGAAGATAGGCGCTCTCCATATGCCGCGGCTCCCAGGGACGGCGCCATTTCATCTAAGATCACAAAGACTGGAACAGTTTCCAGCCAGGATTGGAACCGTCCCTTGGCGCAAAAGGCTCCTTGGAACAGATCTTTCTTTAGCAAAGGCAGGATCTTAGGCATGATGCCGCCGCCCAGGTAAAGACCGCCGGAAGACAGGAAAGTCAGAGCGAAATTTCCACAGACAGCACCCAGAAGCTGAGTAAAAAGATCCATGGTTTCCAATGCCAGTGGGTCGCCCGCGAAGGCTTTTTCCGTGACAATGCTTGGATCAAGAGTCGGCGTTCCTGAAACAAAGCTGTAGAGATTGGCGATGCCTTGGCCGGACAGCAGCCGTTCCCAGCTCACATGGTCGTATTGAGCCTCCATATGAGAAAGAAGTCCCCGCTGCCGGGCATCCTGTGGAGCAAATTCCATGTGGCCGCCTTCGGAAGGCAGAACGATCCCTTCTTTTGTCACAGCTGACACTCCCAGGCCAGTGCCAATGGAGACTACTGCCTTTGTTCCCTTTTGAGCGATGCCGTTCTTGAAGGTCTGACGCTGGTTTTGGCCCAGGACGGAAATGGAATGTCCCAGGGCTTCCAGGTCATTGAGGAACGCCACATGAGGGACTTGGGCAAAGCTGTCTTTGATTCGCGTCAAGTCGATGATCTGTCCGGTGTTGGTCAGCTCCAGTTTGTTGTCAGTCACTGGACCTGCCATGGCAAGGCACAGCGCATCGATAGTGTTACCCTGGGTCTGCTCTTTTAACAGACCAGGGAAATCGTCAATAGACGATGTCCGGTATTTTTGCTGACTGCATAAGATGGCGGAACCTGACTCTTTGCGTTCCCAAAGCGCGCACAAGGTTTTCGTGCCGCCAATATCAACTGTTAAAATCATAATGAAGGCCTCCGTGCTTTTGTTATGTTTACGTATATCATAGCTTCAAATTAGGAGGAAATCAACATGTTAAATCAAGAAATAAAAGCCCGTTATCAGGAGTGGCTGGACAGCCCTTATTTTGACCAGTCGGTAAAGGATGAGCTGGCTGCTCTGACAGATGAAAAGGAAATTGAAGATCGGTTTTACTGTGACCTGGAATTCGGCACTGGCGGCATGCGGGGCATGCTGGGCGTGGGCACTAACCGGATGAACATCTACCTGATCCGCAAGCTGACCTACAGTTTTGGACAGATGATTCAGGATCAAGGGCCGGAAGCCATGAAGCGGGGCGTGGCCATTGCTTACGATTCCCGCCGTTTTTCTGATCCCTTTGCCATGGAGACCGCCCTGGTGCTGGCAGCCTGCGGAATCAAAGCCTGGCTCTTTGAATCCCTCCGTTCCACGCCGGAGCTTTCCTTCGCGGTTCGGGACACTGGGGCCATTGCCGGAGTCATGGTCACGGCCAGCCACAATCCAAAGGAGTACAACGGCTACAAAGTCTACTGGGAAGACGGCGCGCAGCTGCCGCCGGAGCACGCGGACAAGATCATGGAGAAAATGGAAAACTGCGGCTGGGACATTCCTGTGGCAGCCAAGGAGCAGGCTCTTGCCGATGGCCTTCTGGTGATCATGGGAAAAGAGATGGATGACCGCTATCTTTCCTGCGTGCGCCAGCAGCTGCTTCATCCTGAAATGGATCGGGAAAAGGGCGGTGAGCTGAATATCGTTTACACGCCTCTTCACGGCGCTGGCCGAGTTTTTGTGGAACGCAGCCTGACGGAAAACGGCTTTTCCAATGTGTTCACTGTCCCTGAGCAAGCCATGCCGGACACGGAATTTTCCACGGTGAACGTGCCTAACCCAGAGGACGCGGGGGCCTGGGAGCTGTCTTTGAAATACGCAAAAGAGCGGAACGCTGACTTGCTGCTGGCAACGGACCCTGATTCTGACCGCCTGGGGGTTCAGTGTAAAAATGGCAGCGGTGAATACCAGCATCTGACCGGCAACCAGGTGGGGGCCATCTTGTCCTATTATTTGATGGATGCTCTGAAAGCGGCAGGCCGGCTGCCGGAAGACGGGGTAATGCTGCAAAGCGTTGTTTCCACGGCTCTGACGGAGAAATTGGCGGCAAGCTTTGATGTGCCTCTGGTGAAAGTGCCTGTGGGTTTCAAATTCATCGGCGAACAGATTAAAAAAATGGAGGAAACGGGAAAAGGCACTTTCCTCTTTGGCTTTGAAGAGAGCCTTGGCTATTTGAAAGGCACTTATGCCAGGGACAAGGATGCTGTTTTGGGCGCCGCGCTGGTGGCGGAGGCGGCTCTTTATTACAAGACTACAGCTGGCAAGACTCTGCCGGAAATTTTAAATGATCTCTTTGCCAAGTATGGCTATTTCCTGGATGAACAGGTGGCGTACACTTTGATGGGCAAGGATGGAAAAGAGCGGATCGGACAGATCATGGAACTGCTGGAAACAGACGACCGGACAGAGCTGGCAGGACAGAAAATCGTCAGCCGTGAATACTATGGAAAAGGCAAGCAGCTGAAAGACGGTGCTTTGGTGGATCTGGACTTCCCGAAGGTGAACATCTTGGGGCTGACCTTTGAAAACGGCGGATTCATCAAGGCCAGGCCTTCTGGCACAGAACCAAAGATCCGGTTTTATTTCTGCGTTGCCGGCAAAGATCAGCAGGACGCAGAGAAAAAGCTGGAGCTGACCAAGAAAGAATTTTTTGAGAGGATCGCGCCGGATGGGATTTGATGGGCGGGAGCTCATTTTATTCTTTACAAAAAACCGGCGATAAAAACCGGCTATACCGAAAAACATTGGATGGAAGGAGGGACAGCAATCATGGGGATATTTGTGAATCCCAATAACAGCGCGTTTCAAGTTGCGTTGAATTCAGAAATCTATGTGGATAAAACAGGCTTGATCGCCTATACCAACAAAGTGATGGATACCAATAACGCTTTGATCTGCAACAGCCGTCCCCGCCGTTTTGGAAAGTCCATCACAGCAAACATGCTCACTGCCTATTACAGCAAAGGCTGTGACTCTTTCTCCATGTTCGCAGGTCGGAAAATCAGTATGGATGAGGGTTTTCAGAAGCATTTGAATCAATATGACGTGATTCGCATTGATGTGCAATGGTGCCGCACTAGCGCAAAATCAGCTGAGAAAACAGTTCCCTATATTGAAGAGCATGTTACACAGGAACTGCGGGAATCATTTCCTGAGGCTGCCCCATTGGAGGTGGTTTCTCTTCCTGATATGCTGGCAGCGATCAACAAAGCGACAGGGCGGAAATTTGTTATCATTATTGATGAGTGGGATTGTCTGATTCGTGACGAGGCTGATAATGTCAAGGTGCAAGATGAGTTTATCAATTTGCTTCGAGGCCTATTTAAGGGTGCGCATTCCACAGAGTTCATCCATCTTGCCTATCTGACTGGGATTCTGCCGATCAAAAAAATCAGAACCCAATCAGCATTGAATAACTTTGATGAATTTACCATGCTGGACGCAAAAGCGCTGGCACCATATATTGGATTTACAGAAGACGAAGTGACAGGGTTGTGTCAGTCCTATGGCCGGGACTTCTCAGAAGTAAAGCGTTGGTATGATGGTTATCTCCTGGGGACAGAGCATATATACAATCCCAAAGCCGTTGCCAGCCTGATGATGTGGGGCGATTTTCAAAGCTACTGGTCCATGACAGGCACTTATGAATCCATACTTCCTCTGATCAACATGGATTTTGACGGGCTGAAAACAGCAATCATTAAAATGCTCGCAGGTGAAGCCGTGGAACTTGATGTAGGTTCTTATCAAAATGACATGGTGACATTCGCAAGCATGGATGATGTGCTTACTTTGCTGGTTCACCTTGGCTATCTGACTTACGATAAACAGAGCAAGACCGCGTTTATTCCCAATGAAGAGATCCGCAGCGAATTTACTAGCGCGATCAAGCGGCGAAAGTGGACGGAGTTAACGAAACTTCAAATAAAATCAGCGAAATTATTACAAGCGACTTTAGATATGAACTGTGAAACCGTGGCAGAAATCATCGAAGAATTTCACACCGACTACACATCCATTATTCAGTACAATAATGAAAATTCCCTGAGCAGTGTTTTAAGTATCGCTTATCTTGGCGCAATGGAACATTATTTAAAACCGATCAGGGAATTGCCGACAGGCAGGGGTTTCGCAGATCTGGTGTTCTTACCTAAAAAGGAATACCTCGATATGCCGGCGCTGCTGGTAGAGCTCAAGTGGAATCAGACAGCGGACACAGCAATTCGGCAGATCAAAGATAGAAAGTATGTAAAGGCCGTGGAAAATTACACTGGCAAGGTTCTCCTGATTGGAATCAGTTATGATAAGAAAAAAGCGAAGCATCAATGCACGATTGAACGATTTTCTTTGGAAGATTGAGTGAGAGAGCAGGGCAAGCTCTATACGGAGCCGTACCCGTTTAGTAAAACATCGTTGTTCTTTTCACATGATGCTTCCCGAAGCAAAAAAGCCATGTACACGGGCAGGGTAAGAATCTGTTCCGCCCTGCCCACATTGTAATCACCCAGCTTAATGGCATGGTTGACATGATATTTTTCAGGATGACGCAAAATCGTTTTCGCGCTTTTCGTATTGCCTGTGGTCGCTTTGACTTCTACAAGGACGCATTCGCCCTTGTACCGCATGACAAAATCAATTTCCAATCCAGAGCCTTTATGAAAATAGTAGAGCTTGCGCCCCATTTTCGCAAATATGTCCGCAATCAAATTTTCAAAGATAGCGCCTTTATACGCATGGAGGTTTCCCTGTAAAATGTCATACTGCGTGCCATCTTCCAGCATGCTGACAAACAACCCGCAATCCTTCATATAAATTTTAAAAATATGTTCTTCTGCGTTGCCATCTAAAGGCAGCTCCGTGATCGAGAGATTATGACACCGTGAAATGATGCCCGCATCCTCGATCCATTGCAGACTTCCTGCGTATTTTGAGGCTGTAGCACCTTTTTTGACAACAGAATATTGAAACTTCTTGTTTTCTTTGCTCAACTGTTTAGGAATGGATTGAAAACACTCTTTGATTTGAGATTTATCTTTCCGTTCCGCGTACTTTACCATGTCATCCTCATAAGAACGGACAATATCTCTCTGCATGCGCAGCACTTCATCCATCTGCTTGCTGTCCACAAATGTCTGAACGATCTCTGGCATGCCGCCGACCACAGCATACTGCAGCAGCAGCTGTCGCATACGGCTGTGCAGCGCCTCTGGAACTGGCGTTTCGTGTTCCAGGCACTTTTTTAATGTCTCTATCACTGGCGATCCGATGCCGTTGGCCCAAAGAAATTCTTCAAAATCCAAGGGGTACATATCAATCACGGTTTCTGAACCCACTGGAATGGATTTCGGTTCCGCGCCATAACCTTTTACCCCTAGCAGCGAACCTGTTCCGATCACATCAAAGCGTCCATCGATCCTAAAAAATTTGAGAGCGGTTCTCGCTTGCGGGCAATCCTGGATCTCATCCAAGATCAATACCGTCTCGCCCTCTTCAAAAACCGCCTTTTCCCCTAATAAAGCAGACAGCATCATGATAATATGATCGATTTCCAAAGAACCCGCAAACACAGAGGCGTAATCAGGATTCTCAAAAAAATTCAAATAAACCACATTCTTATAATTCTTGTTGGCAAAATCAAGAACAGAGTAAGTTTTTCCGCATTGTCTGCAGCCTTTTATGATCAATGGCTTATGATTTTTCGTATTTTTCCAATCTGTTAGTTGCTGTTCCATTTTTCTTTTTAGCATCGCATGTTCGCCTCCTTAAGTATAGGATATATGAGTATTATATATTTTTCAAGGGACTTTTATACAAAACTATCAACTTTTTAAATGGACTTTTTCCCAACACTCTAAACTTTTTATTTTCTTTGGACCTTAGATGAAGCGACTTTCACCATAACAGATGCGGCTGCCGGCCAGCCTGGGCGGAAAGCCTTTTGGGTCTGCGTGGCGATCTTTGGCGGAAAAAATATCGCTGGGATGGTCCATGACAGCAAAGCCAAAAAATAGCCAAAAAAGCAAGGGGGGGCGCACATGCCAAGCAAGCGTGCGCCTTGTCTCAATAGGATCACTCCGTATCGAGATCTTTTTGCAGTATCTCGACGATCGGATCTTTCTTCTTTCCAATACCTAGGAGCACTGCACCTAAAATAGTCACTGCTGCGCCTCCATACACCCACTTGAAAATCACATAGGCTATGATCCCTGAAAAGATAGACACAAAACCTACTAGGAAATATTCTGTTCCATTGACATAAAGGCCAGCGATACCGACAATGATCGGACAAAGCACCATATAGGCGATGATCGGCTTGCCGCCTTTTACGTGATACACGTTGCCCCGCTTTTCAAGAGGATATTTCTTCCTGAGCTTAACGAAGACAAATGCCAGCACCACGTAGCAAAGCAAACCCAGAGGAGCCGTGATGGTCAATAGCATGGAGAAGTCCAAATTCATCAGCACCAGAGTGAAAGCTGCCAGGATTAGGATCGGCCAATATGGGACTTTCCTGTTCTTTGAAAGTTTGGTCAGGAAATGTGGACAAAGATTGTCATTGCCCAGGACAAAAAAGCTCCTCGAACCCGCTGTAATAATTGATCATGAGCGTTCCACACTGAACGCCGGCGAGTTAGTCACAGTGGAACATCAAAATGTCCACTGTCTTGAATCCACGGAAGACAACCTTTTTTTATCTGTCCATATTGACCTGAAAGAAACGAAATTCGATTGGGAAACCATCCAATACTATTATTTTTCGTGCTCTACTCGGTACTGTTTTCCTCACCAACAAAAGGCCATGGCACAAATCATCGATATTTTGCTCTCTGCCGCGTACATGCGCGCTTCCAAAAAATTCGAGGTGTCACCAGCGGACTGGCGTAAGATCTGTGATGCCCTGATCAAACTTCTGATCGATCATTTTCTTTGGTTCGCAGTAGAAGACCTGACTTCTGAGGAAAACAAAAAGTTTCGGGAACGGCTGATCGACATTCTGACTTATACGCAGAAACATTATAAAGAAAAAATCACCATCAAACAGCTGGCCCAGATGGAATACATCAATGAAAACTATTTGTCCCAGTTCCTAAAGCGCACATCCTTTCACTCCTTTACGCTCATGCTCAATTATGTGCGCTGTTTTGAGGCACAGAAAATGCTTCTGAACACGGATAAATCCATTCAAGAGATTTCTGACGCATGCGGTTTTTCCTCAAAAAAATATTTTCATAAACACTTTAAATTCTATTGGAACACCACGCCCCTGCAGCTGAGAAAATGGTATCAGGAATATACGCTGCGGCGTTTCACGGATCTCCAGGATCAGACAGAGGACTGCGCCGCCTTTTTACAGGAATATATCACAGCTCTCCATATGAAACGAGCCTTAGAAACGCTGGATATGGATTTTACAGCGAGCATATAAACGCCACCCTTTTCAGTATACTTTTCTGCGACATGTATATACTAAGATTACAAAAACCATGATGAGTTAAATCATTTTTGCAATTATACTTCAAAAACTATTCATATAATAAAAGTTTTTGCATTACACTGCAAAAACTTTACTTTTCATAACGATTATTGTATAATGATTGCAAAAGGAGGCAAGCATATGATAGCAAGAAAGGAATATTTGGAAAACCTGCTTCATTTTCAAGACAAACACTTGATCAAAGTGGTCACAGGCATCCGCCGCTGCGGAAAATCCACACTATTTGAACTTTATCAAGCACATCTTTTGCAAAGCGGCGTGGAGCCCTATCAAATCATCGCTTTTAACCTGGAAGCTGGCGAATATACGGATATCAACGATCACAAAGCGCTGTATCAGTTGGTCACAGAACAGCTGACACCTGACAAGATGAACTACATTTTTCTGGACGAAGTGCAGCGTGTCGCTGATTTTCAAAAGGCTGTGGACGCTCTTTTCATCAAGAAAAACTGCGATGTGTACATTACCGGTTCTAACGCCCATTTGTTGTCAGGAGAGCTTGCGACGCTCTTATCGGGACGCTATGTGGAAATCAAGATGCTGCCCCTATCCTTCAAGGAATTCCTGTCAGCGCGTCCGGACAACAGTAATCTAAGCCAGCTGTATCAGGACTACATCCATAACAGCTCGTTTCCCTATGCCCTGGAATTGGAACGGCCCAAAGACATTCGCCAATATCTGGATGGCATCTACGATTCCATTGTCCTCAAGGATATCATCGCTCGCCGGCGCATCTTTGACGTGGAAATGCTCAAAAGCGTGACTCGGTTCCTGTTCGACAACATCGGCAACCTGTGTTCCACCAAAAAAATCGCTGACACCATGACCTCGGCTGGCCGAAAGATCACAGTGCACACTGTTGAAAACTACTTGGAAGCTTTGACCGAAAGCTTCATTTTCTATAAGATCAGCCGGTATGACATCAAGGGCAAGCAATACTTGAAAACCGGAAACAAATACTATGCCGCTGACATTGGCCTGCGTTACAGCGTTTTGGGCAATAAAAGGGCTGATAACGGCCATATCCTGGAAAATATTGTGTATTTGGAATTGCTGCGCCGAGGATACGAAGTTTACATTGGCAAAGTCGGCTCCGCAGAGGTGGATTTTATCGCCATTGGAGAGGAAGGCGAAGAGTACTACCAAGTCGCCTATACGCTCATGGACGCGGATGGCAAGACACTGGAGCGGGAGCTGGCTCCCCTAGATGCCATCCAGGACCATAATCCGAAATACCTTTTGACAATGGACTATGGCCCCATGGTTTCTCATAACGGGATCAAACAGCTCAATGTCCTGGATTGGCTTACCAAAGCTTGATATTTTAAAGGCTCTGCCTGATGGCTGGGAATCTATTTTATTTTTACTTGCAAAAACTATATTCGATACCATAGTTTTTGTAAATATATTTCAAAAACTATGTCCAAAATAAAAGTTTTTGCATTATTACTGCAAAAACTTTTTTAACCTATCAGATCACATGTTGAATCAGCATGATGGATAGAGGAATCGTGCCGATGGAAATCAGGGTGCTGAGAAACAGCACCTTGCTCGCTACTGTCTGATCTTCTCCTTCCTGCTCAGCCAGCATGGAAACCGTGGCCGCCACAGGGAAGCAGCAGCCCAGCACCATCATGGACTTGATCAGGGAGTCAATGGGCAGGAAAATCACCAAACCGTAAGTCAATAGCGGCAGGATCACCAGCTTGTTCAGAGTGGCTTCAATGACCACCCGATCCCGAATGACTTCCAGCAAACTGCATCCAGCTAAAGTGGAGCCGATGAAGATCATGGCCATTGGCGTGGAAACATTCCCCAGATACAGCAAATAATCATCCACTGGCCCTGGTATGCCCAAACGGAAAACGCTGATAAGAAACCCGATGATCAAAGCGATGATATTCGGGTTAAAAAGAACTTTTAGGAAAGAGCGCAGCACGGATCTGGGCGTGCGTCTTCTGATCACGTCTTTGTTCCTGCGCAGCAGGCGGAGACCGTAGGTGAAAAAGAAAAAGTTCATGGCAGCGTTGTGGGCCAGCATAAGGAACAGCCCCTCTTCACCAAAGAACAGCAGGGAAATTGGGAAACCCATGAACCCGTTGTTGGGCGAAACCGCGGAAAACTCCACGATATGAGAAATATCCTTAGGGATTTTCCTGGCCTTGCTGTAAAGACACATGGCTCCGGCGTAAATAAAAAATCCTGCCAGGGACATGGCCAGCATCAGCAGAAAATTCACGATCAGCCTGCTGTTCATTTCCAGCGTCCCCAGATTGTGGACGATCATACAGGGGTACGCAAAATAGACGATGAATTTGTTGAGACCGTGGTTCATGTCATCGTCTAAAAAGTTAATCTTGCGCAAAAAATATCCAGTGAACAAAATAGCGAACAGCACAATATATCTTGCGTACATATTACTCCTTTATTTCTTAAACGGCACGAAGGTTCCCGAAGCCGTGGCAACGATCTTTCCACTTTGCTTTTCCCTGGCCACGCAGGTAGCTCGGATCAAGGTCTTCCCAATGCTGGTGATCTGCGCGGAAAAAATGAACGCGCCGCTTAAAAACGGCCGGATAAAGCTGACCTGCAGGTCAGCGGTGGAAACATTGCCAGTGCCAAAGGCCGCCGCGGTCACGCCCATAGCCGTATCGAACATGGAAGCAATGGCGCCGCCGTGTATTTCATTTCTCTGGTTTCGTTCCCAGTCTTGCGTGCAAAATAGGATCTCTGAGGTTTGCTCTTCTTCATCCGCGCCCAGGAAATATGGGTCCAGCATGTTGTTGAGCCGCAGTTCCCGTGGGTTGGTTATCCTTTGTATAATTTCTTCAAATCTCTTTTCCACCATGGAGAATGGTCTCCTTTCTATTTTTACCCAAAGTAAAGGTTATTCGTAATGTATTCCGGGTCACATGTCACATCGATGCCCAGAGCCTTTAGCGTCTGTTCATCGCTGTCGCTGAGGATGGCCGTGCAGTGCGCCTGACATCCTCGAAGGCCCGGCAGTTTGCTGAGGGCCACTTCCGCGGACGGATTGGTAGTAGCGGAAATGGTCAATGCGCTGAGGATCTCTTCGCAATGCAGACTGGCCTTTTCTCTGCGCAGGATATCGGTTTTCATGTCCTGGATCCCTTTGAGCACATTAGGCGAAATCAGATGGATGCCGTCCGCCATGCCGCACATCATTTTGATGGCATTGAGGACAGCTGCCGCAGACGCTACCATGCGGCGGGAACTGCGTCCTGTGACGATTGTCCCGTTTGGCAGTTCCAGAGACATGACCACCACGTTTTCATAGCGTTCGTTGGAATTTCTCTTGTGTTCCGCATAATCTCGGGCAGGCTGCACCACGGTCCGGTCTTCCACCTTCAGATCCAAGTTGTCCATCAGCAGTTTGGAGCGCTCCAAAGCAGCGTCATCGATCTTGCCCTTCTTATAATCGCAGAGCGCGGTCAGATACCTGCGGATGATTTCCTGGCAAGCCGCATGCTGCACGACTTCATCGTCTATGATGCCAAAGCCCGCTCTATTGACCCCCATGTCAGTGGGACTTTTGTACTCTGATTCTTCACCTGTGATTTTTTCTATGATCCGCTTGACCACTGGGAAAACTTCCAGGTCACGGTTGTAGTTGACCGCGGTTTCTCCATAAGCCTCTAAATGGAAGGAGTCGATCATGTTCACGTCCCGCAGGTCCGCTGTGGCCGCTTCATAAGCGATGTTCACCGGATGTTTCAAAGGGATGTTCCAAATAGGGAATGTCTCGAATTTCGCATAGCGCACTTTTGTGCCCCGCTTGTAATCGTGGTACAGCTGGGAAAGACATGTGGCCAGTTTTCCGCTGCCGCCTCCCGGACCAGTGACTACGACCAAAGGTTTTTCCACTTCAATATACGGGTTCGCGCCGTAGCCTTCATCGCTGACAATGGTTTCCACGTCTGTGGGGTATCCCTTTGTGAATCGATGTTTGTAGGTTTTGATGCCTCTTCGCTGGAGCTTGTTGAGAAACATATCGACCGCAGGCGCGTCGTCCTCGTATCTGGTGACGACCACGCTGTTGATCTTCAGTTCATATTTGCGGAAAGTGTCAATGAGCCGCAGCACTTCCAGGTCATATGTAATGCCAAAATCCGCTCGAGTCTTGCTGGTGGTGATGTCGCCTGAGTAAATGCAGATGATGATCTCCGCCTGATCCTTTACCCTATGCAGCAGCTTGATCTTAGCGTTTTCATCAAAGCCCGGAAGCACGCGCATGGCGTGTTTGTCGTGGACCAGCTTACCGCCGAATTCCAGATACAGCCGCTCGCTGTGGCCTTCGTTGATCCGCTTTAAAATGTATTTAGACTGTTCCTCGATATATTTTTCCGCATCAAATCCTATTTTTTCCATTTCGCTCCTCTCCTCTTGGTTCTCTTTGGCTCCACAAATTCAGTTCTACAAAAATACGACCGCGCCTACAACGCTTGTGACTACCATGGCAGCGATGATCGCGATGGCGATGATCTTTACGGTTCTAGGTTTCATCATAATGGTCCGTGGCCTCCTTTGTTATATATAAAAAATAAAAAAGCGCCTTACATCAATTGGATGTTCAGTTTGTTGCGCCCTTCCAGCAGTCCTTTCAGGCTAATGTCATAATCAATGTTCAGCGTTCCTGTGCCATCAGGTGACAAGGTGTTTTCAATGTGGTTGGTCAGGACTTCCATTTCAATGGCGCCGTAAGGCGTGTCGTAATAACCAGTGTAGCGCTTTCCTTTCTCAAACTGGATCTCGGTGTCAATGCCGATGTTTTTTCCCACCCGCTTCATTTTGATCACCCCGTCTTTCAGCTTGAGACGGGTCTTGCAGCCGGGCAGTCCGGATATTTCCGTTTCATCGTACAGCAGGTACATGGCTTCGCCTTTTTCATAAAGCTTGCCCTCTGTAATGAATTCCATCTGATCTTCTTCCCAATCTTCATTTAACTGCGTGCCGATGATCCGCATCATAATGTCTTTCATTTTGTCATGACCTCCAACATGTTTTCCAGGTCTTCCCTGTTAAAGTGATATTTTTTCAGACAGAATTGGCATTGCAGTTCCGCCTGTCCGTCTTCCTCCAGAATCTCTTTCAGATCTTTTTCCCCAATGGACATGAGGGCCCGTTCCAACCGCTGTCTGCTGCAGTCGCAGCACCACTGGATGTCTCTGGTCTCCAGGATTTCAGGCTGATATTCCTGAGGAAGGCTTTGGAAAATTTCCTCCAGCAGAGCCTGGATCATTCCTGTCTCGGTTTTTCCCACAGCGTTTTGGTTGATTTGCTGGATAACAGTGGTCAGAGGCGGCAGCTTCCCGATCATGGCTTCCAGCGCATCGATCGCGCCCTCTTCCGCGTCAGGCAGCATTTGTATGATCATCCCGCCAGCCGCATCCACAGTGTGGTCCCGTTCGATGCGCACGCCTAGGGCCACGGATGTGTTTTGCTGTTCGGAAATGTAGAAATACGCGGTTAGGTCTTCGGCGATTTCTCCGTTGACCAGGGCAATGGTACCGATATAGGGTTCTTTCAGCCCCAAGTCCTTGATGACCCGCAGGTCGCCAATCCCCAGAGAGCCGCCTACGTCCAGCTTGCCCTCTTTTGTCAGGGGCAGTTCCACTCCAGGGTTGGCGATGTAGCCTTTTACCTGGCCTTCTCCATTGGCAGTGGCCAAAATCTGCTGTGCCGGGCCGTCACCTTTGAACTGAACGGTCAATTTGTCCTGTGGGTTTTTCAGCATGATCCCCATCAGTCCCGCGGCTGTCAGGACCCGGCCCAGGCCCGCAGTGGCCAGAGACGTGGTTTGATGTATGGTTCTCGCTTGTTCTACCAGATCTGTGGTGATGGTCAGGTAGACCCGATAGGACCTGCTTTTATCGATCGCAATGATTGCTTTGCTCATGTGTTTTCGTACCTCGTTTTTCATGGTTCCTTTCAATCTTCTCATTTTAACACAGTTTGGGTGAAGTTTGTATAGGGGAATTTGCGTGTGTGGGGGATTTTTTGTTATATAGGAAATATCGACAAATTTTTCGATGAATTCTCAATCAAACTATACATTTTTTCTGATGAATTTCTATCTATATTCCACACTTTTTCTGACGAACTTCTAGCCATATGTACTTGTCAAGTTTAGTGGCCGCCAAAAAGTATCTGGTTAGGCCTTGCGCAAACCCTGATTCTATTATATCGTTTATGCATCAAAGTCAAAGGAGGAACAAATAATGTTCAGAGAAATGAGACTAAAGGATCAGCAGCTGTCCCGTGAAGAAGCCGTGGCGATGCTAGAAAAATGCACCAATGGGGCCCTTGCCCTGACCGGAGAAGAAGGTTATCCATACTCCGTGCCAGTCAACTTCGCTTACGCGGACGGGAAAATTTATTTCCATGGCGCTAATGAGGGTTATAAACTGGACTGCGTTAGAAAAAACGAAAAGGTGTCTTTCAGCGTTGTCGCCAAGGACGAAATCATCCCTGAGGAGTTCAATTCCCTGTTCGCCAGTGTCATCATCTTTGGAAAAGCCCGAGTTTTGGAAAACGACGCAGAAAAGCAGAAAGCGCTGGAAGCCATTGTGACGAAATATTCTGCGGAATTTATGGAAGGCGGGAAAAAATACATCAAAGCGGAATGGGACAACGCGGTCGCGATTGAGATCGAGATCGAACATATGACAGCGAAGAAAGGCGTGTAGCCCAAGCGAATGCTCGAAAAAATCATTTTAAACAAACCGATCGATAATCATTTCATGGGAAGGGGGGCGGATAAAATCTGGCCCCTCCCCTGGATTTTCCTTACCGCAAAATCCATGTCTGACCATCCGGCATTTTTCTCCAGGCGCCTGGAATGACCTCTAAAATTTCGCCAGTAGGATACTTTCGGACAACGATCTCTTCTCTATAATCGGGGTCTTCATACCACCGACAGAAAAACAACTTGTCTTCTTTTTTTTCGTAAAAGCTCTCGGTTTCGCCAATGTCAAATTCAACTTTTTCCGGCCAAATGATTTGAAACTTCCCATCGTTCGCCTGCCGGGTAAGCATCAAAGGGGCTTGCCGCAGCAGCAGATTGTAACAGTCCTTCACCGTTGTCAGAGGCAGTGAAATCGTCTCGGTGACTTGATTTACGGTATCATCATATTGGAAAATATGGAGCGATGATTTCGGAAAATCGGCCAATAAGATTTGTATTTTTCCATTATATGAGATCGGGTTCCCAAAATATTGCCCAGCCTTTCCTTTCATCGGTTCAATGATCCGGCCATCAGGATAATGGACAAATACAAGGCGATTACAAGTTACAGGATCATGATTTTGATATACTTCCTCGGCCTCATACAAATCTCCGTGTCTGTAATCGGTTCCCCAATACCACTCGCAGTTTTCACCCAACGGCTCAATATAGGTAAGCCCTTGTGTCTCAATTATTTTCATTGTGAATCAACTCCTTGAATTCTTATATGCCACACTATGAGTAGAAAAACTATAACATAATGGCGCAGCCAGGTCAACCAGCTAGGAACACGGAAAAGAGCAATGTTCCCTTGTTTTTTATAAAAGGAGTTGACAAATACAATTGGTACCTGTATAATCAAAATTAACAAGTACCTGTACAAAAGGAGGAATGATAATATGGATGATATATATATGATTATTTATGAAAAACTGTCCACGCTGCAATGGCTCATGAAACGCCGCCAGATGTTCAGTCAGGCGGAATCTGGACCCTTTGCTGATTCGACAAGGGGGCAGGGCCGCGTTCTTGCTATGCTGAAGATCCAGCCGGAAATCACGACTAAGGATTTGTCCTATCTTCTAGGAATCAGGCAGCAATCGCTGAACGAACTGCTGAACAAGCTGGTACTATGTCAAGAAAAAGTACAAGTTAAAAGTGAACTTTTCTTACAACATTC